>NZ_QKSX01000001.1:0-390029 GCF_003234305.1 Curtobacterium sp. MCLR17_055
ACAAGCGCGCATCGTGCGACACGCCCGCCCCCGCCGCCAGCCCGCCCCCGCCCCGCGCCCCGCGCCCCGCACACTCCCGCCCCCGAGAAGCAACGCCACGTCACACACTTGGGCACGTGCGGTATACCGTGCCTAGGGTGGGGGCGTGAGCACTCCGCGCGTGTACGTCATCCACGAGAACCCCGAGTGGTTCCCCCCGCTCGCCGCCGCCTTCGAGGCCGAGGGCGTCCCGGTCGAGGAGATCCTGCTGACCGAGGGGCAGATCGACCTCGCGGCCGAGCCGGCCCCCGGCGTCTACTGGAGCCGCATGTCCGCAAGCTCCCACACCCGCGGCCACGAGCACAGCAAGGAGTACACCCGGGCGATCCTCGGCTGGCTCGAGCGTGCCGGCCGCCAGGTCGTCGGCGGCAGCCACGTGCTCGAGCTCGAGGTGTCGAAGGTCGCCCAGCACGGGCTCCTGCAGCAGGCCGGGTTCGACGTGCCGCGCACGACCGCCGTGTTCGGCACGACGACGCTCAAGGACGCCGCCCGCACCTTCACCGACGGGCAGGACGTCCCCTTCATCACGAAGCACAACCAGGGCGGCAAGGGCCTGGGCGTCCGGCGGTTCGACTCGCTCGCCGAGTTCGACGCCTACGTCGACAGCCCCGAGTTCGAGGCCCCGGTCGACGGCATCACCCTGCTGCAGGAGTACCTGACGGCCCGCGAGCCCTTCATCACCCGCGTCGAGTTCGTCGGCGGCGAGTTCGTGTACGCCGTCCGCGTCGACACCAGCGCCGGCAGCTTCGAGCTCTGCCCCGCCGACGCGTGCGAGGTGCCGCAGGTCATCGCGGGTGCCGTCTGCGACGTGCCCGGCACCGAGACCGTCGGCGCGCCCCCGGCGTTCGCCGTCCGGACCGAGATCACCGCCGAGCACCCGCTGGTCCAGCAGCTCCGCACGATCCTCGCCGACCAGCGCATCACCATCGCGGGCGTCGAGTTCATGGAGACGACGGACGGCCGCACCGTCGTCTACGACATCAACACGAACACGAACTACAACCCCGCGGTCGAGGAGTCCGCGCCGGCCTCCGGCCCGCGCTCCATCGCGAAGTACCTCGGTGGCCTGCTGGCAGCGGAGTACGCGGCGCAGCTCACGGCCTGAGAACGCAAGAACCACCGGACTGGAGGCCCGTGGCGGGCCCGCCACGACTGCCTCCGCTGGCTCCGGCAGCGCGACCCGCACAACGCTTCGCGTCGTCAACCAGCGGCTCCCGCCCGTCCGCCTTTCCCACACCCCCAAGGAACCAACGTGCGATTCGGATACTGGACCCCGCTCTTCGGCGGCTGGCTGCGCAACGTCGACAACGAGAACATGCCGGTCACCTTCGACTACGTGAAGCGCCTGGCGCAGCGCGCCGAGCGGATCGGCTTCGACCTGACGCTCGTGCCGGAGCTCAACCTCAACGACATCAAGGGCACGGCGGCGCCCTCGCTCGAGGCGTGGTCGCTCGCGGCGGCCATCGCGGCGACGACCGAGCGCCTGGAGATCATGGCGGCGATGCGTCCCGGGTACCACCTGCCCGCGGTGACGGCGAAGCAGGCGGCGACGATCGACGACATCTCGTGCGGCCGGTTCACCTTCAACGTCGTGAGCGCCTGGTGGGCGGAGGAGGCGAAGCAGTACGGCGGGATCTTCTCGGAGCACGACGACCGGTACAAGCGCACCGCGGAGTTCGTCGAGGTCATGAAGGGCCTGTGGCGCGAGACCCCGTACTCGTTCTCGGGCGAGTACTACGACATCGAGAACGCGCACCTCGAGCCGAAGCCCCGCGTGACGCCGCGCATCTACGCCGGTGGGGAGAGCGAGGCCGGCAAGGCTGCGATCACCGGGTACGCCGACGCCTACGTCACGCACGGCGGCACGGTCGAGGAGCTCCGCGCGAAGATCGACGAGATGAAGCAGCGCCGCGTCGACGCCGGTCTGCCGCCGTTCGAGGCGTTCGGCATGGCCGCGTACGTCATCGTGCGCGAGACCGAGGAAGAGGCGCAGGCCGAGCTCGCCCGGATCACCGACGTGCAGCACGGCAAGGCGTACGAGTCGTACCAGGACTTCATCTCGAAGTCGCAGCTCGAGCACGTGCCCTCGCTCGAGGACTACTCGGTGTCGAACCGCGGCCTGCGCCCCGGGTTCGTGGGCACGCCGTCGCAGGTGGCCGACCGCATCCGGGAGTTCGAGGACGCCGGGGTCGACACGCTCCTGCTGCAGTTCTCGCCGCAGCTCGAGGAGATGGACCGGTTCGGCGAGCAGGTCATCCCGCTCGTCCGGCAGTCGGTCGGGGCGCAGTCCTGATGGGTGCCACGCCGACCAACGCCGAGGACGGCTGGGCGTTCGAGACCCGCCAGATCCGCGCCGGCTTCAAGGCCGACCCGGGGTGGGGCGCGAACGTGCCGCCGATCGCGCAGAGCGCCGCGTACGTCTACCCGTCGGGCGAGGACGCGGCCGCGCGCTTCATGCTCGACGCTCCCGGCCACACCTACACGCGGGTGAACAACCCGTCGGCGGCAGCCCTCGAGCGCCGGATCGCCGACCTCGAGGGCGGGATCGGTGCGCTGGCGCTGGCGTCCGGGCAGGCGGCGACGTCGCTGGCCGTGCTCGGTGTCGCACGCGCCGGTGACCACGTGGTGTCGAGCGCCTCGCTGTACGGCGCGACCTATACGCTGTTCGCGTCGACCCTGCGGGACCTCGGCATCACCTTCACGTTCGTGCAGGACCCGACCGACCTGTCCGAGTGGGCGGCGGCGGTGCGTCCGGAGACGAAGGCGTTCTTCGGCGAGTCCATCCCGAACCCCCGCGGGGACGTCCTGGACTTCGCCGGGGTGGCCGGGGTCGCACACGAGGCCGGTGTGCCGCTCATCGTCGACAACACCATCGCGACGCCGTACCTGGTGCGCCCGATCGAGCACGGCGCCGACATCGTCGTGCACTCGGCGACGAAGTACCTGGCCGGACACGGCAGCGCAATCGCCGGGCTCATCGTCGACAGCGGGAACTTCGACTGGGCCGCGCACGCCGACGCCTACCCGCAGCTGGCCTCGACCGAGCAGTCCGGGTTCGCGAACACGAACTTCGCCGAGAAGTTCGGGCGACGGGCGTTCATCCAGCGCACCCGCTCGAAGCTGTCCGCCGACCTCGGGCCCGCGATCGCACCGTTCAACGCGTTCCTGGTGCTGCAGGGCATCCAGACGCTGTCGCTCCGCATGGACCGGCACGTGTCGAACGCCGCCACCGTGGCGAGCTGGCTCGACGCACACGAGCAGGTCGAGCACGTGCACTACGCCGGCCTGCCGGACTCGCCGTGGCACCACCTGCAGCAGCGCTACGTGCCGAAGGGGCCGTCGGCCGTGCTGTCGTTCGACCTGGCCGGCGGTGTCGCCGCGGGTCGCCGGTTCGTGGCGGCGCTCGAGCTGTTCGACCACGTCTCGAACCTCGGTGACGTCCGCTCGCTCGTCGTACACCCGGCATCGACCACCCACGTGCAGATGACCTCGGCCGAGCGAGCGGCCGCCGGGGTGGGGGACGGCCTCATCCGCCTGTCGATCGGCCTCGAGCACATCGACGACATCACCGCGGACCTGGCGCGGGGGTTCACGGCAGCCGCAGCGGGATAGGTTGGGCGCATGACCACGTTGGCCGCACCGACCCGCGTGCGGACGCGCGCCCCCGGCAAGATCAACGTGTTCCTGTCCGTCGGGGCGCTGCAGGACGACGGCTACCACGACGTCGCCACGGCGTACCAGGCGGTGTCCCTGTACGAGGACGTCACCGCCGAGGCCGCCGACGACTTCTCGGTCGCCTTCACCGGGCCGATCGACACGAGCACTGTGCCGGTCGACGAGTCGAATCTCGCCATCCGTGCGGCCCGGCTCGTGGCCGACGCGGCCGGACACCGCGGCGGCGTGCGGCTGACCATCGACAAGCAGGTGCCCGTCGCCGGCGGCATGGGCGGTGGCTCCGCGGACGCCGCGGCGACCCTGCTCGCCGTCGACACGCTCTGGGGCACCGCGCTCGGTCGCGAGGAGCTGCTCCGGCTCGCAGCGCAGCTCGGCGCCGACGTGCCGTTCGCCTTCGCCGGCGGCACCGCCGTTGGTACCGGCCGCGGTGACGAGCTGAGCCCGGCGCTGGCCAAGGGCGAGTTCCACTGGGTCCTCGCCCTGAGCGACGACGGGCTGAGCACCCCCGCCGTCTACCGTGCGCTCGACGAGCACCGGGAGCGGTACCGCGCCGACATCTCGCCGGCGCCGTCGCACCCCGTGGTCGAGGCCAACGTGCTGCAGGCCCTGCGCGCGGGCGACCCCGACCTGCTCGCCGACTGCGTGCACAACGACCTGCAGGCACCGGCGATGCGGCTGCAGCCCCGGCTCGCGGCGACACTGGAGCTCGGTGAGAAGTCCGGTGCCCTGGCCGGCCTGGTGTCCGGCAGCGGCCCGACCGTGGCGTTCCTGGTGGGCGACCGTGATGCGGCGCTCGAACTGCAGGTCGAGCTCAGCGCCGCCGGCCTCGTCGCACTCCGGGCCACCGGTCCGGTGCACGGCGCGCGCGTGGTGCACTGACCCGAGGCCCCGGCACAGCCGTCGTCGGTTGGACCGCCACCGTCAGCGGTTGGACCGCCACCGTCAGCGGCTGTACTTCCAGAGGATGACCGTGCCGGTGTGCCAGTAGCGCACGACGTGGAACCCCTCGGCCACGAGCGTGTCGGTGACCTGCGGGCGGAGGTTCCGTGACTTGCCGCCGACGAACCACACGGTGTCGATGCCGGAGATCCGCTGGGGCACCGTCGTCGCGATGTCCCCGTTGACGTTCCAGAGCTGCCCGCGTTCGGCACCGGTCTCGGCGACGGCGAGGTCGCGCATCCCGGTGAAGGCCTCGGGGTAGGAGTCGGCGATGACCTGCGCGGTGGTGCCCGGGTGCTCCCAGACGCTGCCGAAGACGACGCCCTCGTTCTGGTCGGTGCGCCGGTCCCGCTCGCGCTCGATGATCGCCGCCGCGTTCGCCCAGTGCGAGTCCTGCTTCGCGTGAGGCAGCCGGACGATCGTGCTCGTCGGTGCCGACACGAGCAGCATCCCGACGACCGCGAGCGCCAGCCACCGCCGGGGTCGGATCGCCGTGATCGCCAGGCCGATGAGCAGCGCGACGAACGGCAGGCTCAGGCTGGCGTACTTCGGGGAGTACAGGTGCTCCCCGGCCGCGGTCGCGCCGACGAGCAGTGCGGTGGGCAGGATCGTCAGGGGGACGGCGACGCGCACGGCCTGCATCCGCAGCAGGTCACGGGCGGCGGGGGAGGGGCGTCGGGTTGCCCGGACGGCGAGCACGACGCCGACGATCATCAGCGCCCACCCGAGCACCGCGTACGGCCAGACGGCACCGAACCAGGCGGTCGCGACGACCTGGCGCACGGTGGCCCACCCGACGCCGGTGATCCATCCGACCTGCTTGGCCTGCCCTGCGGCGAGGACGATGAACGGCGACACCACGAGCGCGGCCCCGACGGCGGCGACGCCCCAGCGCACGAACGCGGCGCGGTCGACCATCGGCGCGACCACCGGACCGCTGCGCTGCGAGAGCACGGCGTCGCGACGTGCTGCACGGTCGGCGACGGCGGTCCAGAGGAGCACGACCCCGTGCGCGACGACGGCCAGGGCCAGGTAGACGTTGAACAGCACGGCCACCACGGCGAGCAGGCCGTAGACGACCCACCACCGGGTCGCGTGGTGCCCGGTCCGGGTGCGCCGGACCGCGGTGATCCCCACGAGGGTCAGCGCGACGGCGAAGGTCGTGACGGTGGCGTACGGGCGCCCCTCGGTGCCGGCCCAGGCGACGCGCGGCAGGACCAGGAACACGATCCCGGAGACGACGCCGAGCCGCACCCCGCCGAGACGACGGCCGAGCGCGACGACGAGGCCGGCGGAGACCCCGATGGCCAGCGCGCTCGGGAACCGGAGCGTGAACGGCGAGTACCCGACGAGCGTGAACCAGACGTGCATCACGGCGTAGTACAGGCCGTGGACGGCGTCGACGTTCTGCAGTTCGGCCCAGAGCGCCGGCCAGCTGCGCTGTGCGCTCGCGATGGTCGCGGCCTCGTCGTACCAGACCGACGGCACCCAGCTGAAGGCCGCTGCGACGACGACGCCGAGCGCGCCGACGGTGATCTCGGGGGTCCGTGCGAGGGCTCGGACAGCCGCCACGACGAGCCCCAGCGAGCGCGCGCGCACCGACGCGTCCGACGTCGTGCGTCGGACCGGGACGGTACCGGTGCGCGGGGAACTCACGCCCGCGACCGTACCGATCTGCTCTGGGGATCCGCCGCGTCCGGGCGCTGAACTCTCACATGCAGGAGTTCGGTGCGACGGGCCAGAATGACGGGATGGAACCCCTCGTCGCCCCCGCCACCGCGCTCTCCCCGGGGCGGACGCAGCTCGGATCGCGGACCGCCGCGCTCGCCGACGTCGGGGTCACCGGGCTGCGACGCCTGGCCACATCGCGCATCCTCGTCGTCGGGGCCGGCGGGCTCGGGGCGCCGGTGGTCGCGTACCTCGCCGGGATCGGTCGGCTCACGGTGGTCGACCCCGACGTGGTCGACGCCTCGAACCTGGCCAGGCAGACGCTCTTCACCGCCGCGGACGTCGGCTCGCCGAAGGCGCAGGTCGCGGTCGCCCGGGCCGTCGCCGCCGACCCGGAACTCGACGCGGTCGCCGTGGTCGGATCGTTCACGCCGGACCTGGTCGCCGGACACGACGTCGTGGTCGACGCCGCCGACTCGGTCGTGGTCACCCGGGCCGTCTCGGACGCCTGCGCCGCAGCGGGCGTGCCGTTCGTGTGGGGGACCGTGCTCGGCCACGACGGGCAGGTCAGCGTCTTCCGCGACGCCGGGCCGGACGGCGTCGACTTCCACGACCTGCACCCCGACGCCCTGCCCGACGAGGGCTCGTGTGCCCTCGACGGCGTGGTCCCCGCCCTGTGCGGTGCGGTCGGTGCGGTGATGGCGGGACAGGTCTTCGCGTTGGTCACCGGCAGCGGCGACCCGCTGCTCGGACGCGTGCTGACCGTCGACGCCCGCCGGTGGCGCTGGACGGAGAGCCCCGTCCGTCGCGGACCCGCCTCGCGTCGACCGGCACCTGCTGCTGGTGCCTCCGCGACGCCGCGCATCGCGCCGTCCGCCCTGGCCGCCAGGGTGGCGGACCCGTCGGACCCGCTGGTCGTCGTCGACGTCCGGACCGACGAGGAACGCGCGGCCGGCGTGGTCGCCGGTGCCGTCACCGACGACACCGGTGCGGACGAGGTCGTCGTCTACTGCGCACGCGGACCCCGTGCGGACGCGTGGGCGGCGCGGCAACCGGCCGGGAGGCGCGTGACGGTCCTCGACGGCGGCTTCGAGGCCTGGCGTCGCGAGGGGCTGCCCGTGGCGATCGAGCACCGGTCCTGACCCAGCCTGGTCACCTCCACCGCCCCTGCCGCCGCATCCGCGGATAGGATCGGTGGATCATGACGCAACTGCGGGTACGGGACGCTGCGGCCTTCCTCGGGATCAGTGACGACACTGTTCGTCGGCTCGTCGACGCCGGCACCTTCACCCGTGCCACGGACGACGCGGGGCGAGCCGTGGTCGACGGTCGCGAGGTAGCTGCCTACGCACGGGAACGCAGTTCCGAGCTGACCGACCCGGCGTCCGCGGTGAAGAGCTCGGCGCGCAACCGCTTCGTCGGGATCGTCACCGACCTGGTCGTCGACACCGTGATGGCGCAGGTCGAGCTGCAGTGCGGCCCGCACCGCGTGGTGTCCCTGATGAGTGCCGAGGCCGTCCATGACCTGGGGCTCGAGGTCGGATCCGTCGCGGTGGCGTCCGTGAAGGCCACGATGGTCGCGGTCGAGGCACCCGCCCACCAGGAGGACCCCCGATGATCCGTCGTTCCCGCTCGCTGCTCGTGCCCTTCGCCGTCGTGGCGACGCTCGGCCTGTCGGCGTGTTCCACCGCCGACGCTCCGGCGGGGTCGTCGCCGTCCTCGTCGTCGAGCGCGGACACCGAGGTGTCGGGGTCGATCACCGTGTTCGCGGCGGCGTCCCTCCAGAAGACGTTCACCACGCTCGGCAAGCAGTTCGAGACCGCGAACCCCGGTGCCTCGATCCGGTTCTCGTTCGCCGGCTCGAGCGACCTCGTCACCCAGATCCAGAACGGTGCCCCCGCCGACGTGTTCGCGTCCGCCGACCAAGCGAACATGGCGAAGCTGTCGTCGACCGACCTGGCGAGCGGTTCGCCGCGGGACTTCGCGACGAACGTCCTCGAGATCGCCGTCGCACCGGGCAACCCGAAGGGCATCACGGACCTCGACGACCTGACGGCTCCGGGCGTCCAGCTCGTCACGTGCGCCGCCCCGGTGCCGTGCGGTGCCGCGACGGCGAAGGTCGAGTCCGCATCGGGCGTCGATCTCGAGCCGGTCAGCGAGGAGCAGTCCGTCACCGACGTGCTCGGCAAGGTCGAGTCCGGGCAGGCCGACGCCGGACTCGTCTACGTGACGGACGTCCGAGGAGCCGGCGGGAAGGTCGACGGCGTCCCGTTCGACGAGTCGGGCAAGGCCGTCAACACGTACCCGATCGGCGTGCTCCGGGAATCCGAGGACCCGGAGCTCGCGCAGGCGTTCTCGGAGTACGTCCGCTCCGCCGCCGGGCAGCGCGTGCTCGCCGACGCGGGCTTCGGGAAGCCCTGACCCGTGGCTCCCCGCGCTGACGGACGGCCGCCGGTCGCATGGTGGCTCCCGCTGCCCGCGGTGCTCGGCGGGCTGTTCGTCGTCGTGCCGGTGCTCGCGATGCTCGGCCGGGTGGACTGGTCGTCGTTCGTCGGGCTCGTGACCTCCACGGCGTCACTGAACGCGCTCGGGCTCAGCCTCGGCACGGCGCTCGCCGCCACGGGCGTCGCGTTCGTCCTCGGGTACCCGCTCGCCGTGCTGTTCGCGCGGTCACGGTCGCGCTGGGTCGGCGTCGCACGTGCCGTCGTGCTCCTGCCGCTCGTGCTGCCGCCGGTGGTCGGCGGCCTCGCGCTGCTCGCGGCCTTCGGTCGGCTCGGGGTGGTCGGGGCGTTCCTCGACGACCACGGCCTGCACATCGCGTTCACCACCACGGCGGTGGTCATCGCGCAGACCTTCGTCGCGATGCCGTTCCTGGTGTCCTCGGTCGAGGGCGCGCTCCGTGTCGAGGGTGACCGCTACGAACGGGTCGCCGCGACCCTGGGCGCCGGACCCACCCGGACCTTCCTGACCGTCACGACGCCGCGGGTCCTGCCCGGCATCGTCTCGGGGCTCGTCCTCTGCTTCGCCCGGGCCCTCGGCGAGTTCGGGGCCACCCTGACCTTCGCCGGCAGCCTGCAGGGGGTCACCCGGACCCTGCCGCTCGAGGTCTACCTGCAGCGCGAGGTCGACCCGGACACTGCGGTGGCCCTGGCGGTCGTGCTCGTCGTGGTGGCCGTCGTCGTCATCGGCGCCTCGTCGTTCCGCACCCGCGGAGCCCTGGCGTGACGGCCGAGGGTGCGGTGGGCGTCCGGGCGCACGTCGTCGTCGGGTCGCGGGACGTCGACGTCGCGATCGAGGTCCGCGCGGGGGAGTGCCTGGCCGTCATCGGGCCGAACGGTGCGGGCAAGTCGACGGTGCTCGAGGCCCTGGCCGGGCTGCTGCCGATCGACGCCGGACGGATCGAACTCGACGGGGTGCAGGTCTCGAGCCCACGGCACGCCGTCCCCACGCACCGTCGTCGGGCCGGACTCGTCGCGCAGCGGTCCGACCTGTTCCCGTTCCTCGACGTCGTCGGGAACGTCGCCTTCGGGCCCCGTGCGGCCGGAGCCGGTCGCGCCGCGGCCCGGCAGCTCGCCCGCGACGCGCTCGACGCCGTCGGGGTCGCCGACCTGGCCACCCGCGACCCACGCACGCTCTCCGGTGGACAGGCGCAACGCGTCGCGATCGCCCGCGCGCTCGCCACCGACCCGGCGGTGCTGCTGCTCGACGAACCGACCTCGGCGCTCGACGTCGGCGCGCAGGACGAGGTCCGCGCGGCACTCCGGACCGCTGTCGCCGGCCGGCCCGCGGTGCTCGTCACGCACGACCCGGTCGAGGTCGTCGCACTGGCCGACCGCGTCGTCGTGCTCGAGGGCGGACGGGTGGTCGAGCAGGGCACCCCCGCTGCCGTCCTCGGCCGTCCGACGAGTGCGTTCGCCGCGACGTTCTCCGGACTCGCGCTGGTGCACGGGACCGCCACCGGGGGCGGGATCGCGATCGACGGCGGGGGCGAGCTGGCGTCGGGGGCGCACGCCGTGCCTCCCGGCCGGCCCGCCCTGGCCGCCTTCCACCCGACGGCCGCCGTGCTGACGCGGGACGGTGCCGGAGCCGCGCGCACCGTCTCGTCGCTCGAACCGCGCGACGGACTGGTGCGGGTGCGGGCCGGTGACCTGGTGGCGGACCTGACGCTCGCGCGGCTGACCGCGCTCGGGATCGCCCCCGGCGACGCGGTGCGCATCGACGTCCCCGCAGCCGAGGTGGCGGTCTACGCGCCCCGTGGTTGAGACAATGGTCGGATGACCTCCTGGTTCCCCAAGGTGTGGCCCGTGGCCACGCCGATCCTGGCGGCCGTCGTGCTCGCGTTCTCGTACGGCCGCTACGGGCTCGGCACCGCCGTGGTGGTCATCGTCGCCGTCGTGCTCGCGGTCACGGTGCTCGCCGCTGTCCACCACGCCGAGGTCGTGGCGCACCGCGTGGGGGAACCCTTCGGCTCGCTCGTGCTGGCCGTCGCCGTGACGATCATCGAGGTCGCGCTCATCATCTCGCTGTCGAGCTCGGGCGGTGCGCAGGCCGAGACCCTGGCGCGCGACACGGTGTTCTCGGCGGTGATGATCACGATGAACGGGCTGGTCGGCCTCGCGATCCTGATCGGCACCCTGCGGCACAACACCGTGCGCTTCAACCAGGAGGGCGCGAGCGCCGCGACCATGACGGTGGCCGCGCTCGCCGTGCTGACCCTGGTGCTGCCGACCTTCACCACCGGCACCGACGACGCGTCCTTCACCGGCACGCAGCTCGTGTTCGTCGCGATCGCGTCACTCGTGCTCTACGGGCTGTTCGTCGTCACGCAGACCGTGGCGCACCGCGACTTCTTCCTGCCGGTCAACCGTGCCGGCGGGGTGCTCGTCGAGTCCGAGGACGCCCACGCCGCACGCCCGTCCGGTCGCACCACGATGGTGTCGCTCGGGCTGCTCGTCGTCGCGCTCGTCGCCGTGGTCGGGCTGGCCAAGGTGGAGTCGCCCGCGATCGAGGCCGGGGTCGCCGCGGTCGGGTTCCCGCCGTCGTTCGTCGGTGTCGTGATCGCGCTGCTCATCCTGCTGCCGGAGGGCATCGCCGCGTCGAAGGCCGCCGCACGGAACCGGATCCAGACGAGCCTGAACCTGGCGATGGGGTCCGCGATGGCGTCGATCGGTCTGACGATCCCGTCGATCGCGGTCGCGTCGCTGTTCATGCCGGGGACGCTGCTGCTCGGGCTCGGGCCGTCGCAGATCGTGTTGCTCGCGCTGACGATCGTCGCGGCGGTGCTCACCGTGCTGCCCGGTCGTGCCACGCGGCTGCAGGGCGGGCACGGGGTCGAATCGGGCGTACCTGGTCGTTCCGGGCGTACCGGGTCGGATCGGGCGTACCTGGTCGGAAGTTCGCATCAGGTATGCCCGAAAACGCCAGGTATCGCGGGAGTTCTGGGAAGGAACGGGCGTACTACCGCTCAGCCGCCGAACTCAGCCCCCGAACTCAGCCCCCGGCGAAGGGCGGCATGACGTCGACGACCTCGACCTCGTCGAGCGAGGTCGCCCGGTCGCGCGTGGTCACGCCGTCGACCAGGTACGAGCAACGCTCCTGCAACGCACCCCAACGCGCAGGGTCCGCCACGACGTCGATCGCGCCGAGGGCCGCCTCGATGGTGGGGCCCGACGTGGTCAGCGAGTCGACACCCACGGCAGCCCGGGCAGCGGCGAAGAACCGGATTGTGGTCATGCCTCAGCCGCCGATCGCACTCATGCCGCGCGTCGGGTGCACGAGCTCGTCGCTGTCGTCACCGTGGTCGCGCGGCTTCGCCCACATCGCGAGCCGCCAGAGCTCGGCGACCTGGTCGTCGTCCGCCCCGGAGCGCATCGGCCCCAGCACGTCGGTCTCCTCGTCGGAGAACAGGCAGCTGCGCACGTGCCCGTCGGCGGTCAGCCGGGTGCGGGTGCAGTCGGCGCAGAACGACTCGGTGATGCTCGCGATGATCCCGACGGTGCCGAGCGGCTCCCCGGTGACGGCGTCGTGCACGCGGTACCGCTCGGCCGGGGCGCCGTCGCGCGGGGCGTCGTCCGGCGTGAGCACGAACGACGTCGCCAGCAGCGCGCGGGTCTCGGCGGCGGTGATCATCGAGGTGCGGTCCCAGGCGTGGTCGGGGTCGAGGGGCATCTGCTCGATGAACCGCAGCTCGTAGCCACGCTCCAGGCACCAGCGGAGGAGTTCCGGGGCGGCCTCGTCGTTGATGCCGCGCAGCAGCACCGCGTTCACCTTGATGTCGAGTCCGGCGTCGTGCGCGGCCGACAGCCCGGCGATCACCTTGTCGAGGAACGGCCGGCGGGTCACGGTGGTGAAGACGTCGGGGTCGACGGTGTCGAGCGACACGTTCACGCGCCGCAGCCCCGCGTCGTACAGGCCCTGAGCACGGTGGGCGAGGCCGATCGCGTTCGTGGTGAGCGACAGCTCCGGGGCGTCGGGCAGCGCGGCGCACCGGGCGATCACGTCGACCAGGTCGTGCCGGAGCATGGGCTCCCCGCCGGTGAACCGGACCTTGCGGACGCCGAACCGCGACGAGCCGATCCGGACCAGCCGCTCGATCTCGGTCGCCGTCATCAGGGCCTCGTCGGGGGCGAACGGCAGTCCGGCCGCGGGCATGCAGTAGGTGCAGCGGAGGTTGCAGCGCTCGGTCAGCGACACCCGCAGGTCGACGGCGCGACGCCCGAAGCGGTCGACGAGCCCGGCGGGAGCCGGGTCCACGGAGCCGGTCGTGCCGAGCAGGATCGCGGGTGCCATGGTCGTCAGCGTACGTGTTCCACGCGCCGGAACGTCAGCCGCTCCCACCACCGTCGCCACTCCGACCGCTCCGTGCGCAGGAGCGTGACGACCACGATGACCGCCACGGCCGCGAGCAACCACCACCGGTAGGCGTCCGCCGACGGCCACACCCCGCGCAACGCGATGGCGAGGCCGATCGACAACCACTCCCACCGCCCGGACAGCACCACGAACGGGATGAGCAGCAGCGCGTACCAGGGGTAGCGCGGCGTCACGGCGAGGAACGTCACGCCGATCATCAGGACCTCGCCCGACCACGGCCGCGCCGGGTCGGACAACCGCCACGCCACGAACGCCGCCAGCAGCACCAGGAGCCCCACCACCAGGGTCGCCGCGTCGCCCTTGACCACGAGCGACACCAGCGCGAACCGGGAGCCGTCCTCGTAGCCCTCCTCGCTCAGGTAGCCGGGCAGGTACCCGAGCACGTCGAGCCCGGTCGTCAGCACGTAGGGCACGTAGAGCAACCCGAACACCGCGATGCCGATCGGGATCGCCCACCACGCCCGCCCGCGGCCGAGCAACGGTGGGTACACGATCGCCGGGATGAGCTTCGTCGCGGTCGCGGCCCCGAGCGCGATCCCGCCCCAGATCGGCCGGCCGAACGCGACGAGCACGACACCGGCCGTGGCGAGTGCGGCGCCGACGACGTCGACGTGCGAGTTGGTGACCGCCTCGGACGCGACGAGCGGCGACCAGGCCCAGAGCGCCGCCCACCAGGTCGGCCGGCCGATCCGGCGGAGCACCAGGACGAGCCCGACGGTCACGCCGAGCGAGACGAGCAGCCCGGCGACCTGGAACGGCAGGTACTGCGCGGTCGCCGGCACGAAGAACCGCACCGCTGCGAACCACAGCTGCGCCATCGGCGGGTAGATCGTCGTGACGTCCGGCCGGTTGATCGCGGTGCAGTGCCCGTCCGCGCCGTCGCCGAGCCCGCGGAACCGGGGCTTCAATGGATCGCACGTGCCGTCCACCTTGTCGGGGAACAACCAGTCGGGTCGGAGACCGGACAGTGCCGCGGACTGGGGGGTGTGCGCGTACGGTGAGACACCGGCATGCTGGACGATGCCGTCCCACGCGTACCGGGCGGAGTCGGTGCTCGTGTTCGGCGGGCCGACCAGCGCGGCGATGCCGATCACCACCGCTCCGCCGATGACCATGGTGGTCATCCACCGGACGGGCACGAAACGCACCGCGAGCACGGCGATCACGAAGACGGTCCAAGCGATCAGCGTCCACGCAACGAATGCAGAACGATGGCCCGATCGGAGGAACCCCAGATGCGTGACGCCGACGGCGATGACGCCCGACAGGGCGAGTACTCCCACGACGGCCAGCACCGTGCCGATCCGGGCGGCGGTGCCGTCGGCCAGGGACGGTCGGAGGGCAAGCAGTCGGTCGCTCATGGTCCGTCGAGGCTATCCGGCCTCCAGCGCCTGCTGCACGACGGACGAGCAGCTCTGGCGTCCCCCAACCGCAACGCCCGCTCGGCCGTGGTGCTCGGGCGCCTGCTCGGCATCGCGTTCCTGATCTGCTTCGGCACCGGGATCTACAGCCACCTGCTGCAGGAACCGCTCGGCTGGATGCGGTTCCCGACCCGTCCGACGCAGCTGTACCAGTTCACGCAGGGCCTGCACATCACGACCGGGATCGCGATCATCCCGCTGCTGCTCGCCAAGCTCAACACCGTCATGCCCGCCCTGGTGCAGGTGCCGCCGGTGCGCGGCGTGCTGCACCTGCTCGAGCGGCTGTCGATCGCGGTGCTCGTGTCCGCGTCGATCATCCAGGTCGTCACCGGCCTGCTCAACACGTACCAGTGGTACCCGTGGCCGTTCCCGTTCCGCCAGGTGCACAACGCCCTGGCCTACGTGATCATCGGGTCGCTGGCCATCCACATCGCCGCCAAGCTGCCGGTCATCGCCCGCTACTGGCGGAAGCGCGACTCCTACGACGCGCACGGCCGGTTCATCGCGGACCCCGCGTCCGGCAGTGAACTGCTCCCACCCGGTCTGGAGGCTCATCCCGCGTCCGTCACGCACGCTGCGGGCGCCGAGACCGCCGGGTCCACCACCCCGGGCCTGCTGGGACGCGTGTTCCGCTGGATCGACGGCGTCGACGCCGCCCCCGGCGGCGCCGAGCCCCGTCCCACCGGACCGGACGCCGCCCCGGAGACCCGCGCGGTGTCCGAGGAGCCGAGTCCCGCTCAGCCGACGGCCGACGCGGGGGAGCCGAGCCGGGCCTCCTGGCCGACGCCGGACGCCGCCACCGGACGACGCCAGCGCATCGCCCGACGCGGGTTCTTCGCCGGCGTGACGGCGGCGACCGTCGGTGTCGTCGCGCTCACGGCGGGGCAGTCCTCGAAGCTCGCGGAACCGTTCAACGTGTTCGGCGCCCGCGGTCGCGGCATCGGCGCGAACGGGCTGCCGGTCAACCGGACCGCGCGGGCAGCCGGCGTCCTCGCCACCGCGACCGCCGCCGACTGGACGCTCACCGTCGTCGGCCACGACGTGAGCCGGACGTTCGTCCGGGCGGAACTCGTCGCGCTCGGCACCGCGCAGGTCGACCTGCCGATCTCGTGCGTCGAGGGGTGGAGTCAGATGGCGACCTGGAAGGGCGTGCGGATGCGCGACCTGCTCGACGCCGTGCAGGCACCGCAGGGGTCGCACGTGCGCGTGACGAGCCTGGAGCGGCACGGCGGCTACCGGATCATGGACATGGGACCGGAGTACGCCGAGGACCCGACGACGCTCGTCGCCCTCGAGCTGAACGGTGCGACGCTCGACCTGGACCACGGGTTCCCGGCGCGGATCATCGCTCCCGGGCGGCCCGGTGTGCTGCAGACCAAGTGGATCGAGAAGATCGAGGTGCTCCGGTGAAGGCCGCGCGGATCGTGCTCGTGGTGATCGGTGTGCTGGTCATCGCGTTCGGGGCGTACGTGCTCGTGACGTCCGTCAAGCCGAACCGCATCGGCGGGCTCGGGGTCTGGCTGCTCGCGGCGGTGGTGCTGCACGACGCGGTCCTGTCGCCGTTCGTGGTCGGTGCCGGGCTGCTGCTGCGTCGGGCCGGACGCTCGCTGCGGGCCTGGGTGCTCGTCGTCGTGCAGGCGGCGATCGTGCTCGGCAGCGTGCTCGCCCTGGTGGTCCTGCCGGAGATCGCGGCGAAGGACCACGGGCAGAAGAACCCGACCGTGCTGCCGTTCGACTACGGCACGCGGCTGCTGCTCGTCGAGGGGGCGCTGCTCGTCGTCGTGGTGGTCGTGCTCGTCATCGGGGTGGTGCGGTCGCGTCGCGCTGGCGGTTCGTCGGGTTCGGCGGACTCGTCCGGTTCGTCCGGTCCGTCCGCGGTGCGCACCACTGGTTAAAGAGACAACCTTTCGGTATGATCAGGTCATGACCGACGAGACCCCGTGGCTCACCCGCGAGCAGCTGCGCGCGTGGATGAAGCTCGTCGCGGTCATGGAACTCCTGCCGGCGGCGCTCGACCAGCAGCTGCAGCGCGACGCCGACCTGACGCACTTCGACTACATGGTCATCGCGATGCTCTCCGAGACCGACACCCGGACCCTGCGGATGTCGGCGCTCGCCTCGGCCACGAACGCCTCGTTGCCGCGGCTGTCGCACGTGGTGTCCCGGCTCGAGAAGCGCGGGCTCGTGACGCGGTGCCCGTCGACCTCCGACCGCCGTGCCACCGACGTCCGGCTGACCGACGCCGGGTACGCCACGATCGTCGAGGCTGCCCCGGACCACGTCCGCACCGCCCGCCGAGTGGTGATCGACGCGCTCTCCGACGAGCAGGTCGCGCAGCTCGACGGCATCGCGGCGTCGCTCCTGACGCGGCTCGACCCCGAGGGGCGGTTCGCGGCGCTGACCTACCCGCGCGAGGACGACGACACCGCGATCTGCGAGCAGCGGCTGACGGGTGCGGCGACGGACTGAGGCCGCCTGGCCTCCGCGTCCCTGCAATAGGCTCGCCGCATGACCGACCCCGCCGCGCCGCCCGACACGTACTCCTACCTCGGACCCGCCGGCACCTTCACCGAGGCGGCCCTGAAGCTCGTCGAGGCCGCCGCCGGCAAGCCCTGGCGGAGTGTCAACAACGTCGGTGAGGCCCTGGACGACGTCATGTCCGGCCGCTCGATCGGGGCCGTCATCGCGATCGAGAACAGCGTCGACGGCGGTGTCAGCGCCACGCAGGACGCCCTGGCCCGGATCCCCGGCGTGCGGATCGTGGGGGAGTACCTGGTCCCCGTCGACTTCGTGCTCGTCGCCCGCCCCGGCACAGCCCTGGCCGACGTCCACACCGTGAACGCGCACCCGGTCGCCTACGCGCAGACGCACAATTGGCTCGAGGCGAACCTGCCCGGCCACGGCCACATCCCGGCGTCGTCGAACGTCGCAGCGGCCCTCGCCCTGCTCGAGGCGAACCCCACCGCCGACGCTGCCGTCGCGCCGCCCGGCATCACCGACCACCACGACGTCGTCGTGCTCGCGTCGTCCATCGGGGACAACGCCTCGGCGGTCACCCGGTTCGTGCTCGTGTCGAAGACCCTCGCGCTGCCCGAACCGACCGGCGCCGACAAGACCAGCGTCATCGTCGAGCTGCCCGCCGACCACCCCGGTGCCCTGGTCGACATGCTCGAACAGTTCGCGACCCGGGGCATCAACATGGGGCTGCTGTCGTCACGCCCGATCGGTGACGAGCTCGGCCGCTACCGGTTCGTCATCGACCTCGACGGGCACGTGCGCGACGAGCGGGTCGCGGACGCGCTGCTCGGCCTGCGCCGGTTCAGCCCGCGCGTGACGTTCCTCGGGTCGTACCCGCGTGCCGACGGTGCCCGCCCCGAGGTGCCCGCGCGCTACTCGGACGCCGCGTTCGTCGAGGCGCGGGACTGGCTGCGCGCGATCGTGTCGGGCGAGCCCGGGGCACGGTAGCGGCGCACCGCGGGCCGAGCGACAGGGTCAGGCTCAGGGCACCTGGCGCGAGCCGTGGCGGTCGTCCGCCGGGTCCGGCACGCGCACGGAGAGCCCCATCGGGTCGATGCGCGAACGGAAGGCGATGACCTCGCCCACCGGGTCGCCGTCGATCTCGAACTCGTCGGGCCGCTCAAGCCGTGCCGTGAACTCCTGCCCGCGCAGGTAGCGCAGGGGTCGTTCCTCGCGCGACTTCGAGACGATCTTCTTGCCGACCGCGGTCTTGCCCAGGTTCGACCGGCGGAACGCCCGCAGGATCCCGTTCTCCCAGAACACCCGGGCACCGATCCGCACCCAGCCGAAGAACCCGCGGGGACGCATCACGGCGATGTCGAACACCCCGTCGTCGATCTCGGCGTCCGGGAGCAGGATCGCGCCGGCCTGCAGCATGCCGCAGTTGCCGACGATGAGCGAGTGTGCCCGGAGCGAGTGGTTGCCGTCGTCGTCGAGCTGGTAGCGGAACTCGAACGCGTTGGCGTCGCGCACCGAGCGGAACAGCGAGTCGACGTAGGCGAGCCAGCCGACCTTCTTCTTCAGCTCGGGGCGGGTGTTCACGAGCATCCGGGCGTCGAGCCCGAGGCCCGCCATCACCAGGAAGCCGAAGCGTTCGCGCTCACCGCCGGGGCGCTCGACCTTGAGCATGCCGAAGTCGATCTTGCGGTCGTCGCCGTGGAAGATCGTCCGGACGCTCGCGGCCAGGTCGTCGAGGGGGAGCTTCATGTTGCGCGCGAGCAGGTTGCCGGTGCCGCTCGGCAGCAGCGCGAGGGTCGATCCGGACTCGTGCACGACCTCGGCGACCGCACGGACCGTGCCGTCACCGCCGGCCGCCGCGACGACGTCGGCACCGGCCTCGATAGCTTCGCGGGCCATGCCGCCGCCCGGGTCTTCTTCCGAGGTCTCGAACCACAGGGTCTCGGCCCAGCCCGCCTGCTGCTGGTGTTCCGCGACCGTGCGCTTGAGGGTCGGCAGGTGGACCTTGACCGGGTTGTAGACCACCGCGGCCGTCCGCTGCTCGGTGGGGAGGGCGTCCTGGTCCGCGGGCGCGGTCTCCGAAGGGGTCGACATACGTCCACGCTACCGATCGAGGCTGCGTGCGGTTGCCCCGTCTAGGATGGGGCGGTGATCGATCCACAGCTGCTTCGCGACAACCCGGACGTCATCAAGGCTTCACAGCAGGCGCGTGGTGCCTCCGTGGCCGTCGTCGACGAAGCCGTCGCCGCCGATTCCGCCCGCCGCAGTGCGATCACCTCGTTCGAGTCGCTCCGCGCCGAGCAGAACGCCTTCGGCAAGACCGTCGCCAAGGCCCCGAAGGACGAGAAGGCCGCGCTCGTGCAGCAGGCCCAGGCCCTCGCCGCAAAGGTGAAGGAGGCGCAGGCCACCGTCACCGCGGCCGAGGACACCTTCAACACCGTCGTCCGCGGCATCCCCAACGTCGTGCTCCCCGGTGTGCCCGAGGGCGGCGAGGACGACTTCGTCACGCTCCGCACCGTCGGCACCAAGCCCGAGTTCGACTTCGAGCCGAAGGACCACGCCGACCTCGGCGAGCACCTCGGCATCATCGACATCCCCCGCGGCGTGAAGGTCTCCGGCTCGCGCTTCTACTTCCTGCGCGGCATGGGCGCCCGGCTCGAGATCGCGCTGATGTCGCTCGGCCTCGACCGTGCGATCGCCGCCGGCTTCGAGCCGCTCATCACCCCGACGCTCGTCCGCCCCGAGACGATGGCCGGCACCGGGTTCCTCGGCGAGCACGCGGCCGAGGTCTACCGGCTCGAAGCCGACGACCTGTACCTGACCGGCACGAGCGAGGTCGCCCTGGCCGGCTTCCACGCCGACGAGATCCTCGACATCGAGAAGACCGCGCACCGCTACGCCGGCTGGTCGACCTGCTACCGGCGTGAGGCCGGGTCGGCGGGCAAGGACAACCGCGGCATCCTCCGCGTGCACCAGTTCAACAAGCTCGAGATGTTCACCTACGTCCACCCGGACCAGGCCGAGGCCGAGCACGAGAAGCTCGTCGGGTACCAGGAGCAGATGCTGCAGGACCTCGGGCTGCACTACCGCGTGATCGACGTCGCCGGCGGTGACCTCGGCACGAGCGCCGCGAAGAAGTACGACATCGAGGCCTGGGTCCCGACGCAGGGCACGTTCCGCGAGCTCACCTCGACGTCGAACTGCACGACGTACCAGGCCCGCCGCCTCGACATCCGCTACCGCACCGAGAGCGGCAAGACCGCCCCGGTCGCCACACTGAACGGCACCCTCGCCACCACCCGCTGGATCGTCGCGATCCTCGAGACGCACCAGCAGGCCGACGGTTCCGTCGTCGTGCCGGAGGTCCTGCGCCCCTACCTCGGTGGCGTCGAGGTGATCGAGCCCCGATGAGCACCCAGGGACGGTTCGTGGACGGCACCGAGCAGGGCGCGGGCACCGACGCGCCCGCCCGCACCAAGCGCTGGCTGGTCGCGCTCGACATCGACGGCACCACCATGCGCGAGGACGGTGTCATCACCGAGGCCGTCGTGGCGGCAGTCCGTGACGCCGAGGCCGCCGGGCACGAGGTCATGCTCTCGACCGGCCGCAGCGAGGGCATGACCGTGCCCCTGCTCGAGACCCTCGGCATCCGGCCGAAGTACCTGGTGTGCGCGAACGGTGCGCTCATCCTGGCCCGCCGCGCCGACGGCTCCTACGTGCGCGAACACGTCGAGCGGTTCGACCCGTCCGAGGTGCTGCAGACCATCCACGGCGCGCTCGAGAACGCCGCGTTCGGCGTCGAGGACGAGACCGGTCACTTCCTGCTGTCCGGCAACTTCCCCGACGACACGATGACCGTCGAGGGCGAGCACGTGCCGTTCGAGCAGCTGCTCGGCGTCGAGGCCACCCGCGTCGTCGTCATCTCGCCCGGCCACGACACCGAGGACTTCCTGCAGATCGTCGAGCAGATGGGCCTGCACAAGGTCTCGTACTCCGTCGGCTGGACGTCGTGGCTCGACATCGCTCCGGAGGGCGTGACGAAGGCCACGGCGATGGAGCGCGTCCGCGAGTGGCTCGACATCCCGCGTTCCCGCGTCTTCGCCGCGGGCGACGGCCGCAACGACATCGACATGCTCCGCTGGGCCTCGACCTCCGGTCGCGGCGTCGTCATGGGCCAGGCCCCCGACGACGTCGTCGACGCCGGCAACGAGCTCACCGGCGGCATCACCGACGACGGCCTGGCAGCGGCGCTCGACTCCCTGCCCCGTTAGTCCGCGCTCGCGCGCACCCCTGCCTGGAGGCCCGGGTAGACTTCCCGGGACGCGATCACGTCTCGCCACGTGGTCGCGTCACTGGAGGGTTGTCCGAGCGGCCGATGGAGCCTGTCTTGAAAACAGGTGGGCAGAGATGTCTCGTGGGTTCGAATCCCACACCCTCCGCGATGGACACACGGTTGCGCCCACTCCGCCTCGACGACGCGGCCGTCCTGGCCGCGGTCATCACCGAGAACGCTGACCACCTGCGACCGTGGGAACCGGCCCGAGCGCCGTCGTACTACACGGAGTCCGGCCAGCGGGACGTCATCACGCAGGCCCTCGCCACGCAGCGCGCCGGCAACGCGGTGCCGTTCGTCATCGAGTCGACCGACGGGGAACTCCTCGGCCGCATCACGCTGAGCGGCGTCGTCCGCGGCGCCCTGCAGTCGTGCGCGATGGGGTACTGGGTCCGCGCCGACCGCACGCGACAGGGCCACGCGTCCCGCGCTGTCCGTGCGGCGGCCGATCACGCGTTCGACGTGCTCCGCCTGCACCGCGTGCAGGCTGAGACCCTGCCCGAGAACGTCGGCTCGCAGCGCGCGCTCGAGTCGGCGGGCTTCACCCGGTACGGCTTCGCGCCGGAGTACATCAAGATCAACGGCGTCTGGCGCGACCACGTCATGTTCCAGCTCCTCGCGCCGACGCCGGCCCCGTGATCGAGGTCGTCGAGTACCGGTCGTCCTGGCCCGAGCGGTTCCGGCAGCTCCACGACGCGTACGCCGCCGCGCTCGACGGCGCCGACGTGCCGTTCCGGAGCATCGAGCACGTGGGCAGCACGTCCGTGCCGGGCCTGGCGGCGAAGCCCGTGCTCGACGTCGACGTCGTGGTGGACGCTGCCGACGTCCCGGCTGCAGTGGCGGCGATGGCGACGATCGGCTTCGAGCCGCGTGGTGAACTCGGCGTCCCGGGGCGGCAGGCGTTCCGGGCTCCGGAGCGGTTCGCCCCGACCAACACCTACGTCGTCGCGGCCGGGTCGCTCGCGCTGCGGAACCACCTGGCCGTCCGCGACGTCCTGCGTGCGGATCCGGCGCTGCGTGACGAGTACGCCGCCGTGAAGCGCCGGGCAGCCACCGAGGCCGAGGACATCGACGACTACATCGAGCGGAAGAGCGACGTGCTGAGCCGGATCCTCCACGCCGGTGGTCTGTCCGACGACGAGCGGTCCGCCATCACCGCCACGAACCGTCGGATCACCGAGCGTGGCGCGGGCGGCTGACGCGATCGGGGCGGGTGACGGTTCTGGTTCACGAACACGGGTGTTCGTGAACCAGAACCGTCACCGTCCCGACGAGAACCGGCCTCAGGCGCTGGCGAGCATCGGGTAGAGCGCGGTGAGCGGGGCGCTCAGACCGGCACGGACGTCGCGGCTGACCTGGTCGGCGAGGACCTCGTGCTCGCCGGCCTCGACCGCGTCCCAGATCGACCGGACGATGTCGGCGGGGTCGGACTTCTCGACGTCGAGGTCGGCGATCATGCCGGTGTCGGTGTAGCCGAGGTGGGCGCCGACGACCTGGGTGCCCTGGGGTGCGAGCTCGAGACGCAGGGAGTTCGTGATCGACCAGAACGCGGCCTTCGACGCCGAGTACGCGCCGGCGAGGGCGACCCAGCTCAGGGCGGAGTGCACGTCGATCAGCGCACCGTTGGCGATCGAGGGGGCGAAGGCCTTGGCGACGCGGAGTGCACCGAAGACGTTGGTGGCGAAGATGCGCTCGACCTCTTCGACGGAGACGTCGACGAGCGGGTCGGAGCCGGCGATCCCGGCGTTGTTCACGACGACGGTCACGTCGGCGGCGGTGCGGGCCGCGGCGTCGACGCTCTCCTGGCTCGTGACGTCGAGGGCGAGCGGGACGATGCGCTCGTCGTCCCAGGTACGGGGGTTCCGGGCGGTCGCGTAGACCTTGGTGGCGCCACGCTCCAGGGCCTGGCGGACGAACTCGGCGCCGAGGCCGCCGTTCGCTCCGGTGACGAGGACGACGGCGTTGGTGAGGTCGGTCATGAGTGCTCCAAAGAAGGGAAGGTGAGTACGGAAATCGAACCTAGCACGTTGTGTCCGGAAATCGAACCCAGCTAGGATGAACGCATGCTCGGCATCCTCGGCGGCGACGAGCGCTGCCCCATCGCACGCTCCCTCGACGTCCTCGGCGAGAAGTGGACGCTCATGATCGTCCGCGACGCCGTCGGTGGCTCGACCCGCTTCAGCCAGTTCCAGCAGAGCCTCGGCATCCCGCGCGAGGTCCTGACCGCACGCCTGGCCTCACTCGTCGACGGGGGAGTGCTCGAGCGCACGACCTACAAGCCCGAGGGGGCACGTGCCCGCGAGGAGTACGTCCTGACCGATGCCGGCCGCGACCTGTCGCTCGTGCTGCTCGCCCTCGGCGGCTGGGCCGACCGGCACCGCCCGTCCGAGCGAGCGTCGGACCTGCGCTTCGTCGACGCCGAGACCGGCGAGGCGGTCGAAGCTGCCGCCGTGACCGTGGATGCGCAGCAGCGCATCCCGACCGCACGCCTCCGCGCCGTCATGGAGCCGGTGTCCTGAACGCGACCGGCTGACGGACAGGAGGCCCGTGGCGGCCCCGCCCCGCGCCTCCAGGCTGTCGGTGGGTGCGTCAGCGACGCACGTCGCACCCGCAACTCGCGCCGAGGACCAACTCGGCGGGGACCAGGTCGCGGTGCCACTGGTTGTCGGCGTCGAGGCCGAGCACGCGGTCGACCGCGGCGACCGCCATCGTCTCGATCGGCTGCCGGACCGTGGTGAGCTGCGGGTTCGTGTAGTCCGCCTCGGCCGCGCCGTCGAACGACACGATCGCGACGTCCTCGGGGACGCGCAGACCGAGTTCCCACAGTGCGCGCATCAGGCCGATCGCCTGCATGTCCGAACTGACGAAGACGGCTCGGGGGCCGGTCTCGTCGGCGAACATGCGGAGGCCGGCTTCGTAGCCTCCGCGCCGGGTGAAGTCGGTGCGGACGATGGGGCCGTCGGGCAGGCCGGCCTGGCGGAGGGCCCGCATCCAGCCCTGCTCGCGGAGCTCCATCGAGCCGGTGTGCCCCATCACGAGGCCGATCGAGCGGTAGCCGTGCTCGACCAGGTGCTGCGTGCCGTCGAGAGCGCCACGCAGGGCGTCGACACCGATGCTGGCGTACTCGGGGACCTCGAAGAACGTGTTGAGCAGGACCATCGGCAGGCCGGGGTCGGTGACGGTCGACAGGTCGGGGTGGGTCATGATGCTCGTCACGATGATGCCGTCGACCTGGCGCGCGGAGAGGCTGCGGAGCCGCTCGCGCTCCTGGGCGGCGTCACCGTCGCTGTTGGCGAGCAGGACGTCGTAGCCGCGTGCGGCGGCGGCGTGGGTGACGGCGACGGCGAGCTCGGACCAGAACGGGTTGTCGAGCTCGGGCACGATCAGGCCGAGCATCTTCGACGAGCCGGTGCGCAGGGCCTGGGCGCTCGCGTTCGGGCGGTAGCCGAGGACGCGGATGGCCTCGCGCACGCGGGCGGCGGTGGCGGCCGCGACGGGGCGCGGTCCGTCGTGCACGACGTAGCTGACGACGGAGGTGCTGACCCCGGCGTAGCGGGCGACGTCCGCACGGGTGACCGCCCTGGGGTTCGTCGGGACGGTCACGGGTGCCACCTTCGTCGGGTCCGGGAGCGTCGTTCGGGTGCCGGCCCACGACGGACCGGCACCCGAACGACACGTGTTACTCGGACGCGATCGTAGCCGACGACGTGCTGCCTGCTGACGTCGGTGCGCTCGCCGTCGCAGCGCTCGTCGTCTCGGGGGCGTCACCGAAGTCCGGCACGTCGAGGCGGGCGCCGCCCTGCAGCGCGGACTGGTGGGCGATGATGCCCGGCAGGGTGAAGCGCGCGGCGGTCCAGGCGTTCACCGGCGGCAGGGTCCGGTCGACGACGGCACGGACGAAGTCGTCGGCGAGGAACTGGTGGCTGCCCTCGTGCCCGGTCGGCACGCCGTCGTACTCGGCGGGCAGGCGGTCGGTGTCGTGCACCTCGGCGTAGCCGGAGACGAACGCGTCGCGCAGGGACGGGTCGACGTCGGCCAGGCGCGGGTCGTCGAGGGACATCGTCGCCTGCGTGTCGATCTTGTCGCTGATGTCGTACGAGTCCTCCTTGTCCTGCCAGACGCTGGTCTTCGCGAGCTGCTCGAAGCTGGCCTCGGTGCCGAAGTAGCGGAAGCGCGACTCACGGATGTGCGACGGGTAGCCGACGCGACGCATCTCGTTGATGCGCATGACCCCGCCGTTGTCGAGCTCGAACACGGCGGTGGCGTTCGAGAAGTCGTTGTCGAACTGGCTGACGTCCTTGTCGAAGACGCCGTCGCCGCGGTCGTCCTTGACACCGATGCAGCTGACGCTGACCGCGTGCCCGGGGATCGCGCCGAGGACCCCACCGACCGAGTGCGTCGGGTAGAGCATGGGCGGGTAGCTGGCGGTGCGCTTCCACTCGTCGCCGCCGCTGTACTGGTACGCGGCGTAGAAGCCGAGGTCCATGTCGTGCACGTAGTCGCCCTCGGCGTAGAACACCCGGCCGAAGGCGCCGGCGGCGACCTGCTTGCGGGCGAACACCGTCGCGGGGTTGTAGTAGCTCGTCTCGCCCATCATGTAGGTCAGGCCGGTCTCGCGGACCGCCTGGATGATGTCGCGGATCTCGTCGACGGAGATCGCCATCGGCACGGCGGAGTACACGTGCTTGCCGGCGCGCAGGGCCTTGACCACGAGCGGCCCGTGGGTCCAGCGCTGCGTGAAGATCGCGACGGCGTCGACGTCCGAGGCGAGGACCGCGTCGAAGTCCGGGAACGTGCCGTCGAGGTGCTGCGTCTCGACGAGTTCCGACGCGCGCTCGTCGACGAGGTCCGTGACGTAGACCCGGTCCACGTCGGGGTGGAGCTTGAACAGCTTGGCGAACTGGGGGGCGAACTGGCCCGCGCCGACCATTCCGACAGAGATCATCAGTGACCTTTCCAGGGGTGTGGGATGCGTCGCCGAGCGGGTCGCTCCGATGCGATCGAGCGCCATCCTGACACACGCTGTCTACACGTGACAACCCCTTTCGACGGCCCGAAAAGAGCCTCTTGCCAGCAGTGGTCCCCACGTGTAGATTCCCGGCTCACGGACTGCTGCACGTCAGTCCACCGCAGACGAAGGAGTCGCGATGGCAACCGAGAGCCCTGTGTCGTCACCCTTGACGACCGCCAGCACGAGACGGAGGAGTCGGTCCGCCGACCTCGCCCGTGCCCGCACCACCGCACCACGGCGCCGCCCCAGGAACGACCTGTGGCTCGCGCTCGTCTTCATCGCCCCGGCAGCCGTCGGGTTCGCGGTGTTCCTCGCCTGGCCGACCGTGCGGGGCATCTACCTGAGCTTCACCTCGTACAACCTGCTCACCGAGCCCGAGTTCACCGGCCTGCAGAACTACGCCCGCCTGGTGCAGGACTCGATCTTCTGGCACTCGATGGTGGTGACCGTCGAGTACGTGCTCATCAACATCGTCATCCAGACCGTCGTCGCGCTGTTCATCGCCGTGATGATGCACCGCCTGACCAAGTCGACCTTCGTGCGCGGCATCGTGCTCGCGCCGTACCTGGTGTCGAACGTCGTCGCCGCCCTGGTCTGGCTCTGGATCCTCGACACCCAGCTCGGCATCGGCAACGAGATGCTCGCCGCACTCGGGCTCGACCGCATCCCGTTCCTGCAGAGCGACGTCTGGGGCATCCCCTCGATCGCGCTCATCAACGTCTGGCGGCACGTCGGCTACACGGCACTGCTCATCTTCGCCGGCCTGCAGTCGCTGCCCGAGACCGTGTACGAGGCCGGACGCATCGACGGTGCGAGCGAGTGGAAGATGTTCTGGCGCATCACGGTGCCGCTGCTCCGCCCGATCCTGTCCCTGGTGCTGATCATCACCGTGATCGGGTCGTTCCAGGTGTTCGACACCGTCGCCGTCACCACGCAGGGCGGCCCCGCGAACGCCACGAACGTCGTGCAGAACTACATCTACAACCTGGCGTTCGGCCGGTTCCAGTTCGGCTACGCGTCCGCGGTCTCGGTCGCGCTCCTCATCGTCCTCAGCATCATCACGATCATCCAGTACCGCCTCACCCGCTCGGGTGAGTCCGACCTGGACTGAACGGAAGCGCCATGACCACGACACTCACCCGTTCCGTCACCACGGCCCGCCCGCCTCGGATGGGGGCCGGTCACCGCCGCCGCCCGTCGCTCGGCCGGGTGCTCGCCTGGGTCGCGATGATCCTCGTCATCGTCGTCACCCTGTTCCCGTTCTACTGGATCCTGCGCACCGCGCTGTCGTCGAACACCGCGATCAACTCCGACCCCACCTCGTTGCTGCCCGTCGGGTTCAGCCTGGGCGGGTTCGAGCGGGTCTTCGGCCTGCAGTCCACCGAAGAGGCGTTGGCGCAGGGCGGCTCCGGCGCCGCGCTGAACTTCTGGCGGTACCTGCTCAACTCGATCCTGGTGTCGACGCTCGTCACCGTCGGCCAGGTGTTCTTCTCGGCAGCGGCCGCCTACGCCTTCGCCCGGCTGCGCTGGCCCGGTCGCGACAAGGTGTTCGGGGTGTTCCTGGCCGGGCTGATGGTCCCGGCGATCTTCACGCTGCTGCCGAACTTCACCCTCATCAAGCAGCTCGGGCTCGTCGACAACCTGCTCGGCATCGCCCTGCCGACGATGTTCATGACCCCGTTCGCGGTGTTCTTCCTGCGGCAGTTCTTCCTCGGCATCTCGAAGGAGGTCGAAGAGGCGGCGCTCATCGACGGTGCCGGCAAGGTCCGCGTGTTCTTCCGGCTCGTCATCCCGATGGCGGCGGCCCCGATCGCCACCCTCGCCGTGCTGACGTACATCACGAGCTGGAACGACTACTTCTGGCCGCTCATGGTGTCGTACACCGACAGCTCGCGGGTGCTGACCGTCGCGCTCGGCGTCTTCAAGTCGCAGACCCCGCAGTCCGGCACCGACTGGGCCGGGCTCATGGCCGCGACCCTGGTGGCGGCGCTCCCGATGATCCTGCTGTTCGGCGTCTTCGCCAAGCGGATCGTCAACTCCATCGGCTTCTCCGGGATCAAGTGACCCGGCTGTCGGACAGGACGAACACCATGACGAACCAACTGACCCGCCGCACGCTCTTCGCCGGCGGCGCCTCCGCCCTGGCCCTCGGCGCGCTCGCCGCCTGCTCGTCGCCAGGTCGCCGCACAACGAACCGATCGGGTGTGCGCACCGTGAGCTACTGGCTCTGGGACGCCAACCAGCAGCCCGCGTACCAGGCCGTCGCCGACGCGTTCCACCGCACGAACCCGGACATCACCGTGAAGATCACCCAGCTCGGGTGGAACGACTACTGGACCAAGCTCACCGCGGGCTTCATCGCCGGCACCGCGCCCGACGTCTTCACCGACCACCTGACGAAGTTCCCGCAGTACGCCGACCTCGACGTGCTCTACAAGCTCGACGAACTCGACGCCACGAAGGGCCTCCGGGACGACGACTACCAGTCCGGACTCGCCGAACTGTGGAAGGGCCAGGACGGCCACCGCTACGGCTCGCCGAAGGACTGGGACACCGTCGCGATGTTCTACGACCGGAAGGCAATGGCGAAGGCCGGGGTCTCCGCCGAGGAACTCGGGTCGCTCGAGTGGAACCCGGAGGACGGCGGCACGTTCGAACGGATGCTCGCGCGGCTGACCGTCGACTCGAAGGGCCGGCGCGGCGACGAGGACGGCTTCGACAAGGACGACGTCGCCGTCTACGGCATCTCGTCGAACGGCTCGGGCGGTGACGGCTTCGGCCAGACCCAGTGGTCACCGTTCACCGGATCGGTCGACTGGTTCTACACGAACGAGAACCCGTGGGGCGACAGGTTCCGCTACGACGAGCGGGTCGTGCAGGACACCCTCGCCTGGTACTACCGGCTGGCCGAGAAGGGCTACATGGCGAAGTACGGGGTGTTCTCCACCACGACCGGGCCCGAGGTCCAGCTCGGCGCCGGCAAGTGCGCGCTGTCGTTCAACGGCTCGTGGATGATCGGTTCGTACCTCGGCATGGAGGACCTCGACGTCGCGGTCGCCCCGACCCCGATCGGCCCGTCGGGTCACCGTGCGTCGATGTTCAACGGGCTCGGCGACTCGATCACGAAGCAGGCGAAGGACCCCGAGGCCGCGGCGAAGTGGGTGGCGTTCCTGGGCAGCGACGAGGCGCAGCGGATCGTCGGTGAGAGCGGGATCGTGTTCCCCGCCCGTCCCGCTGGCACCGAGGCTGCCGTGGCGTCGTTCCGGAAGCGCGGGCTCGACGTCTCGGCGTTCACCCGGCAGGTCGAGGAGGACACCACGTTCCTGTTCCCGGTCACGAAGAACCCCGCCGACGTGCAGGCCCTGCTGCAGCCCGCCTTCGACGACGTCTACGCGAACGGCAAGCCGATCTCGACGCTGACCGGGGTCAACGAACAGGTCAACAACCTGCTCGCCCTCACCTGATCGAAACCCCGCCCGTCGTCCGCATGCCGCACCGTCCGGTGCGGTGTGCGGACGACGCGTTGACCGTCCCGCCGACCACGACCCAGACTGCAGGGGATGACTTCCCTCACCTCCCTCGTCTACATGTCCGTCGCCGTCGACGACCTGACCGACGACCAGCTGGTCGCCATGCTGCGTGAGGCGCGGCTCCGCAACCACGCGCTCGGCGTCTCCGGGCTCCTGCTCGCCAAGGGCGGCCGTTTCATGCAGGTGCTCGAGGGTCCGGTCTGGAGCGTCGAGGACCGCTTCGCCGCGATCGAGCGCGACCCGCGGCACACCGGCGTGAAGTCGTTGTCGCGTGAGTCCATCAGCACGCGTCGGTTCGACGGCTGGGCGATGGCGTTCGGCAGCCCGACCGGGGACGAGCTCCGTGACGAGCCCGGGTTCAGTACCTTCCTCAGCGACCGCACCGGTTTGCCGACCGGGGTGGCGGGCACGCCCGCCGACTGGCTGCTCCGCTGGTTCCGTGGGCGCGACCTGCAGGACCTGCCCGAGGAGCGCATCACCCTCGGCCGGCACGCGGCCTGAGCCGCACCACACCTCGGACTGCCGGCACGCGGCCTGAGACGCACCACCCCTCGGACTGGAGGGACGGTGCCAGCTGGCACCGTGCCTCCAGACTGTGAGACTGGTCCCGTGGAACGACGTGAGCAGATACTGGTGGCCGCGGCGGAGGAGTTCGACCGCGTCGGCTTCGCCGGCGCGACGATCGCGGGCATCGCCCGCGCGGCGGGCGTCTCGCAGGGAACGCTGCACTTCCACTTCCCGACGAAGCTCGCCCTGGCGCTCGGCGTCATCGGCGAGCAGAACGCCCGCACCTTCGACGTCGTCAGCCACACCGACAGCTCGCCGGTCGCCGCGCTGATCGGGGCGTCGCACGGCATCGCCGACCTGCTCCGGACCGACCCGATCGTGCGGGCGGGGATCCGGCTGTCGCTGGAGCGCGGCGAGTTCCAGACCGCGACGCTGAGCTTCTACGAGCAGTGGATCGGCGGGATCGTCGACGTGTTCCGGTTGGCGGTCGCCAGCGGGGAACTCCGGACGGACCTGACCGCGGAGCAGCTCGGGTCGACGGTGGTGCCCTACTTCACGGGCGTGCAGCTCGTGTCCGACGTCCGGACGCGGCGCACCGACCTGATGCCGGCCGTGGCGACGATGTGGCGCGTGGTGATCGCGGCGACGGCGGACCCGAAGCACCGCGACCGGCTGCTCGACGTCGTCGAGGACGCGTTCAGCGAAGGCTGATCCGCGACGGCGTGCGGGGTCGGATCAGAGGTCGTGCAGCTCGCGGTCGCGGAACCACTTCAACAGCCAGGCCGCACTGGTCCGGTCGAACGAGCGCGGGAAGTCCATCGTGCCCGACAGGAAGGGACTGAAGCCCGCTTCGGACCGGATGTCCGAGTCGTCGAGCGCGCGGTAGGCCATCGACCAGCCGTCGAACCGTCGGCGCTCGATGTCCTCGCGCACGAGTGACTTCACCTCACCGTGACGGCGGTCCTTCGCGATGACGTCGTACCGGTCCTGCACGCTCCACGCCGGCCCCTCGAGCAGCTGCATGAAGCGGCCGCCCTTGGCGAGCAGGAGCCCGGAGACCCCGAGCGCTTCGTTGCGCAGCCGGGACTCCGCGAGCAGCACCGCCATGGCCTGGTCGTCGAAGGGGACGACGGCACGGCTCATGTAGACGATGGAGACGAGCACTCCTCCATCCTGCTGGGTGGAAGGCCGCTGCGCGAAGCGGATGTCCGCAACGCGCCTCACGGATCGGTGCTGCGGATCAGCCCTGCGGCAACTCGTGCGCGGTGACGTCCTCGTTGCGCTTCTTCCGCCACGGTCGGGCCGGGGTGTTCGGGCCGTCCCACACCAGGATCGCGCCCCAGGCGGCGGCGATCAGCGGCACCGAGATGATCGCGCCGGTGATGCCGGCGAGGACGGTGCCGGCGGTCAGCCCGATCAGGATGACGAGGCCGTGCAGCTTGAGGGTGCGCCCCATCAGGACGGGCTGCAGCAGGTTGCCCTCGAGCTGGTTCACCAGCACCACGATGCCGATCACGATGAGTGCCTGCACCGGACCGAGGGCCACGAGCGCGACCAGGGCGGCGAGGATGCCGGCGGCGGTGGCACCGACGATCGGGATGAACGCGGTGATGAAGACGATGACGGCCAGCGGCAGGGCGAGGGGCACGCCGACGATGGCGATGCCGACTCCGATGCCGATCGCGTCGACCGCCGCGACCGTGGCGGTGCCGCGGACGTACCCGCCGAGGGTGGAGACGACCCGGTCTCCGACGCGACGTGCTCGGGCGTAGCGCTCACCGGTGAAGGGGCGGAGCAGGAACTCCCAGATGCTCGGGCCGTCCTTCAGGAAGAAGAACAGCACGACGATCATCAGGACGAGCCCGGTCAGGAAGTTCGCGGTGGCCGAGGCACCAGCGAGGGCACCGGAGCCGAACTGCGCGCTCGTGACGAAGTCGGACGCCGACGCGACCGCGTCGTCGATCTGCTTGTCCGAGATCGAGAACGGCAGGTTCTTCGCGAACTCCTGCAGTTGCTGGAACCCGTCGACTGCCGACTTCTGCAGCTGCGCCCACTGGTTCTCGACGGCGACGACGATGAGCCAGCCGATCAGCCCCAGGATCGCGAGGACGCCGATGAGCACCGCGAGGGTGGCCAGCACGGACGGCACCCGGTGCTTGCGGAGCCACGACACCACGGGGTGCATGGCCGACGCGATGATGAGCGCGAGGAGCACCGGGATCGTGACGACGCTCAGGATGTTGCTCGCCCAGACGACGCCGGCGACGACCACCACGACGATGATGAGCTGCAGGCACCGGGTCGCGAAGTGCCCGGCGGAGTCGGACCACGCGGCCTGGACCCTGGACGGAGCGGCTGGGGTGGTCGGGCGCGGAGCGTCGCGGAAGAACGGCATGCCGGAGACGCTACCGACCGGACGGCCGACGCGCCGGTTCCGACGGCTCGTTCGTCCGACCGGTGTCCTGTCCCCGCGTCGCCGGGGCGACCAGGAACGCGGCGACCAGCAGGACGAGCGGCACGAGCATCGCCGTCTGCAGGCCGAGGTGCTCCCCGACGAACCCGAGCAGCGGCGGCCCCACCAGGAACGCGATGTACCCGGCGGTGGCCACCACCGACACCCGGCGATCGCCGTCGGTGGGGTGGTCGCCCGCGGCGGAGATCGACAGCGGGAACCCGAGGGCGATGCCGAGCCCCCAGACGCCGGCGGCAGCGGCGGTGACGATCGGACTCGGTGACAGCACGACGAGCAGGACCCCCACCGCACCGACGGCTGCGCAGACCCGGACGACCGGGGCGCGCCCGAACCGGGCGACGAGCGGGGTGCCGGCCGCACGACCGATGAGCATGGCGAGGGCGAACCCGGTGAACACGAGGGACCCGACGGACTCGGGGGCGTCGTGGTCGGTGGTCATCAGCAGCGGGAGCCAGTCGCTCGCGGCACCCTCGGCGAAGGCCATCGCCAGCGTGATGACAGCGATCATGGCGAGCTGCACGGTGAGGACGGAGCGGCGGGCTCCCCGACGGGTGCCGCGGGCAACGGCAGGCGCATCGGTCGGTGTCTCACGAGGCACCGGCCGCAGGTTCAGCGCCGCGAACACCGCCAGCGTGGCCATCACCGCGGCGCCGACGAGCAGGTGCACCCGGACCGGGGTCCCCGCAGCCGTCATGGCGATGCCGACGACCCCACCCACCACGCTGCCGAGGCTGAAGCACGCGTGCAGCACCGGCACGACCGGTCGTCCGATCTGCCGCTCGACCGCGGCGGCCTCGACGTTCAGCCCGATCTCGGCGACGCCCGCCCCGAAGCCGATCAGGAACAGCCCGGCCCAGACCCCGGCAGCGACCTGCGCCGGGGCGAGCAGCGCGACGAGCACCATGCCGACGACGGGCAGCGCGCCCCCGAGCAAGATCAGCGGGCGGTTGCCGGTCCGTCGCACCAGCGCCCCGGCGCCGAGGATCCCGATCATCGACCCGATCGACAGCCCGAGCAGGACGAGGCCCATCGCCTCGATCGAGGCGCCGAGCTCGTCGCGGATCGCGGGCGTCCGGGTGATCCACGTCGCGATCCCGAACCCGGTCACCGTCGACGTGGCGAAGAGTGCGAGTCGATGCCGCCCGGCCATGCCCCCATCTGATCGGTCCCCGGACGGCCCGTCAAGGGCGACCGCGTCCCGCGCTTAGGATCGGGCGCATGGCGACCGTCCTCCTCGTCCGTCACGGACGCACCACCGCGAACGCCACCGGCGTCCTGGCCGGACGCACCGCCGGCGTGCGACTCGACGCCGTCGGCCGCACGCAGGCAGAGCGGACCGCGGAGCGCATCGCCGCGGTACCCGTCGTCGCCGTCGTGTCGAGTCCGCTCGAGCGCTGCCGACAGACCGCCCGCGCGATCCTGGACCGGCAGACGGACCGGCAGACGGACCGGCAGACCGGTGCACCCGCCTCGCTGATCGAGCGGGCCATCACCGAGGCCGACTACGGGCAGTGGCAGGGCCGGAAGCTCGCCGACCTGGCGAAGGAGCCCCTCTGGCGCACGGTGCAGGCGAACCCGAGCGCCGTCGTGTTCCCCGGCGGTGAGTCCATGCAGACGATGCAGTCCCGGGCCGTCGCAGCCGTCCGGCGCATCGACGCCGAGGTCGAGGCGGAGCACGGACCCGGCGCCGTCTGGGTCGCGGTGAGCCACGGCGACATCATCAAGAGCGTCCTCGCCGACGCCTTCGGCATGCACCTGGACCTGTTCCAGCGCATCGGCGTCGGCCCGGCCTCGGTGTCCGTCGTGCGCTACGGCGAGCACCGCCCCGAGGTCGTCGCGACGAACACCGAGTCCGGTGACCTGTCCTGGCTGCGCACCGCCCCGGCACCCAGCGGGGACGCCGCGGTCGGCGGCGGCGCGGGCCATCCGGAACCCGATGCGCACACCGGCACCGGGCGTCCGGCACCCGACGCGCCCGTGGGTCCTGCCGGACCCTGAACGGCCGGAGCCGAGCGCTCCTACAATGCGGGTATGCCCACCATCGTCCACGGCTTCGACTGGCCGGACCGCCTCGTCGTCGGCACCATCGGCCGTCCGGGTGAGCGCGCCTTCTACATCCAGGCCCGCTCCGGTCGGCGCGTCACCAGCGTCGCGCTCGAGAAGGAGCAGACCGCCGTGCTCGCCGACAAGATCGACGAGCTCCTCGACGAGGTGGCGACCGTCGACGACAACCGCTTCAGCGTGCCGCCGTCGGTGCCCGTCGAACTCCGCGACCCGGAGCCGCTCGACCAGCCCGTCGAGGCCGAGTTCCGCGCCGGGGCCCTGAGCCTGGGCTTCGACCCGTCCACCGCGCAGGTCGTCATCGAGGCGTACCCGATCGACGACGAGGTCGAGATCGTGTCCGAGGAGAGCGAGGACGGCATCGAGATCGAGGCCGTCGTCGAGATCCCCGAGCCCGCCGAGCTGTTCCAGGTGAAGATCCCGGTCGGCACCGCCCGGGCCTTCGTCGAGCGCACGCGCGAGGTCGTCGCCGCCGGTCGTCCGCCCGGCGACGCATGAGCGACGGCTCGCTGTCCGTCCGGGCGCGCATCCGTGAGGCGTCCAACGCCACCTTCCTCGCCGAACTCGACGGCGCGACCGTCGTCTACAAGCCCGTCGAGGGCGAGCGCCCGCTGTGGGACTTCCCGGACGGCACGCTCGCCGGCCGCGAGATCGCCGCGCACCTGGTCTCCGAGGCGTTCGGCTGGGGTGTCGTCCCACCCACGTGGATGGGTGACGGTCCGTTCGGGCCCGGCATGGTGCAGCGCTGGCAGGACGTCGACCCCGAGCAGGACGCCGTCGACCTGGTGGCACCGGAGCTCGCCGAGGCGGACGGTTCGCCCTGGCTGCCCGTGCTCGAGGCCATCGACGAACACGACCAGCCCGTGACGCTCGTGCACGAGGACTCCGAGGCCCTGCGCCGGATGGCCGTCTTCGACGTCGTCGTGAACAACGCCGACCGCAAGGGAGGGCACGTGCTCGCGATGCCCGACGGCCACCGCTTCGGCGTCGACCACGGGCTCACCTTCCACGTCGAGCACAAGCTCCGGACGGTCCTGTGGGGCTGGATCGGGGAGCCGCTCGGGCCGGACGAGCTCGAGGGCCTCGACCGGGTGTCCGACGCCCTGCGCGGCGGTCTCGGCGACGAGCTCGCCGAGCACCTGACGGACGAGGAGATCGACACGCTCCGGGCGCGCTGCGCGGCCCTGCGCGCCGTCGGGATCTTCCCGCCGCCGCCCGGTCACGGCCCCGCCGTGCCCTGGCCGCTGTTCTAGACGCACCCAGAGACGGACTGGAGGCCCGTGGCGGTGTCGCCACGGGCCTCCCGTTACGTCTCGTGTGGGCTTCAGAGCCCCCAGTCGTCGCGGAAGAGCGCGCCGCCGGCCCCGCGACGCGAGCCGAGGTACGAGCCGACCACGGCGACCCCCAGGTCGTCGTTCTCCGGTGCCACGACGCTGCCGTCCACCCGCTTCGCCATCGCGTCGATGAACCGGGCGAGCCCCGGGTCCTCGCCGAGCCGGAAGAACGTCGTCTGGGCACCGAGGCGTCCGGCGTTCTCGAGCTCCCGCACGGTCAGCGCGATCGTCACCGGGTCGGGCGGGTAGTCGAACCAGACCTGTCCGTTCGGCTCGAGGTGCGACGTCGGCTCGCCGTCGGTGACGATGAGGAGCACCGGTTGGGCCGTGGGGTGCTTCCGGAAGTGCCGGTTGGCGAGCAGCAGGGCATGGTGCAGGTTCGTGCCCTTGTCCCACATCGCGTCCAGACCGACGAGCTGTTCGACGTCCATCACCTCGGCCTCGCGACCGAAGGCGATGAGCTGCAGGTCGTCGCCGCGGAACCGGGTCGACACCAGGGTGTGCAGCGCCAGGGCAGTGCGCTTCATCGGCACCCAGCGGTCCTCCATCGCCATCGAGAACGACGTGTCGACGAGCAGCGCGACACAGGCCTGGGTGCGGGCCTCGGTCTCCTGCACCTCGACGTCCTCGATGCTCAGGCGCACGCCGGCTCCCTGCCGCCCGCTGGCCGCCGTCCGCACGACGGCGTTCGTGATCGTGCGGGGGATGTCCCACGGCTCGGTGTCGCCGAACGCCCACTGCCGCGACGCCCCCGAGGGCTCACCCGCGGCGCCCGAGCGACGGAGGTCCCGTGCGCCCTGACGACCGGACATCCGCTGGGCGACGTCCTTGAGCAGGCTCTTGCCGAGCTGCCGCATCGCCTTCGGGGTGAGCCGGAGCTGCCCGTCGGCTCCGCGGCGCATCGCCCCGGAGTTCCGGAGCGCCTGTTCGAGGCGCTGCAGGGTCTTCGCGTCGACCGCCGCCTCGTCGCCGAGCTGCCGGGACAGCGCGTCGAGGTCCAGGTCGTCGAGCTCCGAGCCCGGCCCGGACTGGGCGAGCTGGTCGGCGAGGGCGTCGAGGTCCGCGATGTCCTGGAACACCCCGGTGCCGTCGCCCAGCCCGAGCCCCTGTTCGCCCTCCATGCGCTCGGATCCGCCCCAGTCCTCGCCGGGACGCAGTGCGCGCAGGGTACTGTCGAGCTGGGACAGCTGCCCCATCAGGTCGGGGGAGCCGAAGGCCTGCTGGGCGAGGGCGTCGAGTTCGTCCCGCTGCTCCTGGGTCATCGAGTTGCGCATGCGCTGCGCCGCGGCCGCTCGGGCTGCCAGGTCGTCGAGCAGCTCGTCGACGTTCGCCGGGTCCGACGGGAAGTACTCCCCGTGCTGGTCCATGAAGTCGTCGAACTGCTGCCGGGTGTCCTCGCCGCGGGCGTGCGCCTCGAGCAGGGCGTTGAGGTCCTGCATCATCGCGCTGACCGCGGCCCGGTCCTGGTCGGTGGCACCCTCGAGCGCCTGCTTCATGCCGGCGAAGCGCTGGTCGAGCACCTCGCGACCGAGCAGGTCCTTGATCTCGTCGTACTTCTGGCGCGCGGTCGGGCTCGTCCAGTCGTAGTCGCCGAGTTCCTGCACCGCGGCGGCGGGGGAGGGCGACAGGCTGTCGAGCTGCAGTTCGGCCAGGGCCCGGTCGCCGTCGTCGAGGTCGACGTTGCGGGCGAGCTCCCCGCGCTCGGCGAGCAGCGCCTGGTCCAGGAGCTCGCGCACCTGCTGCAGGGTGCCGTCGAGGTTGTTCTTGCTCGTCAGCTCGCGGCGGCGCTCGGCCACCCGTCGGGCCAGGTCGTCGAGACCGCGCTGCGTCCGGCCCCCGCGTCGCAGGAACTCCCGCATCGCGCGCTCGGGCGACGTGCCGCCCATCACGTCCTGCCCGATGGCGTCGAGCGCCTCGGCCAGGTCGACCGGGGCGGCGAGCGGGTCGGGTCCGTCGGTGTACCGGCCGTACCGGGTGTCGCGCGTCAGGCGCCGGTTCTGCCTAGCCATAGACGGCTTCGCCCCCGCCGGACTCCTTGCTGATGCGCCGGGCCAGGAACAGGCCCTCGAGGGCGAGCTCGATCGCGCCGGCGCGTTCGCCGTCGTTCGTGGCACCCATCCGGTCGCACACCTGGTCGTACAGGTCGGACTCACCGATCGACGGGAGCCCTTCGAGGAACACCCGGGCGCTGACCTGCTCGCCCGTGGTCACCATCGTGCCGCCGTCGAGCGCGTCCACGAGCACCGCGAAGTCGAGGCCCTTGAACCGGGAGCGCACGGTCTCGGCGGTCGCGGTGCGGAGCAGGTGCTCGAGGACCTCGTCGGCACGGTCCTCTTCGCCGTTCTCGAACTCGATCTTGCCGCCGAGGACGTCCACCGCGGTCTCGAGGTCGATCGGCCGGGCGACCGCCTCGTCCTCGCCCTGGCGGGCTGCGCGGTGCACCGCGGCGGCGGACACCGTCTCGGCACCGGCGATCGCGAACCGGGCGCTCACACCGCTGCGCTGGTCGACGGCGCTCGAACCGCGCAGTGCGCGGGTGAACCGGGCGAGGATCTCGATCAGGGCGTCCGGGACCTCGGCCGTCAGCTGGGCCTCCTGCCGGATGACGGCGATCTCGTCGTCGAGCTCGATCGGGTAGTGCGTGCGGATCTCGGCGCCGAAGCGGTCCTTCAGCGGCGTGATGATCCGGCCGCGGTTCGTGTAGTCCTCCGGGTTCGCGCTCGCCACGACGAGCACGTCGAGCGGCAGCCGCAGCACGTAGCCGCGGATCTGGACGTCGCGCTCCTCCATCACGTTGAGCATCGCGACCTGGATGCGTTCGGCCAGGTCGGGCAGCTCGTTGATCGCGACGATGCCACGGTGCCCGCGGGGGACGAGTCCGAAGTGGATGGTCTCCGGGTCGCCCAGGCTGCGACCCTCGGCGACCTTCATCGGGTCGACGTCCCCGATCAGGTCGGCGACGCTCGTGTCCGGTGTCGCGAGCTTCTCGACGTAGCGGTCGTCGCGGTGTCGCCAACTGATCGGCAGGGCGTCGCCGAGGTCGTCGGCGCGCCGGATGCTGGCGGTGGTGATCGGTTCGTACGGGTGCTCGCCGAGCTCGGAGCCGGTGATGACCGGCGTCCACTCGTCGAGCAGGCCCTGCAGGGTGCGGAGCAGGCGGGTCTTGCCCTGGCCGCGCTCGCCGAGCAGGACGACGTCGTGCCCGGCGATGAGGGCGCGTTCGAGCTGGGGGATGACGGTGGTCTCGAAGCCGTGCAGGCCGGGCCACGGATCGGTGCCCTGGCGCAGGGCGGTGAGCAGGTTGTCGCGGATCTCGGCGCGGACCGTCTTCTGGACGTGACCAGAGGTGCGGAGCTCGCCGACCGTGCGGATGTCAGGTCGGGTCACCTCTCCGACGCTACGCCGCGTTCGCGACGGCGACCAGGGTCGGACTGGAGGCCCGTGGCGGGCCCGCACCGCGCCTCCCGTCCGCTTGTGGGTTTCCATCGCACTTGCGATCATTGAGATCCCGGCGACGGAGCCGGATTCGAAGTAGGGGGATCCGGCTCCGCCCCCGGTTGCTCGTTCCGCATCTGAACCACATCGGCGATCTCGGCGTACGGTCCCATCTCGTGAGCAGCGCGAACGCAACCATCAAGAGCCTGGTGCCCGCCAGGATGGACCGCTTGCCGTGGACTAGGTTCCACTGGAGCGTCGTCGTCGGACTCGGCGTGTCCTGGATCCTCGACGGTCTCGAGATCCAGATCGTCTCGAACGCGGGGTTCCAGGCGGACCTGAACCTGTCGACGCAGCAGGTGACGTCCCTCGGCACGATCTACCTGGTCGGCCAGGTCGTCGGTGCCCTGGTGTTCGGGCGCATGTCCGACCGGCTGGGGCGGCGCAAGCTGTTCATCCTGACGCTCGCGATCTACCTGATCGGTTCGGGCATCGCGGGCCTCGCGCAGGACTTCTGGTTCCTGGCGGCCTTCCGGTTCGTCGCGGGGCTGGGCATCGGCGGCGAGTACGCGGCGATCAACTCGGCGATCGACGAGCTCATCCCGGCGAAGTACCGCGGGCACGTCGACATCGCCATCAACGGCACGTACTGGGGCGGTGCCGCGCTCGGCGCGTTCGCGAACATCTACCTGCTCGACACGGCCTACTTCGCCGAGAACATCGGCTGGCGCATCGGGTTCTTCCTCGGCCCGGTGCTCGGCATCGCGATCATCTTCCTGCGACGTCACATCCCGGAGAGTCCGCGGTGGCTGATGACGCACGGGCGCGAGGAAGAAGCCGAGGCCACCGTCTCCCGCATCGAGGCGTCGGTGGAGAAGGCGACCGGCAAGCCCCTGCCGGAGGTCGACCAGTCGAAGGCGATGACCGTCACGCCGACCGACCGTGTCGGGTTCCTGGCCATCGCGCGCGTGCTGCTGAAGCAGTACCCGACCCGGACGCTCGTCGGCGCGACGATGATGATCACGCAGGCGTTCCTCTACAACGCGATCTTCTTCACCTACGCCCTGGTGCTCACGAACTTCTTCGGCCTGAAGACGGCGGAGACGGCGGTCTACTTCTTCCCGTTCGCGATCGGCAACCTGCTCGGCCCGATCATCCTGGGGCGCTTCTTCGACACCTGGGGTCGTCGGCAGATGATCTTCCTGACGTACCTGGTCTCCGGCCTCGTGCTCGCCACGTCCGCGTTCCTGTTCCGGGCGGACGCGATCTCGGCGACGGTGCAGGTCGCGTTCTGGTGCGTCTCGTTCTTCTTCGCCTCGGCCGGAGCGTCGAGCGCCTACCTGACCGTCAGCGAGATCTTCCCGCTCGAGCTGCGGTCGCAGGCGATCTCGTACTTCTTCGCCCTGGCGCAGATCTTCGGTGCGGTCGCGCCGGCGATCTACGGTGCCTTCATCGGTGACGGCTCGTCGCGGGAGCCGCTGTTCTGGGGGTACCTGCTCGGATCCGCGGTGATGATCGGCGGCGGCGTGGTGGCCTTGATATTCGGGGTCGACGCCGCGCGGAAGGGGCTGGAGGACGTCACCCAACCGCTCTCGGTGCTCACCGGGGACGCGAAGTCCGACCGGAGGTGAGCCCTGTGGCGGCGGCCTGACATTCTGTATTCAGAGTGTTTAGCGCCGCCGTCGCAGCGCTGTCACTGTGCCTGCATGGCACTCCTCCACAGCGCGACACCGGCGACCACGATCCACGGCAGCGACCGCCCTCGCCTCGGGGGTGCCGTCCGTGCGTGAGCCTGGGCTGATGGAGCACACCCCCATCCGAGCAGGCGCCGGCGGCCTCGATCCCCACGGCCTGCGCCGTAGCCTGCTGCGCGACGCGGTGTTCCTGCGACTGCTCGACAACGTCCTGCGGGGGGAGTACCGCCGCGGGCAGCGGCTGCGGCTCGACACCCTGGCATCGGACATGCGGGTGTCGCGCACACCGGTGCGCGAAGCCCTCGTGACCCTCGAGTCCCTGCAGCTGGCCAGCGTGCAGCGGTACGTCGGTGTCGTGATCTCGCAGTGGTCGGTCGACCAGATGATCGAGCGGCTGCGGATCGCCCAGGCTCTGCTCGTCGATCCGCCCTCGAACTCCGTCGGGTACCACGACCGGTTCGACAAGGTGTGGCTGCGGGAGTGCTGGACCGAAGCCGGTGCCTTCGTCGAACTCGGCGCGTGGTACCTGCGGCGCCGCGGGTCGTCGGTCAGCGGCGACTGGTTGCTGTCGCAGCGCATCCTGCTCGACATGTTCTTCACCGACGACGTCGCCCTGGCGAACGGGATCGATGCCGTGGTCGACCGGCGACGACGGGTCGAGATCGTCGAGCGGGCCGTGGCCGCTGCTGAGCGAGACGCCCTCGACGACTGTGCCGCCGCGCTCCTCGACCTGTCGTCCGCCCTGGTCGCCCTGCCGGACCGCTTCCGGGTGGTCGTGTCCGCCTGAACCGACGTCGGCTGCGGATCCGCTCAGGTCCGCGCCGACCGCCGTGCATCCGCAGGTCGCGGCACTGAGCAGCGAGTGTCACCGGTGTCCCTCGCACTGGATCGTCAGGCAACGTCGTGGCAGCCTTGACCGGTTGCCGTCCCCGGCGTGTCCACCGACGACAGGAGTGCCCGTGAACGACGTCCGCGATCGATCCCACCGCTTGAACCGAGCGTCCGGGATCGCACGGCACGGACGTCTGCGGCGCTCGAGCCCCTTCGCGACCGCTGCCAAGACGGTCTCCGCCGTCGTCGCGGTGGCCCTGGTGAGTTCGGTCTCGGTCACGGCGATCGCGGCGAAGCAGGTCACGGACGACCTCGGTGACGGCGTCGAGATCCAGGGCCAGCCCGCACCGCAGGCGAAGGGCGGCGCGAAGCCGATCAGCGCCTTCAAGGGCGGGTTCAACATGCTCGTGGTCGGCACCGACAACGACCCCGAGCAGAGTGCTGCCTTCGGGGAGCGTGATGCGACCCTCAACGACGTCAACATCCTGCTGCACGTCTCGGCCGACCACACCAACGCGACCGCGGTGAGCATCCCGCGCGACCTCGTCACGCCGATCCCGGCCTGCAAGAAGACCGACGGCACGGGCACGGCCCCGGCGATGGCGGCGCAGCCGATCAACACCTCGTTCGGCGAGGGCGGCCTGAACTGCGTCACCCAGACGGTCGCCGGGCTGACCGGCCTCGACATCCAGTACTCGGCCGCGGTGTCCTTCAAGGGCGTCATCGAGATGTCGAACGCGATCGGCGGCGTGCCGGTCTGCGTCGCCCAGCCGATCACCGACTCGTACACCGGGCTGAACCTGCCCGCCGGCACCTCGACCCTGCAGGGCGACGAGGCCCTGGCGTTCCTGCGCACCCGGCACGGGGTCGGCGACGGATCGGACCTCGGCCGGATCTCGAGCCAGCAGGTGTTCCTGTCGTCGCTGCTCCGCACCGTGAAGTCGAACGACACCCTCGGTTCTCCGGCCCGCCTGTACAAGCTGGCCCGGGCGGCGGCGTCGAACATGCAGCTGTCGCAGAGCCTGAACGACATCGGGACGATGGTGCAGATGGGCCTGGCGCTGCGCGACCTGCCGCTGGCGCAGGTGAACTTCGTGCAGTACCCGGGCACCACGGGCGGTACCGGCGTCTACGAGGGCAAGGTCGAGCCGACGACGTACCTGGCCGACCGGCTGTTCGCGAAGATCAAGGCCGATCAGTCGTTCTCCCTCGGGGCGGACAGCACGGGCATCGGGTCGGAGACGAGTCCGACGCAGCCGAACCCGACGCAGCCGACCGCTGCACCGAAGCCCGCGGTCCCCGCGACCCCCGCGACACCGGCAGCGCCGTCGTCCGCTGCGCCGCGCACCCCCTCGGCGACGCCCGAGACCATCGACGGGCTCGAGGGCCAGTCCGCCGACCAGCAGACCTGCTCCAAGGCGTTCGGGTACTGAGGCGCGGGCGGGCGGACGGACGCTTGCTTGCCGCCTCCCGCCCCTGCCCCCTTCCGCGAAAGCGACAGAGTGCCGCCGAACATCCGCGGCACTCTGTCGCCCTGGCACCTGTGACGGCCGAGCTCGGCGGCGCAGTGTCGCTTTCGTGGGCCCGCCGTTGCCGTGCGCACGCCCGAACGTCAGCAGCGCACCCGCCCCCGAACGCAGAAACGGGGGCGCGGTGGTGGGCCGCGCCCCCAGGGGAAGTCGCTCCCCGCCGGGCGCCACGCGATCGGGCGCGCCGGGCCCGCACGGGGAACGACGTCGGGTGCTGTGTCGCGACGACGGGGACGAGCCCCGGAACGTGATTGCCGCGTCCCGATGATGGTATGCAGTGGGGTACGCCCCGACAACCCCCACGTGTCCCCACTTCGGGGGACCGAGTGTGACGGGTTGTGCCACGCGCGGGTGTGCGTCGGGTCGAGAGTGGCGCGGTCCTCCTGTATGGTGGTCGCAGCGCTCGCGAGAGTGCTTGGAGACGTCGCATAGTCCGGCCGAGTGCACCACCCTGCTAAGGTGGAGTCCCCTTTGAGGGGACCGAGGGTTCAAATCCCTCCGTCTCCGCACGAGGACTGTTCACGGGTTAGAGCCGCATGAGTTCATGGATTCTAGCCCGGCGGGCAGTCTTGACGCGGTTTTCGAGAACATTGCGGTTTTGCGCCGAAAGTTGGGGTGAGTGTCACTGTCAGGCTCGGGGAGGCTTGCGGGGCGCGCGCGACGGGGATCAGGCGCTGTGCCAAGAAGGCGCTCTCATGGCTGATCTTGTCATCATCGGCAGTTGCGCGTCTGGGGTGGTTCAGCGATCGATTCAGCCTTCTCTGATCGATGACACGTCGATCGTCGATCTCAGCGGTGCGAGATGGTTTACGCCGTTTGGGTTGGTGAGCGTGCTGGCCTTCATCGAAGCGCAAGCTCGGACAGGGGTCAGCGTTCGGTTCACCCCGCCGACTGATCCGAGTCATCGCAGCTATCTCTCGCGGATGCGCTTGGGTGACCGTTTGGACCACCTCGGTGTGAGCCACGAGCTGCCGTCCGTGCGGAGTCATCCAAATCGGCGGCTGGTGGAGCTGTACTCGTTCGAGTCGCGCGACGACGTGGGTCCCCTCGCGGAGCGGATCTTCGACATGGTCAACCCGCTCGACTCGGTGGCTGCCCGTGCGCTGTATCGGTCGCTGTGTGAGGCCGGTGAGAACGTGGAGTTCCACGCCGGGCTTTCGAACGGGTACATGGCCGCGCAGACGACGCGAGACTGGGGCACGGACCCGACGTTGCGGTTCGCCGTCGCTGACTCGGGACATGGCTTCCTGTTCAACCTGCTCGCGAAGGGGGCAACCGATGATGCTCACGCGTTGCGGCTGGCTTTGAGCGGAGTGAGCAGCTCGTCGGCGCCTGGTAACAGGGGTGGTTTGAAGGGTCTCGCTGGCCTCTTGACAGCGGTTGGCGGTAGCATCACGGTGTCGTCAGGCAGCGCAGCGGTCTCCAAAGATCGGTCCTCGACCACGGAAAAGAGCTTCGATGAGCCGTTCCAGGGCTCGGTTTTCGAAGGCGTGGTGCCGCTACGGGCCAGGGCGTCGTGACAGAATGACTGCCATCAGTACTGTTAGAGACGAAGTGAGCTGGAGATGACTGGGGCCGTGGTAAAGCACGTGGTTCCGTTGCAGCTGCCCCGACTCGCAGGGACGCGTGCATCGGCTGATCATCTAGTGGACTCCCACCGCGACGATTATCAAGGCGCGCTCGTTCGTCTGTTTGGCGAGGATCTCATTGATTCGTCACCGTCCTTCACCGATCAGCTCGTGCAACGCGTGGTTGAAGGCGGCGCTGCCGAGATCGTGACCTATCTCGTTCCAGCGGAGTTCTTCGAACAACTCACTACCTCCGCGCGCGCGGCTCAGTTCCCGAGCTTTCGAGCAGCGACCGAAGCTGAGATCGCGGCGCTCTAACTACCTGTTGCGGTGAAGGAAATCCGTCATCGCGGTGAGCAGGGCGTCGTACTGGCTTTCGACCTCCACCGCTGTGTAACCGGGGTGCCCGTCAGCCCATCGCCGTCCTGTCAGGACGAAGTCCTTCACCTTGCGGCGAAGGTCTGTGTCGCCGGTCTTCGCCGTGCTGATTCGTGCTTGTGAGGCGAGGCCGATCAGGAGTCGCTGTTCGGGTTCGGTGAGGGGCCGGCTGATCGCGCGGTGCTCGTAGACGCTCAGGTAGAACGCGTGCAGGGCGTCCAACGCTTCGGCGGCCCCGCCTCGCTGAACCTTCACTCGGTCGGCGCGGGAGGGCAGGATCTGCTTCGCGATCACACCGCCCGCGCTTGAGCCCACAACCGTCAGAACGAACAGTAGCGCCGCCTGCCACCACAGATCGGGCCGAATTGCAGAGTTGCTGCGTCTGGTGCTGCAACGAGGGCTGCGGAGAGGGCAGCCATCAGCCGACGTCCCAGCTGCCGGGGTGCGCGACTTGACCGCCGACTGTTCGGATGCCGTTGACGAGGCCCTGGCTGCGGGACCCGTCGGTTCGGTACACGTATCGCGGATCAACTCCGCAGGCGATCGCGAACTCGTGCAGATCGAGATTGATGTCTGCGTGGAGCAGGACCTGAGCGGTGACCCACATCACGTTCACTCGGACCGTCTCGGTCTCGTCGGGCTCGAGCTGCTTCGTCGTCGCGGCTGCCCGGCGATCTAGTGCCCGGTCGTGCCCGGCACGGTCGGCACGCCACGGTGCGTCGGACCAATCGTGGTTCCGGATTTCTGCGGCGAACTCTTCCGCGAGCCTGCTGAGCGTCATGGTGTCCCTCCGATGGGATCGGGCGCGGTAGCCCCCCGACGGGGCCGTGCGCTCTGGGAGCAGCATACGCACGGATCTCGTCTGTTGGGGACCGAGGATCAGCGGTTCAACGCGAACGGAGTACGCGGCGGTGTTGGGACTTTCTGATCACTACGCTCCATGTTTGCTGCTGCAAATGCTGCATTCGCTGCATCTTGTCGACATACTTGATCCGTGCCGCCCGCTCCTCGACCTTCCCGCCGGCGCTGGGAAGTGGGGCTCGAGGAGTTCCCATGCCCCGACCCGTTCTGCGACCGGTGCGCTGACGCCGGCCCAGAGTTCCAAGCCGTCGGGATCGTCCTGCGCTACGCCGAGGACCGCATCACCGACATCGAGACGATTCGCGGAAACCAGCCACAGGGCATCGCGAAACGCCTGGTGAGGAGCGAACTGCAGCTGTCCAAGGACGTGTTCTACAACCTTCGCAAGGGTGAGCGATACCTCACCGCCGAGGAACTGGTGCGGTTCCTGCAGCACCCGATTCTTGGACTCGACCTCATGACGGTGCTGTCGAACTCGGCGATGCTTCGCACGGTGACCGAGCAGTGGCGCTCAGACGGCGGGCAGCTACATTACGACGCGCGGACGTTGCGCCATTCAAAATTCCACCCGTGGACTCCCGTCGACTTCGCGGTCATCGTTGACGCAAGAAGGAGGCTGGCGATGGACCCCAAGACCGACGACAAGCAGGCACTCACCGACGTGACCGAAGCAATCACACACCTCGTCGCGCTTGCCGCGCAGCTGCAACGCACCCACGGAGGCCGTGACCCCGACGCGGTCGACTGGCAGTACGAGCAGCAGCGACTGCAGTCAAAGCGAGTGATCGCGGAGGCAGACACCTCCGGGTCGCTACGTCAGCAGGTGCTGGGGGCGATCGGCGCCGACGGAACGTCGACGCGCACCATTCGAGCTGCCCTTGAACTCCGGGGTGTCGAAGCATCGCCTCGCGCCATCGCACAAGCAACCAGCGGTCTCCACCGAAGCGGCCACATCGAACCCACCGGGGTTCGCGGGGTGTGGCGCAAAACAGTCGAGGAACAGTAAGGAGCAACACCGACCATGCACAACCGCCGAATCGGCGGTGAAACGACGAAAGCCACCGCAGCGGTGGCTTTAAAGGCCCAAACGCTCGATGGCTCCCGAAGAATCTTTCCTACGGATTACCTTCACAATACCGCGAGCCGGTCACGCCCGCAAGCGCCTGTTTCACCTGCCCACGCACTCACCGAAGTCCCCCACACCGCTGCAGACGAGGGTCCCCACATCGTCCGCACCCATCTGCCCCGCTGGTCCCAGCCATCCGGCCCAGGCCGATACGCACCGCGTCGACGCGCCGAGAGGCCGCCGCGGCACCGTCAGCCTCGGAGAAGCGGAAGTCCGACGTGGTGAGCCGCGCCTACGTCGCCGGACGATGGGCATACTCGGCGACCGAAGCGATCAGCTGGTACCGGCCCCGGTTCCACGAGGAGCAGTGGTACCAGCAGGTGCGTGCCCTTCTCGAGGAGCTGGTCACCGCGATCCGCCCACCGACACCGGCAGCTGCCTACAAGTCGATGGTCGCGGTCAGCTACTTCGTGCGTTTCATGCGCGAGCAAGACGCCCCCATGGACGTTGAACGCCTGTTCACTCCGGAGAACGTCGACTGGTACGTGGCGGTGCACTTGCGCGAGCACGGTGAGCACAGCCGGTCGACACAGCGCGGCGCCCTGGAACAGATCGGCCGAACGGCCACGCGCCGCGCGAAGTGGAAACCGGATAGGCCGCAGTTCGCGAAAACAGCAGCCGCGCAGCCCTACACGAACGCGCATCTGAACGAGTACTTCTCCCTTTCGACCCAGCAGCGCACCGAGGCGCGATGCCGAACGTTCCAAGGCATCCTCGTTGGCGCGCTCGGCAGTGGGCTCCGTGGGCAGGAACTGCAGGCGCTGTCCGCCGCGGACATCGACCGCGAGGGCCAGCTCGTCTTCATCCGCGTTCATGGCGATCGAGCGCGACGCGTGCCGGTGCGCCGGGAGTACAGCTACGCGCTGTTGCAGCTGGCGTTGGAGTACCCGGACGGACCGCTTCTCGGTCGGTTCCGCCAGCACCAGAAGAATCCGCTGTCCGCGATGAAGTCACATCTGGAGCTTCATGACGATACGCCTCCACTCGAGTTCCGACGGCTTCGTGCCACCTGGATGGTCACCGTTCTGAACGAGGACATCCAGCTCGCCACCTTCGCGCAGATCGCTGGAATCACTGACCTGCGCATCTCCCATCTTCTGCCCTACCTCACGACCAGGAAGGACGCCGACACGATCGCATCGATCGTCGCCGGCTACGCATCATGACCGACTACGGCATTACCCACCTCCCCGGCTTCCTCCCGACCGGCCGCATCCTGACGAACAACGAAGCGATCACCGAAGCGCTCGATGTCCTCGAGTACTCCGGAATGAAGCCGGTCCTCAGCCGCGTCCACACGCAGCGCTCGGGTCCTGCCCCGAAGCTGACCTACCTGACGCTGCTGCTCCTCGCGATTGCGTTCAAGGTGCAGGTACCCAAGCGGGATTTTCTGCAGACGGACCTCGCACGGTGGGCGTCCACTCTGACCCCACGACAGAGTCGCCGCGTCGGGCTCCCGACGCATTGGAAGCTGTTCCAGCTCTACGTCGCCTTTCAGGGTCTGCGGGACCTGCTTGAACCCGCCGACAGCGAGAAGCGGTTCACGGCGGACGGTGAACTCACCTCACCCAGAAGGGGTGATGTGCCGCCCCTGCCTGTCTTCGTCAACGCTCTTGTCGGCGCATCCTGCCGTCTTCCTCACTGGGCAGGGATTCTGCCGCCAACACCAGTTCAGGCCATCGACTCCACGGACATCGAAACCTCCGCGCAGCCCAAGGCAGGAACCAAAGAACCAGACTCACCGGACAGCTACCGGCCCGAGAACGCAAAGCCCGGAGATGAGTGGTCAGAAGACTCATCGACGTGGCCTCGCCGAAGCCCCGTCGACGGCAGGCTCGTCATCAGTGCTGACCTCGAAGCACGGATCGGGTGGCGCACGCGCACGCTCGGACGGGCCACGAACCACTTCAACGGTTTCGACGCGCACACCCTCGTCGACGCAGGCGCACCCGGCATGGAGTTCTGGGTTCCCGTGATCCGCGGCGTACTCGTCGGCCCCGCAGGCGGATACAAGGCCCAAGCCGGGCTCGACCTGCTCGACAGCCTTCTCGGCGACGTCCACTTCACCCACCTCGCGGCAGACCGCGGCTACAGCTACGCCAAACCGGAAGCGTGGGCGTCCCAACTCGCAGCACGGAACATCATCGGGGTCCACGACCTCCACACCGGGCAGCGCCGGCCCCACCCCACGGAAAACGTTCCCGGCGCGTTCTGGCTCGACGGAAGTCTGTTCCCCGACGCTCTGCCACAGCGACTCCGAAAGATCCCTGGCTTCAAGGTCCGAAGCACGCAAGCAGAGATCGACCGCATTCACGCCCTGTACGACGAGCGCAGCAAATGGGCCTTCACTCCGAACCGCCGCTACGACAACGGCGACGTGCAGTTCAAGGGTCCCGCCCGCGCAGGCCACATCCGCTGCCCGAACTACGCCCCCTCCGAACGACTCCCCGCCAGCACCCCGCGTACCACCTGCCTTCCCGATGTCGACTGCGCGTGCGCAGTGACTCGAGTGATCAGCGCGTCCGAAGCAGCATGGGAGCGACAGCGGTACATCTACGGGACAACGCGCTGGGCGGCCTACTACGGGCTCCGGAACCTCGTCGAGAGTCAGAACGCGCAGCTCAAGCACTGGCGCGGCAGCATGCGCTCCCGCAGCACCCTACTGTTCGGCACCACTGCCAACGCGCTCGTCTTCGCGCTGAACTGCATCGCGGTGAATCGCAGCATGCTTCGCGACGCCTACGGGGAAGAGTTGGACCCGACCGCAACCGATTACAAGGCACATCAGGGCCCACGACGCCGCCGCGCACCCAGATCGACGCCACTGCACCTGCGAAAGACGACTCCTCGTCGCGGCACCACCCGACGCGACCCTGCGCCTTCTCGGGCGCAACGTTCCGGAGTGCGGCGTCGAGCTGAAACCCAGAACCCGGGGGAACAGCATGGATGAGCGCACTGACATCCCCGGCACGATCGCTGACTACACTCCTGCAACACCGATCGAGGGCTGGGAAGAAGCGACTGGCACCTTCGTTCGGAAGCTGATCGTCACGACCCGCCCCACAAGCGCTCGCGACGCCTACCGACTGATCGCCGTCGCGGCACCCTACGTCGGCTGGGGGATCAGTCACGGAATCGACCTCAACGCGGAGCACCTCCTCACCCCCGATCGCATGGAGGAGTACCTCGCGACCGGCAATCGCGCGGCGTGGGTGCACGGAACACACATCTACGTCCGATGGGCGCTTCGCCGGATCGGAGTCGCCAACACGCGCCGTGCACCGTGGCGCCCCAAGTCCAGGACACCGGGAGCCAAGACGGTGACCTTCCCCTACACGGGCGACGAAATCTCTCGATACCTCGATGCCGCTCAGAAGCAGCGAACGGAACGCCGCGGCCGTTACATGTTGGCCTCGCTCGCATTCCAGCACGGAGCCGGCCTGCACAGTGTGGAGTTGCTGCGCCTCCGCGCGAGTGATGTCGAGTATCGGGAAAGCCACTGGGTCGTCCACCTCACAGAACAGCACACTGCGGCAAGCCACTCACCACCACGGTCAATCCCGATCTTGGTGCAGTACTCGACCATCGTGCGGCAGCTCGTCGACGGCAGCGGGACGGGAATCCTCGCCGCAGCTGAACCAGCGACGATGAGCGCCGTGAAGGGGCTCCGCAGCAACCTCGCCTACGCAGCTCGTCTCCCAAGCTTCTCACCGAGACGACTCCGCGCGACCTGGCTGCGCGATGCACTGAACACCCCCGTACCGCTGCGCGCCGTTCTCACCGCTGCCGGACTGAACAGCCTCGACTTCATCGCGCTCGGGCCCACACTGACCGACGACGCCCCCGCCCGGCACGCCGCGATCATCGCCGGCGCCGAACACTCGCCCATCGAGCGCGACCACGCGGCCTGACCGCGCCGTCCAAATAGGAACCGAAGATGCGCCACACATCATCGACACCAGCCGAGCCGCACCGCCGCCGGCACCTGAACGCCTCAGCACACCGGGTCTGGCCAACCGCCGACGGATCAGCGTCTACCGACCTGTCGCTCCCCAACGAACCACGCATCGCGATCGCAGGCGACTGGGAATCGCTCAAGGACCCTGTCGACGCGACTCTCCGCCACCTCCGACGAACGGCACCCGATGTGCAAACGATCCTGCATCTCGGTGATCTCCGCTACGCCGCCCCCATCCTGCACAACGGCAAGCAACAGAGCCCGGGAGGCGGCTTCATCGAATGGCTGGACGCGCAGCTCGCGGCCAACGGAATCCGCAGGCTCCTTGTCACTCCGGGCAATCACGAATGGTGGCAGCAGCTGCACGAAGAGTTCTCCCGGCAGCCAGCTCGCCCCTACCGCATCGCCTCCCGAATCTGGATCGCGCCGCGTGGATTCCGCTTCGAACTGCACGGAATCCGATTCCTGTCCTTCGGCGGCGCAGCCTCCCTTGACCGAGGTCCCGCCCACCGAACCTGGGACCGGCACGAACTCGCAGAACCCGCCGACGTCGACCGGGTCGCCGCCGCTGGCGAAACTGACGTACTGCTGCTGCACGAAGCACCAAACAACGACCTGTCTCAGATCACGGCGATCACCGCACGAGCGAGCAGATGGCCGCCGAAGCGACTGCACGCGAGTGCCCAATCCCGGGCGCTCGTCACTGACCTGCAGCAGCGGGTCCACCCCCGGTACACCTTCCACGGCCACATGCACGTGCGCGATACCCATCAGCACGCGGACGGAACCACAACAGCCAGCCTCGCGGTAGTCGGTACGCCCGGCAATATCGGCATCCTCGCACTCCACCCGCTTCGTTTCACCTGGCTCGACGCCGTCCCAAACGCCAAACCAGACCCAGCCGCCAAGGCCTCGTGCGAACACGCACCCAACCCATCTGAGGCTGATCGGCAGCGAGAGAGCGGGCATGGGGAGTGACCGCTCACATCGAGCAGACACGAATACGACGTCAACCTCGACCATCGCACCCTCCATCACTCAGCCGCCGTTGAACCCCGGCAGCTGAAGGCGTCGGCGAGCACGATGACCAACCACACGCAGGGTCACTGCCCGCAGGTCGACTGCACCGTTCCACCATCCGACCAACCACAACCGCCCCACAACCACACTCCACGAAGGAAAACTCATCATGACTCAGCACACAGGCATCCAGCGAGCAGCCCGCCTTCTCCAGCGAAGCGGCGACCCCGCGTACGCCAAGTACACCGTGGCACTTCGGGTCGCCACAGCGAAGGCGGCCGCCGAGCCCGAATGGGCAGACCAGCTCGTTCAGCAGCATCTCGCCGAACGTGATGAGGAGCGCGACGCAGGCCGCGATCCGGGACGATTCGGCACCCCGATGAGGCACTCCTGACCCGCCCCACCAGACACCAATCGACGGCCGCCGCGCTCCGAGCGGCCCAGAACCCAGAACTGGGAGAACCACCCATGACTCGAACGCCCGAGCTGATCGATCGCATCGATCATCTGCTTCGCCAGTACGACATGAACTCTGACGCGTTCTATCGCGCCGTCCTCTACGCGTTGCACCGCAGCGGGCCGCCGGACAGGCCCCCAATCCCGCCGACCCTCGAACCGGACGATCCTGACGTGCAGGATGCGGTAGAGCAAATCGCAGCAGGAGCCTTCCAGACGTACGCTGCCGAGAACACCGCGGTCGCCGTCGCCGAATCGGACTCCGCCGCAACTTCTGCTCGGCTCCTCCGGATCGAACTCGAAGTCCTGCTGGCCATGGCCAGCGAAGGCCGCGTCCTCACGGTCGACATCGCCGGGAGCATCAGAATTCCGCGTTGGCAGTACACCGACACGCTGCCCACGAGTCTTCTCCCCGGGCTCCCCGCGATCCTCGCCGCCGCACGCGACGCCGGTGTGACAGCGCAAACCATGGCGGGCTTCATGAGCCTGTCCCAACCCGCTCTTCACGCCGAAGCAGCTCTGACCCCGCGCCTCTGGCTGATGGCAGGACACCCCGCTGCCGCCGTCGTCCACTTGATTGAAGGCTGGGCTCACCGATGAACCCCACAAATAATGCAACCCGCCACATCACCATCGAACTGTCCACCCGGACCGCTAACCTCCTCACCGCGAGTAGCGTCCACGAGGGCATGAACGTGGAGGACTACGTTGTGGCTGCTGCCGTGACCGCTGCCGGCAGGCTCATCGATGAGGATCTTGCCGCCAAGCGCACTACCACCCCCTGGCAGTTCGTCGACGAGCGCTGGTTGCGCCGCCATGCTCGCCGACTCCACCGGTACCTCCGCCGTCACCGTCACCGTCAATACATCATGACCCTCCACGGCGAACCAGTTGGCTACCTACTCCACCCCGCCGCCAGCGACGGGGGAGTCCTTAACGTGCCTCGTCCCGCCGGGAAGCGGCACCGATGACCCTCACCGGCCTGAACCGCAGGACCCAAGCGACGTTCCCAGTCGACGTGGCAACGGACGCGTCCTACGTCTTCGTTCGAAGCTTCGGGCTCGAGCCGCGCAACCCGGGCCCGGGGATCGACATCCTCATAACGCTGGGGTACGCCGTCGGTGCCGACGGGACCCCCGCGGGCATTTCGCTGCTCGCCGTGATCGGCGCGACCGTCACCGACCCGGTGACGCGTAGCGACCTGCGCCCGCGCGTCTACGACGAATGGGGTCCCGTTACTTGGGCGGCGCGTCCTGCATCGATTCGAATCGCTGCCCCGTTGTCTGCGCCGTACTGGGGCGCGCCCACCGCGGCTGACGTCGACCTTCGCGTCACCGTGTGGCGCGCCCAGACATCGGCATCGTCATGATGCGGGCGGCGGCTACGCGCGACAGCGGGCGGTGACCGGTCCATGATGCGCCCCGGTCGCCGCCTTATAGCGCGTCAGTGGGCTGCTGCGTACGCGTCTCGCACGGCGCGGCCGATACGGCCCCGAGAATGCACCTCGGAGCCGTTCTTCGCCGTCCAGCTGCGGATCTTCGCGAGTTTGGTCGGGTCAGTTTGAGACGACGGGGAGCCGGACGGTCGGCGAGAGGTGTTCCCGATTTTCCGCGCGGCCGCGATGTAATCGGAGAACTACTCCCGGATTACATCAGGCATCGGCGTCCGGATGCGCGTGACTACCTCAGACGTCGAACCTCGCCTCCGCTTCCCAGCGCTGGAGGATGTCAGCCTTGAACGGCCAGGTTCCTTTCAGCTGTACCGTTCGGCCCGCGGCGATCTTCTCGGTCATCTCGCGAAGTCGGTCGGCGCCACGAGCCGGCCACCCATGCGCCAGTGACCAGGCGTACACATCGGCCGCCGACAATGGGTAGCCGCCCTTGTGCAGGGTGCGAAGAACAGCGACTGCGTCGCGGCGATCGTACGGGCCCACCAGGTTGCTGGCATGGTTGACCATCGATGTCAAATGAGTGAGCGCAACAGCGACCACTGGATCAAGGTTCGGTGCGGTCACGGCGAGCTGCGCGTCGCCGAGGAGTTGCGGTTTCGCGGCGCCCGCCCATGCCGTGATGGCGTCGGTACCAAAGGGAACGACGCACAGCGCTCGCACTCGCCGATCGTCCGCGATCTTCGCGAGGTGATCCCGGTCTGGCCAGGCCGCGAGGACGGGGCCGCCGCTCCAACCGGCGATGGTGCCGCGCCATCCAGTGGTCACGACTCCATTCTCCGCGGCAAGGCGCCCGATGAGGCCGTTCGAATCCGTAATGTTCTGCTTCGTTGGACCGTAGATGAGCACCTGACCGCCGACGGTTCGCGCCTGCTCAAGTACCCACTTCACTGCGTGTCGTTGCGCATCTTCGGGACGCTTCGAGCCGTCAACTGTGACAGCTGCCGGGTAATCACGATCGTGCTCAAACATGCGCCCTCCCTCTCATTGTCCGGGATGGCTCCCGTGGTCGGCATTGCCATAGTAGTCGGGTGTTTGTTGAGGTACGCTCCCTAACAGGCATCCCAAATTATCTATCGGCACTTATGTAATGTCGACAAGAGCACTGTCGCGGGCTAAACGCTCGATCACGCGGGGCGGGTGAGGTCGGGCCTGTCAGAACCTTCCGAACTGCCGGAGGTGCGGTCGTGCTTCCGTTCCGCCCGCTCGGCTCGCTCCTCGGCTTCTTCTAGCCGCTTTTGTAACGCATCGGTGTAATCCCGGAGATTCTTTACCTGCTGCCGCAGGCTGGCTGGACTCTCCTCAGAGGCGCTCCCGAAGGAGCGGTCGTGGGTGACCGCCCACCTCGTGACGAGAACCTGGACTGCGCCGACCGAAAGTAGGAGAAAGGCTAGTCCCCAGCCTGCCAGATGCCAATTTTGCGTCGCACCAAAAAGGTAGACGACCGCGAACGCAAGGCCGATCGCACAGACGTCAGCGATGGAACGAGCAGGGAGGGTTGCGGCGAGAGTAATCGCTAGCGCAACGAACGCGGCCGAAAAAGCGTACGCGCCTCCGGCTGCGTCAGCCGCGCCTCTTGCTTCCCAAAACGCCCCAAGGGCGATGGTGACTGCTGCTAGGAAAAAGGCCAGCACGAGGAAGATGCCAGAGACGCCCAAACGCCCTCGGCTCGAATCTGCGCGGCCATCGATCGTGTCGTCTCGCATGTCGCGGTCAGCTGATCTCGTCACCGGCGGACGCAATCGGTCTGACCCAACTGGCCCAACCACCCTCGATGGAGAACCATGCTGTCCCGACTACGCGTAGTCCCCGAGCCGCGACCAGGCTGTCAACGGCAGCACGGTCGTCGGCCCGACTGACAGACAGAAACTGATCGAGTTGCCGATTCCAAGCCGGTGCGCCGTCATATCGTAGTTCCCAGACACCTGCGAAGTCATTGCGGATGAGGACGACCCTGTCGTTCTCATCTTCAGCCTCACGCCGGTCTTTCTCGTCCAAGATGGCATTCGCCATCGCACGATCAACTTCATCCCTGTCCCATGACACGGACTCAGCTTAGGCGAACCGGGCTGCGGGCACGGCCTCCCGATCGATCCGGTCGCGTTCAAGTTCGACGACGCAGCCCGTCCTCCTTCTCAGCGCACCGACTGGCGAGTCGGCGCGGGCCGGAGCGATCCCTCTTCCGACCGCCACTTTCACATGGTGTCGCCGAGATCGAACGCCAACTGATTGGGGTCGTCAACTGCCTTCCGACGGCTCGATGGCTGCTTCGCTGGGAAGCACGGGCCAGGCAGGTAGGTAACGGCGGGACCTCGTTGGGCTCCCGCCTGTTTGACGAGAAGCTCCCGGTCAACCAGATCCGTAATCAATCGAGAGGTAGATCGAGTGTCCAAATCAAGCATGACCTTGATCATCCTCGCGTTCACCGTCCCGGCTTCGCGAAGCAGCTCAATAACCTTCCGATCGAGCTGATCGGTGGTGCGTCGCCGGTAGGTAACTGCAGCCCCCAACGCACTGAGCGCCCCTTCTCGCAGACGATACCGGGGATGCGCGCGCCGGACGCTCTCACGCGTCGGTTCCAGGAGCATCACCGGGTCTCCCTCGAGTCGATCTAGCACCCCCTGCGCTTCTTCAGGAGAACTCTTCTGGAACAGCAGGGCGGCGGTGTCGGCGTTGATGGTGCGATTTGTCAGCAGATGCAAGAGCACGAGCATCGTGTCCGCATCCCCGGCTTCTTCCGGGGGCAGCGTCGCTACGAAACGGGTGATAGCGGTATTCGGAGCACCGCCAGCGAGAGAGACACGGACCGTATCGCCCTCCAGTAAGAATGTGGGCGGCTGATGACCAACACGGACCATTTCCGCGTACATCTTGTCCACGCCGGTACCAGCAGCTTCGGCCAGGTTCAACGTTCGTAGTGCCTGCGCGAGTTGCGTATTCCGAGTTCGCGAGGACGTCGTGAGCAAATTGTCGGGCCGGACCCCGCTCACGAACGCGCCCGGTGAGGTAACTGCCAGCTGAGTCTGCGTGTGTTCGATCGTGACGCGCCCGTTTTGTCGATACTCCCGATGCATCACTGCGTTTGCGACAGCCTCCCGGACGGCGGCTTCGGGCAAGTCGGAAACATGCACCTGCTGTCCCTTACCGATCGACACGGCTGTGCTGTCGAGGCGACTCTCAATCAACTCGAACGTGCGGGCAACTGCTGTGAGAAGCGGCGCGGTCAGCTGTTCGTTGGCTACGAGCGCACCGGCGGGTGTTTTTCGATGGATGTATGCGATCTCCTCGCCTCGGTTCAGCTGGCCAGTGAAGAGGAGCGCGCCCGCGTTCGTGAGCGTCTGGCTACTGGTCACCACGCCGAGCCCCCGGAGGATGTCTGCATCGGAAGCGCGCGCGAGCCGGCGAAGGGCGTCCTTCGAGTGCCGCTCGAGCATTGACCGTGCGGTGGCGATTGCGAGCGCGTCCGCTTCAAGCACCGAGATTGCAGAGTCGCCAGCCGACCAGTCCTCCCCTCGACGCTCGGCGACAACCGAAGCGATCCGTTCCGCGGTCATCGGCACGCAGTTTGAGCCCACCCGCTCGGTCGGGAGGTGCTTCTTCATGGAGTGGACTGCAACGCCACGTTTCACCTCGATCGCGAGGACCTGCACCCCTTCGTAGTCGACGTTCTCGGCATCCAGGACGAGTCGTGGCTCGGTGATCTCCCAAATGCGGTGGCGCGTCTTGTCGGCGTCCAAGCGCGTTCCAAGGAACGCATCCGCGCCGGACACCTTGTCGTCCACGCCGACGATGAGAAGACCTCCGTCGGCGTTGGCGAAGCATGCGGCGGCGACCGCCAGGTTCTCCAGGTCTGCCTCCAGGGAACGACCATCGGTCTTGAACTCGAGGGCCTGTCCCTCGATGGCGTCCGCGACCGCACCCTCCCGGATCCGGTCAAGAGCCGTCCGCACATCGACGGCGATCGTATTCGCCAAGTTTTACCCAACCCTTCACTGTGTAGGGTTTGGTAAAACTAGTGGAAAACGCTCGCGGCCGCAACGATGCCCGTGAGACGGCGTCGCGTTTGCAGGAGAGGGGGCAGGTATCAGCGACTACCTGAAGTTCAAGCACGCGGTCGGCCAGTACGACCGTGGGCGACTGCTCGTGCACGTTGCTCGGGCATCGGCGCGGTATGAGGCGAAGCGCGTTCGCGGGGAGCAGCCCGATGGATGGCTGCCGTGGACCTTGAGTGCTGTCGCGAAGGAATCGGTACTCGGCCCGAACCGATCGCGCTTGGCCCCGGTCCAAGAGACTGTCGAGGCGCTTGCCCGGATGTACTGGGACATCATCGACACCGACAACGAAACGTCTTTGGACTCACTGCTGACCCCGATCATGCACGAGCAGCTTCCGTACGCGGAATCGATGTTCGAGGAGCTTGCGCGCTCGCTTGCGCTTTTCGACATCGCAGTACCGGGCCTCGATCCCGTGCCCTGGGACGAAGTGCTCGGACTGCCGCTGGAACGAGCCCTCATGTCGCTGTTCATCATCAACGTCGGCGTATTGCAGGACGACGGGCGCTTCAACGCGTCGCTGGTCGACGAACCGCAGTTCCGTGCGGCGCTCAGCCCTCAGGCGCGGGCGGATGTGCAAGCCACCATCCGCCACCTCTCCGGTACCCCCTCGCAGCATCAGGCTGCCTTCCGCAGTGCGCAGGAGCGTCATCCCATCGCAGGACGGCTGTCGTACAACCCGCTCACCACGCGACCGCTTGTGGACCTCGGGCCTCGAGGAACGTTGGCGCCCAGCGCACCATTGGTTCCACAGGCGCTGTCAACTCGGTCGCTCTACTACCTCGGTATGCGGCGATGGGAGAATCAGTTTGCGATCGACCTCGGACGTCGAGTGGAGGCGCTCACCGGCGCTCTCCTCCAACAGGTGCCGAATGCGCAGGCGTTCCCCGATACGGTGTGGCATCCGGACGGGGGCAAGCGGACCGCGGACTGGACGCTCGTCACTCCCACCGCCGTTGTCGTCATCGAGTGCAAATCCGCGCGTCCCAGCATTGGCGCCCTGGCTGGTGAGGCGATGACGGTGGCCAGCCAGCACATCGTCAAGGCGCGGAAACAACTCGACCTCACGGCACAGCTCATCCGTGACCGCAACCCGGCCGTCGCGCACATCCCGACTGACCGACCGATCGTCGGGCTGGTCGTGACGGCGGAACAGTTCTATCTCGCGAACTCTCAGCTGCCCTCGTACGGTACAAGCGGGCAGACACCGTCGATGGTCGTTTCGCTGCGCGGCCTGGAGCTTTTGACACGGCTCCCGGCGAGCGAGATCGGGAGTCGCCTATTGGGGATACTCGAAGACGAGCGGGCGACTTGGATGCTTGAGCGTGCGCTCGGTGACATCTCACAGTTCGAGCGCAACCCTGTCCTCACAGCGGCCTGGGATCGGTTCACAGACGTCCGGAACATCGCTTCCGACGCGGTGCTTTACGAACGCTCTTTAGATCCCCGCTTCCGGCTGAGCTGAAGCACCTGCTCAGCTACCGCTGCGGGAGGGGCGCTGCGTAGGCGCTGTGAGCAGCCACGCTTTGTTTCGTCGATTTCGCTGCAGTCGGTGTCGGGGTCAGGCGGTGCCGATGACGAGGGTGCCGCGGGCTGCTTCGGCGACGTCGTTGGCGACGACCTCGATCGGAGCGGGATACTTTTTGCCGATCACAAGATCCGCCCAGCCGGAGTGCGGCCACCTCGACCACGACGTGCACCGGCGACACCATCGCGCGAGCGCTGCCTCAGAGCTTCCGACACTGGTGGGCCTTCGGCGCTAAGACACAGAACCGGAGCAAGACACCAGTCAGGTCACGGCTCCTCGCTTCTCGCCCGGTTATCTCGGTTGCCGGACAGCACGGTTGCGGTGTTTGGCGGTTGGGAGACTGAGTAGATCCGTCCGTGATTCGAACAATTGCTGCAGTGCAGCGATGGAGATGGCGACTGCGTCGGAGGCCATCTGTCGGAGGGTCCAATCGTCCAATTCACTGTCGCCGTGCACCACGCGGCTCCGAGCGTTGTAGATATCCCGGAGGTGCTGTTTGTTGGCCTCCTGATCCTGGCCCGGTCGGTGCAGCAGGTGATCGAGTGCCTCCGTGACACCCTTCGTCGTGCCGGGCGTGATGCCGAACAAGCTCTCCCATACGATGACCGCGTCAACGAGGATGTCCTCAGCGCGCTTACGCTCGTTGATTGCCTGCAGCAACCGTCGGACGGCAACGCCAACGTGAGGGCGGTGATCATGTACGGCGACCGCCCACCGGCGCCAGGAATCGACCTCTGCTCTTGTCAGTCGAGCGGGCAACAGGCCCACGGCGTTTACCGGATCGCCCCAGTTGACAATGCGGCCGTAGCTGAAGGGCTCCACGGCTGCGCGCCATGTGGGGTAGATCGACGATTGAGGATTCCCGGTGCTCAGCAGCAGTGCGAGACGGAGTGTCTCGGCGGCCTCTTCGATCGCGGTAGTCGTCTGAAGCAGCGGCGGGATCCAGGGCTGGTCTGCGGGACGGTGGGTGATCGACGCTGTGTAGGGCGCCGACGTCTCAAGGACGAGGTCGCCGCTATAGGCGATGGCGGTTGTATAGCCGTCCTCGTCGGTGGTGCTTGTGCCGCCTGATATCCGAGCGATGTCGGCGAAGTAGCGATCGCGTTCGTCGACGCGTCGGAGGGTGCCCCAGCCGAGATCGATTCTCTCGACATCGCGAGGGAGCAGCACGCCGGTGAAGCCGATTCGTACTGGAATCTGAACAGCGCCGTCGAGCGCCTCGCGTGCGCGCTCGAGCTGGAGTTCGACTTCGGCGGCGAGATCATCAGGAGTCGGGACCGGCGACTGCAGCTGCGCTCCGATCCAGGCCGCTGTCACCAGTTGGTCGACAAATAGGGACGGTTGGAACGTGAACCCCTGCCCCACGCTGCGGTACAACAAGTCCTGTTCGTTGCCTGCCTCGCGCCCGATCGTGAAGAGAGGCCCGAGTGCCTCGTCCTCCATGGCCGCCGCTTGGAATCGCTCAAAGAGAGGATGTGTCCTCAGCGACACCATCGACATACCGAATCCGTCGGACCTGAAGCTGTCGTGGAGCAGCAAGCTCGGGTACGCGTCGACAGCGATCCGTGTCAGGAGGGTTGCGAGGGACAGACCCGTCACATCGAAGCCGTGGGCGGCGCCTCCGGCGAGTATTCGCCAGACTGTGCCGAGCCCGCGGTCGTCAATGTTTGCGCCATCGATGAGTACTTGTGACCAGGTGGCCTGCGGGTGGCTCCCGGATGACTCGATGCGGACAGCTCGAGTGAGGTTGAGCTGCTCGAGGACCGCGAGCTGCGATGGACCTAGCGTATCCAGTTCGATTTGACTGTCCCATGCGACGACGGCGCTCAAGTCTGCGCCGAGCAGGTACGCAAGGGTGCGGGGGCCGAGGTCTTCGCGCAAGAGGGTAAATCGATCCGGGGTCACCAGCAAACGCTAATTCACTATCGTGTGGGACTGCTGCAGGTTCGGTTGACCTCCTGAGAGGTAGGAGCATTGGCTCCTGCTGGAAGGACGTGCGCCATGGTGAAGGCGTATCCGGAAGAGTTCCGCCGAGATGTGATCGCGGTCGCCCGAAAGGGCGAGACGTCGGTGCGGCAAGTCGCGAAGGACTTCGGCGTGTCCGAGTCTTGCCTGGCCCGCTGGTTGCGGCTCGCTGACCGCGACGACGGCATCAATGTTGCAGCGGCGCCGTCGGCGAAAGCGGTCGAGCAAGCCGACCTGCGGGAAGCGCAGAAACGTATCCGGCTGCTCGATTAGGATAACGAGATCCTCCGTCGGGCGGCGGCGCACTTCGCCCAGTCCCAGCTCATGCACTGGTGGTCCGGCCCGGGTCAGGCCCCGTTTCTTCGCGTGCAGTGACCAGAGCCGCTGCTGCGAGCACGGTCGCCAAACGTGCCGCTCCGAGACGAGCAGGCCGGCTGCACGGAGGTCATCGGCGATGAACCGGCACACAAACGTCGGGTCGTCGCGGTGCACGTCGGCGGCGGCGACCGGGCGCGTCTGCGGTCGACGTTAGGCTGCCCGCATCCGATCAGGTGCTCTGCACCTTCCCGGCTGAAGGGCAACGATGACGCAGGCAACAGATCTTCTCGCGCAGCGCGGCGTCAATCTGCTTGCGCAAGAGGTCATGAAGCGCGGATGGATCTTCCGAGAGACAAGCGCAATCGACCAAGGCATCGACGGGCAGATCGAGATCGGCACCGACGGCATCGGCGAAGGGCAGCTCATCGCCGTTCAAGTGAAGACGGGTAAGGCCTACTTCAGCGAACGAACCGCTAGCGGATGGCGGTATCGGCCCTCACAACGTCACGCCACCTATTGGACGCAGGGAACCCTGCCGGTGATCCTGGTGCTCGTTGACCTCGATCGGGATGAAGCATTCTGGCAAGAAGTCACTCCCGCCGCGTTGCGCCCCACCGGGAAGGGCTTCGCGATCGACGTCCCCGAGACACACTCCTTTCGACACGAGGCAACCTGGAAGCGTCTCCAGGAACTCGCGCGCTGGAGCGCCGAGTACAGAACCTTCACCGACGACCTCACGAAGCTCCCGCCGGTGGCCGCTCACCGTCTCCGCGACGCGGAGCAATACGATCGGCGCAGTGCAGAACGACTCACCAGGCTGCTGTCCACAACCGACAACCCGGCAGCGATCTGCCGGTCCCTCGCCGATCAGCCGCCACACTGGCTCACCGCTCACGCCGCCCCACTGTGGGCAGCGATCGCCGGCTACGCAGAAGAGCACGGCCTGTGGGACGACGCTCGTCGCGCGCTCGAACGGATCGGGACGGGCAGCGATCAGGGAGCCGCGGACCGCGCCAATATTCGGCTGGCAACCATCGAGATGGACAACAGTCCGAAGGAAGTAGTCCGTATCCTCGACCGTCTCAGCGCCGCCGCCGATGGGGTGTGGGCTCGGATTCTCCGCCTGTGGGCTGAGGATCCTGAACACGGGGAACGAGCCTTCGACGCCGTTGATCTCACCACTCCCGAGGCGCTGGAGAACATCCACATTCTCGCGATGCGCGCAGAGTTCGCCTACCGCGGTGGCAACGTCAACGACGCAGTGCGATACGCGAACGACGCGCTCCGCCGAGCACCGTTCAGCAGCCCCACGATGCGGATGCTGGCACAATTCCTCCTTGCCCGCTCCCGAACAGTGCACGCCGAACGCTCCGACGTGGCGCAGGCGATCGACGCGTTGCAGGCAGCGGTCGATCAACGGCGGTCGTGGCGTGGCAGCACCGCCGGCTACCTCGACCTCCTCGCGCGCCTGTACGGGCTGAACGGACGCAACGACGCGGTTCTCCGTCTGTGCTGCCTTCCCCCGGTCGGACAAGCGCACCCTGAAGAAGCCAGCCGGCCAGAGGTCGCGCAGATGGCGATGGCGGCGGCGACCAACTTGGGCCGGCGTGATCTTCGGCCAGCGATCGTCGGCGCAGTCGACGATCGTGACGCCGCTCGACGTATCGAGGTCACGTTCGAACCTGCCCCACACGGAAGTGATCAGTACGTGGCGTACTGGGTGGAACAGCTCGAAGCTGCTGTCCGCGGCGGTGAAATCGCTCAGGCGTTCGACATTGTTCAAGAGCTGGCCTGGGCCGGACAAAATCACACTCTCGCGCTGCAACCATTCGTCGAGGCCGGCCAGATAGAAGCCACCCTCGTCGAGATCGTGGGCGCTGACGCCGACGCGGTAGCAGGGAAGCCCGGCGGTCGAGCGCACCTTCGAAGACTCGCCCGTGAGCGACTGGAAGCAGCCTCCAACCTCGTGATCCTCTACCAGCGCGAAGGCAAGCTGGCTGAGCTGTGTTCGGTGGCACGAGCCGCGGCGGTGCAGTTCGACACAGTCGAGCTGGTCGACCTCGAAGTGAAAGCGCTCCTCCACCTCGGCCGTATCGATGACGCCGCGACCGTGGCTTCGGGCGCGTTGCAGACCGGACGCGTCGTTCCCGAGGTACGTCCGACGTTGCACCGCGCGCTCGCCCAACGCGCCGCCACCAAGGGACAGTGGGGCGCCGCCGAAGCTCACTATCTCGATTCGCGAGCTGAACAGCCGGTCCTCGCGGTAGAGGACGCATGGAATCTCGTCCTCGTCCGGCTGCGCCTCTACCGATACGACCGAGCAGCCCAACTCATCGATGAAGAACACCTTGAGCCCGCCACGGACTACCAGGCTGAACTCTGGCTGTCCGCACGTATGGCATCCGAGTGGCAACCCGCAGACGCGCGCACCGCAATCCGCGCCGCCGAAGCGCACTCCGACCAGCAGATCGCTGGGACGCTCACATCCAATGTGGTCACTCGCGTCGACCTCAGCGACGCAGGTTGGGACGAAGTCGAACCTGGCACAGCTTCCTCGTGGCGAGACCGTTTCATAGCGCTGGTCACGCAGCATGCAACGTCAACTGAAGGAGCACCGCTTCGACCGGTCCCGAACCTGTCTGAAGAACTTGCTGCGGCCACGGAGCAAGCGCAGCAAGATCAGGAACGTCGGCGCCTTGTGCAACGGACGCTCCGACGCGGAGCCCCCATCGGGATCGTCGCCGACGCCGAACGCGAGCCCTACAGCGCCTACTACGACCGAACACCACTACCGGGGTACCCGGTCGGTGCCGGCGACGACGACACCCACCAAACCGAAGTCACAGTTGCCCGAGATGCGCTCGACGAAGCCGTCGTCGTCGACGCCTCGGCGCTGATCATCGGCCACCGACTTGAGCGGTGGGCAGAACTGCGCAGCTTGTTCTCATCGGCGCTCGTAACCCCGTCCGTAGTCCACGATCTGTTCGCTTCCGCCAACAACCGCCGGCTCGACGCTCATAATGACGGCGTCCTTGCGTACGACCACCGAACTGGCGGGATGGTTCGGATCGACAATACGGAGGCGCAGCGGGTCAAATGCCGTTCTGATGCGAGTCTCTACGCCGGAATGGTGCACGCGCTCGACGTTGACTCCCAAGAACTCACCGCGACCCTCAAGCTCCCCACCGACGACCCTGCCCCCTGGTCGGATGCGCTGCTGCTCGCTGCTCAGCGCAACGCACCGCTATGGTCCGATGACGCGGGCCAACGGGCCATAGCGCGCCAACTCGGCATCGCCGCATTCGGTACTGACGCCGTCCTCAAAGCCGCAGCCGAAGCGCAACACCTCCCAACCACGACCGATCACCACCAACTTGACCGCGACAACCGCCTCGCTCTGATCAGCCTCGGTGCCACCGGCATCACCCTCAGCAGGGAGGAGTTCAACGAGCTTGGCGAGGCCGAAGCCTGGTCCGGTACGACTGCGGCGCCATCGATATCTCGCCCAGCATGGTGGCTCGCCACGAAGAAACCATTCCAGTGGCTTCAACACGCTCTCACCGGCGCAGCTGCTCACCACGAACCCGAAGCGCTCGCACGGTGGGAGTTGTGCGCCAGCGAAGGACTCGCGACCGTCACCATCGCGGGAAACACCTCACCCATCGTCCACATCGCTGTGGTCCTTGTCATGAGTTGGGCGGCGAACCCGGACCCGCAGCGGCTGGAGGGAATGCTGCAACGTGCTCGAGCGGTGGCGTGGATCTACGGAGGTGGTGACCCCGCGAAGAAAGTTCTGACCGCCGCAACACTCCTTCGGGGCGCGTCGCTATCCACGGACTACCTTCCGCACGCCACGACTCTCTTCAGCGCCATCACCGCCGCGGAACTCTGACATCGTCAGCGCTTCAAGAACTCCGCTCTGTTGCTTGCCGGGGATCTGGCGGAGCGCCGACGCTGTTCATTTGCTTGTCGCCGAAGAGATCCGCGCAGGCAGGTCTGCTAATTCGGGGGAATCAGTGCGACGCATTGACCATCCCCTCCCATGAACTTGGAGCAGCAAATGGCGCAGAAGGTCACGACGACCCTCATCGATGATCTTGACGGATCGACCATCGAGGACGGTAACGGCGGCACCGTCAATTTCGCGTTCGACGGCGCTCACTACGAAATCGACCTGTCCGAGAGCAACACCTACACGCTCCGCGAAGCGCTCAGCGACTACGTTGCGGCGGCTCGGCGAGTCAGCGGACGAAACGCCGGTTCCGGGACGCGGAGCACCCGCACTCAGTCCGCTCAGAAGGAAGACCTCGCGGCGATCCGCGAATGGGCGAGCGCAAACGGACACGATGTGTCGCAGCGCGGCCGCATCGCACAGAGCGTGAAGGACGCGTTCTACGCAGAAAAGAAGTAGCAGCTGCTGCCAGCGCTGAGCTACAGCCAGGAGGCCGCTGAAGCGGCCGCTGGCCACAGCATCAAACGCGCAGCTTCGGTGCGGCCGCGGCCCGCGAAACGTGACGCCGTGAGCGGTGCCGCTTGCGCCCGCTGTTCACACAGCGGGAGATGATTCGACATCGCGCTCCGGGCTGCGCGCCGCTCGGTGAACACGTCTCTCACGCAACGGGTCAAACAATTGCCGAGTGAAGCGCACGCAGTACCCGGCCAAAGCCACGGTTCTCCTCCGGGAGACGAACGACCCCGCTGCTGGAACAGCTCTTCAGATCGCGGTCACGATCGAGCCACTGCTCAACACCGCCGTCACCGTCGCTGTTGAACTGCCTCACCAACTCACCCCGTACGCACGTTCCCTCCGGGTGCGCCTCGCGTCGAAACGAAACCACTGGAACGTGGCTTGCCGACGGTGATTACCGTCTCGGCGACTGAGCGCGATCAATCGGTGACGTTGCCGTCCAGACGCGGGCTCACAGTCGTAGGACGCTCGCGATTCGCGCCAGCCTTCACCCCCGCCCTGCCCCGTCCATCTAGCGGCCGCACGAACAGCGGACCGAGCGGACAGCCGCCGTCGGCTCCACCTGGTGCACGGGCAACGCCTTCTCGCGTCACCCTCGCGGACCATGACCACGCGCAGCAGGTGGCCGTCGAGACCGCAACTTTCGGCGTACCAGAACAGGTGCAAACTGCAGCAGCAGCGAGTTCCTGTGGCGCCAACGAGCCCATCGGGAGAACCGGTGTGATGCGCTCGGCGCGTCGGGTGCGACCCAGGTGCCGCTGGCGTCATCCGCCCGATTGCGAACCAAACCACCCGCATTCGAGCAGCGTCCGAACGCTGGCACGGCAGCGTCGGACGGAGCGCGTGGACAGCGACATGGGAGCGCTTAAGACCTCAGCGGTATGGCGTCTTGCTCCGCTGAACGGGAGCGTCGTAGCCGTAGCTCTGCAGAAGTGCCCGGGCTGCCTGCTTGGCGCCTGTTGGCGCGTTGGGGCCAACAGTGACGGACTTGATTGGAAGCTTCCCCGCCGAGGTTGCGAAGTCCTCTGATTCGTCCATCGTCGTCAACTCGATGTACGGGGTAACACCGAAGCGACCCGCACGGTACCGCACGAACTTCCACCACGGGTTCACCCAATGCACGGATCGCACCTCGCTTTCGTCGGCGAAGCCAGCGTCCTTGATGAAGTCCAACGCCGAGTTGGTGAGCATATAGCGGGGGATCCAGAAGCCCGGCTGGCCTTGTCGTGCACGGTACTGCTCCAAGTCACGCTCGAAGTGGTCCGCGATCGTCGGATCCTCCGGGCCGGTGACGTAGGTGACCTTCCGCCATCCGCCGCCCATGCAGGCGAGAGTGTCGGGATGCGGATCCTCCGACAAGCGGTCACCGGTTTCTGGGTCGGTCTGGTATTCGCGGTCAAAGTAACCAGCCGGGGGTGACGGATGAGCATCACCGGACACCTGCGCGAGCGGAACGAGTCGCGTTGCTGGATCGAGTTCCACCGAGTACGCAACCTCGGATACGCCGTAGTTGCGCCACAAGGTGAGCTTGTCCGGGTCCGTAGCAGCCGACAGGAGGAAGTTGCCGAACGCGCCCGTGCCCGTGACAAGGCCGCTCGCTTCGATGTGCTCGATCTCGTCCTCAGTCAAATCTTCCCTGCGTGACTCCAGCAGCCCGGCGAAAGCGGTCGCCCCGGTCTGCATCTCCTCGGAATCATTCATGAACGTGGCAGAGGTCGCCCAAAGGGTCCCGCTACGCAGGATCGACAGAAGCCCGTCAGCACTCGTGTAATGGCAAACGCGGAAGTCACTCAGCACAACGCTCACCGTAGCCCGACGCCGAGGACGCGGTGTAGCGGCGCACAGACCGCGTCTTCGCCCCTCTGCGGAAGGTGCGCCGTCGGCCACCAAGCCTCTGCGTTGAGAAGATCATCCCAGGCGGCCTCCGCGGCAACGGCTCCGCACGACGGCCGGCACCGTCGCAGCTGCCCTTTGACGTTCCCTTCTTCGCCCCAGAGTTATTCCAGGCCCCCGGAATCGCCACGATCGGGCCCGACAGGAGATTGCTACGGTAACCAGCATGCCCCCGCTCACCCGCTGACCGCCTCGGAGCACTCCTCACTGAGGGACGGACTACTGCGGACGGTCCTCCGAATGCTCCGGATCGTCGGCCGCTTCGATTGCCTCCTCGGCGATCTCCGCAACATCGACGGCAAGCTCGTCCTCGTCCTCGCCCTCGTGGGCCCCGGTCCAAGCCGCACCCTCCTCGCCGCCCCGCTCAACGTCGTCCACCCACGACTGAAACGAAACGCCGTGCTTCTCAGCGAGGTAACGCACCCGGTAGACGCGGGTGGCGTCCTTCAGCGCACGGTCCAACATTTCGTAGCTCAACGCGGCCGAGAACAGACCGCCGAGCACCGGTACGAGTTGCGCGAGCCGCTTATGCGTCAGGTTCACCCCAACCTTCTCGAACACTGCTTGCACGATCTTGACGAGGACTTCTTTCTCAAGGTCCTTCCACGTCGCTCTTCGCATCATCTGCTGACTGAGACGAGCGAGCCCCGCCAGCGAAGCAGTCTTGGCCTGAAGACTTGTGGCGGTGCTGTACGACAGCGCGCCGAGGAGGAAAACCTCCTCTTCGGGCTCGGCGGGGTCATAACCGTAGTGCACAGCGACTTCCGCGATAGCCCGGCCAAGAAGTGCCAGAGACGACGCTATATCGCTCGCAATCGCAAGGCCAATCGCGGCCGCTGACGCGCCCCCGGTCACTGTCGTCAAAACCTCTAGCCCCGTGATGACGAGGGAGGCGCCAGCGGATTCCACCGTGCCCGCGATTGGCGGGATCTGCCTCGGCCGCCCTTTGTCGAGCACCCGAAGGTCAAGCGCTTCAAATAGGGATGCTTCGACAACGTCCGGGTGCTTCGCGTGCAGGCGACGGACTCTGCGTTCATACGACAAGGTCGACACTGCCGGCGCGAACGCGGCGGTCGCGGCGCCGCCGAGCGGGGCCTTGATGTGCTCTTCCAAAACCACGTCGACGCGGCTCACACCGGGGATGTGCTTGACGAACTCGCCGGTAGAAGACGCCATCTCTGCGGCCTTGGGCGAAGCGCGTGCGCGCAAACCGCGTCGGCGCACACGCTCATAATCGACGAGCTTGTCCCACGCGCGCCGCTCGTACTCGGACATGCCGTCGATCACTACGTCTCCGCTCGAAATGAAGCCTCCTGGTAAGTAGACCACGGACCATGAGCCACACGACACCTCGCGGATGTATGGCCCAAGCAGAGGAGGCCCCGTTTCGTCATAACCGAGATTGTCTGCCCGTGTAGGTAGGTACGGGATCCGTGGCCAACCGCATTGGTCGTGTCGATGCTGCCGCTGAGCTGCGGAAGGATGCTCAGAGGACGGCAAGTTGCTTGCAACCGGCGCTCGGTGGAAGCTCCCCACCTGGACAGGAGGCTCTCGACAGCTCGGCGAGCCGACGCTTCCATCGTGGCTTGGTACCAGGCGTCCCGTTCTGCTGGAGCGTCTCGTGCCATGATGTCGTCGATGAGCCAAGCCGAGCATGTCTCGTGACACGCTTGTCCGGCCGACGCACTGCGGCGAGCAGCGGAACCGGCCGCTGCAATCGCCCCTACGGGGAGAATTGGAACAGTTGATGACTCGTATGGATGTTGTTGACGTCGGTGACGGTGCCTGCAGTGTGGTCGACAGTTTGCGCACTTCTTCGATGATGGTCATCGACTGCGGCAGTCTCTACGACGTCTCCGGCGCTCTGTCGGCTCATCGGCTCGCAAAGTCGATCCTGCCGCGTATATCGCGACTGCAAAGCCTTGCGGTGTCGCACTTCGACGCCGATCACTGGAAGGGTCTCGCGGCGCTGCCAGCATTGCTGCCGCAGGCAGCGGTCATTCGTGGGACTCTCGACTTCATTTACCCGGATCTGCCCGCGACGGCCCGCTGGGTGCCCGCTTTGCTACAAGCTCTAGCGACGCATATGCCCGCGTACCCGGCGGGCAGCACGGCGGAGGTAATTGACGCTTGGGCGGCACGAGGGGTCCGGCTGCAGCGCTGCCCGAAGCACGCCGGGCAGTCTTTTCACGCGGCAGGACAGGATTGGAATGTGCTCTGGCCGCCAGCCCTGTTACCCGTCGGCTGGGGGCGGCGAGCAACAGCCCTCATTCGACGTGCTCGCGAATTGGCGAACCGTCCGGAGAACGACTGGCTCAACGATGCGTTCGAGAAAGCCTACGGAGGATCCTGGGGCGCCGACATCGATCTCGACGTCAGCGAACGCGACGCCTTCGATCCGTGGGAGCGGGCTCAGAACGACCTCGCCGGACCATTCGATGAGTCCGAAGACGCGTTCGATGACGACGGCGACAACAGTGACGACGGCGGCGAGTTCGAGGACGCCAGTAAGCTAGGGGACTCCTACGGCACCGGTGCACGGGTTGAGACCAGCGGAAAGACAACCGTGTCCGAACCGATAAAAGACCTGTTCGGTCGCCTGCAGGGGTTGAACAACGAGCTGAGTCTCGTACTTTCGAGCGGTAGCGGTCGACTCCTTGCAATGGGGGATGTGAAGGGGTTCGGCCTCCGACGGACACTTCAGCACCCCAGACTGAGGGCACGCTACATGACGATCCTCGTTCCGCACCACGGCACGATTGCACCGACTGCTCGCCAAGCATCTCTCCTACCTCAGGCTTGTTGGTTGGTTGCGCAGAACGGTCCGATTCACCACCCGCGGCTCAGGCAGGCGTACATCTCCCGGAGCGTTCGATGCACCCATCACGAAGGCGATATCCGTGTCTGAGGAGGGCGTGCGCATGTCCGACGCCTCCTGCGGTGATTCCACTGGGCCAGAGTGGCTTCGGGGCGACGGAAGCTGTCGTCCTTGTCATGAGCCGTGAGACTACCGGCGAGTTGAAGCGCGAAGGTGTGCACGCGAACGCGGCTGCGTCGGATACGAAGCCATCGACCTCGAAAGTGATCGTCAGCCAGCCTGAGTCTACTGGGGGATCGACAAACTTGCAGAACGCTCTCTATGTTGGCGTGGGGGCACGGCTCGGCAGTGCCTGCGAGTAGGGCACAGTGGACCCATCTCCGCTTCGAAGAAAGGTCAGCAGCATGCTTTCAAACGCCGCCTCTGGTGAGCCAATCGGGTCGCCCCCGGAGGCACACGCGTCTGATGATCCCGGTTCGCGCGCTGACAGTTCCGTTCATGATGCGCCCGAGATAAGTGGGCCAGCGCCACAGGAAGCGGACGCGCCAGCTTTGGACCAGCCGCAGACGACTTTGCGAACTGAGTCGGAGCCCGCTGCAGCCTCGGCGGAGTCTGAATCCTGCAAACGCGAGCCCGCCGACGAACCTCCGCCCACCCCAAAGGGCCCTTGGAGTCGAGAACATTTTCAGCGAAACAAGCGCACGAGTGTGCGCGCGAAAGTGTTGTATATCGCCAGTGCTGTTGTGATCATTTTGCTGTTGAGTTTGGCGCTGTTCAGGATCTTGCCATTGGAGGCCTTCCGCGCCATCAACCTGCTCATCTTATTCATCGGTGGAGGTCTCCGACTTGCCGCACACGACCAGCAAGCGCAAGGCTGGAAAGACCTTGACGGCACAGGAAAGGTCATTGCCTACTACGGAGCATTCAGCACGCTCGTTACTTTGGGGACTTGAACTGTCCTGCCAATAGCAGGGCCTTGGGCAGTCAATCTATGGTGAAGCCTGCCAAAGGTTTCGTCTCCGACTTCAATCTGCTGCGTTCCAACCGCCCAGAAATCAAGTGCTCACTTCCCGAGGGGGATTTCAGGCGGTGGCTTCGATTCGAACTGCCGTACGAATCTCTTGAAGCTGGACGCCGGAGCTGATGAGGCCAGCTCGTATCTCATTGAAGACGTTCTCGCCGCCAGCGGGATCGGCGATCGTAAGAACGAGCGAGAATGGGACGCCTTCCTCTGGGAGATCGGTGGCGTTGCGCATTTGGTAGCCGATGTCGACGCGCCAGTCTGGAGACGACCCGCGCCCTTTTGGCATCGCGGTAGCATACGTCTTTACAGGCCACCACTTCCCGAGCGCTTGAACGCGCTTACGCTCGTTGGCGTGTTCAATGCCAGTGAAGAGGACATGCGTCTCTTTTGGCTGCCCTCGGAACCCGTCGCCGTTTGACTGTTGGAACGCTGCTTCGACATTGACGCGAACCCGCTCGTCGCCGTGGCGGGGATCGAGGAGCGGCCTATGCACGAGTGTGAGACGAATCTCCCCCCGGCTCTTTCCGTCGGCCGTCGTCAGCGACGCCGGCCAGGTGACGGGGAAGTGGATGCGCTTACCGGGGAGGAGTGTGTCGTGGATCACGAACGTCATCTCGGACGCTACCCCCTCCAACATTTGGTCCACGTTCGCGGGCGTGCCATATCCGACAAGTGTCCGGCTGTAAGGGTTCGCGTCCTTCCAAGCGTGCGCTGTGAAGACTGACGGCAACGTACTGAAGTGCGTCATGAGCGCGATCAGCGTCTCCCGACTCACAGGGCCCTGAATCGCCGCGTCGAGGCCGGCGGCTTTCCTCGCTGCCAACGGCGCTGCGTAACTTGTTCCATGTACGGAGACACGGTTGCCCGTCGCGTTGAGGACTGAAAGGCCCGATGGTTCGAGCTTCGAGGGGGCGGCTCCTCCGACCTCCGCGAGGTCAGGTTTGTTGGCGGAGGGGGTTGGAGCGCCCCGGGGCGTGTACTGCGTGGGCGCGCCATCGACAGCTTCGAACAGACCCGGCGGATTCAGTGCCGCGATCGCAAGATTTGCCAAGCTCTCCGCAGGAGAGCGGACACCGCCCTCCGAACGATCACCAGCCATATACAGCGGCACTTCATCACCCCGGCGAGGCCAAGGATCTCGTTGCTCCTCCTCGGAGAGATTGCCCGCGGAGATAACGAACAGGACGTCCTCGTCCAGTGCGATGCGGTCAAGGGCCTCAGCCGCGTGGCTATAACCGCGGCTTCCCTGCGGAGTCCGGAACCGATAGGACAGGTTGAAAACGCGAACGCCTGCTTCGTCCCGGGCCTGCCGAACCGAGGCTCTGACCTGATCGAGGAGGTCCTCCAAGGACGAGTAGTACAGAGGTGTCCGGTGCCACGCGGGGAAGAGGTCAAGATCGTAGACGTCGCAAGCGTCGTGCTCCGCGAGATAGTCGTTGAACCAATGACCCCAGGCGATCAGGAACGCGATGCCGCTTCCATGCGAGAGTTCGCTTCCAATTTTGTCCTCGTCTGCCACCACACCGCTCTGGCCGACAACGGCCCCCTTTGCGAACCCGGCAACGCCTCCGTCGATCACGCCGACCACCCCGCGTCGTCCGCCGGTCGGCGGCGCCGACGGCTGCTCTTCCTCAAGCGCCTCCGCCTCCGGCGGGAGTGTGTCCAGGTCGTCGTCGAGCGAGATCTCGCGCACAACTGCGCTGGATTCCAACGCAGCAATCACCCGCCGTAGCTGCGCGACGATCGCGTCGCGTGTCTCGTCACGTTGCTCTGGCTGAAAGCGATCAGCTCGTGGGAGCGCGCTCGCGTCATCGCCGGCAAGCTCTGGGAGGATGAAGCGCGCCTGCAACGCGGGCTGAGCATCGAATGGCGTCGCGAACGACACCAGGTCAGTAGCGGACACGAAAGCGTCCAAAGCAGTGTGAGCCGCGATCGAGACTCGACGCGCCTCCTGGAGCGATTCGTTGATCGACGAAGCTTCGGGCAGCGCAAAGGTCGACACGCGAAGCCCAGGCAATATCGCCTGCGCCAGCCACTCTTCGGCATCGTCCAACGTGAACCGCCGAGCCAACTCCGCTGACCACACCGAGATGGACTGAATCGCGCCAACCTCGCAACGCACGGTCGTCGGCGCCGGCTGATCCTCCCCAGACGGACCTAATTCGGTCTGGACCGTTTCCTCAGCCGACGCAACGAGATCCCGAACTTCAGAGAGCAGCGCGGCGGAGGTCGCAAAAATCAGCTCCCCAAAACGCTGCGTTCCAACGTGCGTAGCTAGACGCGTCCGAAACAGCGACGTGAACGGCCTATGCGACTTCGCCAACGCGTCGCCCCGCATCATCACCCGCACGTGGATCAACGGTGCGTCGGCGTGCGATGTCAGGACCTCGGTCAGCGCGGCTACGAGGCTGTCCCGATGCATCACGAAGACCGCGTCACGACCGGCATAGAAATCGTGGCCTTCTCCGCCTCCGACACCATCCCGGTCCGCGCGGAACTGCGCAGAATTGAGTACCAACTGAACCGGCGCATCTGCCACGCCTTCCCCCTTCGCCAAGCGTGATGCCTATCCTTGCACCCACCTCGCAACGGTTCGGCGATCGCGATCAAAAAGCTGACCGATCTCGCCTCCCGTCATCCCGGCCGTATCCGCCAGCACCTTCGCCAGATCTGCGTCGGAGCCGCTCAGGGCACGGTCAGCATCACCGCTGAGGTGCGCGCCGTTATAGGAAGCGGCCCGCAACAGCCCTGCCTGCGAGACAGTCCGACCCGAAAGAACCCAAACCTTCGTCAACGCGAGCGCCAGCGACCGAACATCCGCACCCGACCGACCCTCCGTTGCCCAGACCACGGCCTTTGCCAGGGAAGCTGGAGACCCAAGGTGCTTCAGGTAGACGTCAGCAATCAGCCGTCGAACGTCCGCATCCGGCAGACCCAACCGAATCTGATGCTCGAATCGTCGCCAAATCGCGGCGTCAAGCAGCTGATCATGATTCGTGATCGCGATGGTGAGCCCGACATCGGCACGCTTGTCGAGGTTCTGCAGCAACGCGTTGACCACGCGCTTGATCTCGCCGACCTCATTTGGGTCGTCACGGATCTTCGCAACAGCATCGAACTCGTCGAGAACGAGAACGGTGTCATACCGGTTACAGAAGTCGAACAGCGCTCCCAAGTTACGGGCCGTGTTACCAAGGAACGACGAGATCAGCCCGTCAAGTCGCGCTACCACCGCAGGCCGGCCCATCCGCGACGCGAGGTTCAGTGCGAGCGTGGTCTTACCCGTTCCCGGGGGTCCGTAGAGCAGCAGTGACCGGCTCACAGACAGGCCGGCCTTTCGCAGAGCTTCCTCGTGGCTCCACTCCCTAACAAGGCTCTCGAACGCAGCTTCAGCCCGCTCCGGCAGCACCGGCTGCACTGAACCGGCGTCCGGGAACACCACCTCGCACAGCGGGGCGCTGGTCTCCCGGTCGACCGGGAGCGACGACTTCGCCGACAAGCGCGGCAAAGGAGCACCCGTCGACGCTGCGCTCGGTACCAAGTCCAACGGTTCGACCGCTTGGACCCGCGACGCACGGTCAAGGATCCCGCGAAGCGAACGGGCCTCCTTCGCGCTGCCGTCAGCAGCAAGCGCCGTCTCCAGGCGCTCGATCTGACGCGTCACCGCAGCCCGACCTCCACCGAGCGCTGTCCGCGCCAACGCCTGCACGACATCGAAGTGCTCCACAGCGACAAAGGTACGGCACTCCTGTGACATCGGAGACACACGATGTGACACGAATGATCGTCCCGGCGGCATCGGATCCGCGCAACCGCGCCATTCAAAGCCGACGGTGCGACACCAGTCGACCTCGCACAACCATACGACCTCCGGCGTTTCGAGACACGCCAACGACAAGACATACACGTACGAACGCGTGCCTGCCTCTCCGGGGGTGATGCATCGACGAGCAACACCATCAGGTCCCGAGTTGTGCCAAACATCACGGACCAGCTGTGCCAACCGCCGCTCAGTCGATGCGCCGGATCGGCGAGAACATCGGCCTCTCCGCAGACTCGTTAACTACCCGCACGACGATGAAGCCCGGTCCGATCGGACCGGGCTTTCGTCGTTCCTAGCGCCCGAAGCGCCCGCGTCAGACGGTCACGATGCTCCCCGTCGTCGTGGTCCGTACGCCCGAGCGCCCCCGACGCACCGCGCCCATGGCCACGAGCGTCAGCACCACGGCCGCCAGGGTGATCCCCGACCCCGCCCAGATCGGCGACGTGTACCCGAGGCCGGCGGCGATGGTCAGGCCACCGATCCAAGCGCCGAGTGCGTTGCCGAGGTTGAACGCGGCGATGTTCGCCCCGCTCGCCAGGGTCGGTGCGTGGTCGGCGTACTGCATCACCCGCGTCTGCAGGGCCGGGACGGTCGCGAACCCGAACGCCCCCATCAACACGAGGGCGATCACGGTGAGCACCGGCGAGGTCGCGACGAGGGCGAACACCGCGAGCACCACGGTCAGCACGACGAGCACCACGAGCAGCGTGCGGTCGATCGAGCGGGCCGCGAGCTTGCCGCCGGCGAAGTTGCCGACGAACAGCCCGATGCCGAACACGATGAGCAGCCACGGCACCGCCGACGGCGGGAACCCGGACACCGAGGTCAGCGTGTACGCGATGTAGGTGAAGGCGCCGAACATCCCGCCGTAGCCGAGCACGGTCATGCCGAGTGACAGCCAGACCTGCCCGGACCGGAAGGCGCCGAGCTCGCGGGCGAGGGACGGAACCTCGGTGGAGCGGACCGCGGGGACGAGGACGAGCACGCCGATCAGGGCGACGACGCCGATGGCCGCGATCGCCCAGAACGTCGCACGCCAGCCGGCGGCCTGGCCGAGGAAGGTGCCGAACGGCACGCCGAGCACGTTCGACGCGGTGAGCCCGGTGAACATGAGCGCGACGGCCGAGGCGCGCTTGGACCGCTCGACCATGTTCGCGGCGACGACCGAGCCGATGCCGAAGAACGCGCCGTGGCACAGGGCGGCGATGACACGGCCGGTCATCATCACGCCGTAGGTCGGGGCGATCGCGGACAGGGTGTTGCCGACGATGAACAGCACGAGCAGCCCGAGCAGGACGGGCTTGCGGGGGGGTCGGGTGGTCGCGGCGGTGAGCCCGAGGGCCCCGACGATGACCGCCAGGGCGTACCCGGTGACGAGCCAGCCGGCGGTGGTCTCGGTGACGCCGTAGTCGGCCGCCACCTCGGGCAGCAGGCCGGTGATGACGAACTCGGTCAGGCCGATGCCGAATCCGCCGAGTGCGAGGGCGATGAGTCCCGCGGGCATGGATGTCCTTCCGTTGTGCACCTGTGCCGCGTACGCTGGTTGTTGCAGACGCGGGATATCGATAGTTGCATACGCGGGGTATCCGCGCAAGCAACTGTCGTCGTCCGCAATGACCGAAGGAGCCCCGATGTCCGTCGACGACACCTCCACCGCCGTCCGTGCCCACGGCTGGCGCACCCTGGCGGCGCTGCACGGCCTGATCGAGACGCGCCTGGAGCGGGCCCTCCGGCAGGTCGACCTGTCCGTCGTGGAGTTCACGGTGCTCGATGCCCTGCGCCGCCAGGACGGCTTCCACATGCGCATGCAGCAGCTCGCCCGCGCGGCCGCCCTCAGCCCCAGTGCGACCACCCGGCTGGTGAACCGGCTCGAGGAGCGTGCCCTGCTGACCCGTGTCCTGTGCGCCGACGATCGTCGCGGGCTCTACACGGAGCTCACGCACGCCGGGCAGGTCCTGCTCGAGCGTGCGACACCGATCCACGCCGAGGCGCTCGAGGGCGCCCTCGCCGAGGCGCACGAGGTCCCCGAACTCGCCGACCTGGCCGAGTCCGTCGACCGGCTCGAGGGTGCGCGCGTCTGACCTCGGGTCACCTCGCACCCGGCCTGGAGGCCCGGCGCACCTCCGCCCCGCCGGCGTCGGCCCCGTGGCGGTCACCGCTCAGGCGGGCGGCGGCCCCGTCGTCGACCGCACGACCAGCGTCGGCGGCACGAGCGTCCGGATGGGATCCGTCGGCGTCCCCGCTGCGGCGCCGATCCGCTCGACCAACCGCGCAGCCGCCAGGCGCCCGACCTCGTCGTTGTGCGGGTCGACCGTCGTCAGGCGCAGCAAGGGGGAGGCGGCGAGCGGGGTCTCGTCGTTGCCGATCACCGAGACGTCCTGCGGCACGCGGAGTCCGGCTTCCTGCACGGCGGCGATCGCGCCCATCGCCATGACGTCGTTCGCGGCGAACACCGCGGTCAGGTCGGGGTGCTCCCGCAGGGCGAGCCGCATGCCCTCGTAGCCGGTCGTCTCCGAGGTCGGGCCGGAGCCGTAGACCAGTGGCTCGATGCCGGACGCGACCAGCTGCGCGACGGTGGCGTCGCGGCGGAGCGCAGCCGGGCCTCCCGAGCCGGTGACGTGGGCGATGCGGCGGTGACCCAGGCTGATCAAGTGATCCGCTGCCAACCGTCCGCCGGCGGCTTCGTCGGAGGCGACCACGTCGAGTCCGCCGGGGACGTCCTCGCGTGCGCCGGCGACCACGACCGGGGTGTCGGCGGGGACGACGACGTCGGGGAAGCCCTCGGCGGCGAGCACCACGCCGTCGACCCGCAGGGAGACCAGGTCGTCGAACGGGGATGAGCCGAGGTGGGCGTTGGCGCGGGTGTCGGCGAGGGTGAGGCGGAGTCCGTGCGGGGCGAGGGCCTCGCGGATGCCGTCGAGCATCGGGACGTACCAGGGGTTCCGGAAGTCGTCGACGATGACCCCGATGGTGCGGGTCCGGGTGCCGGCGAGGATGGCGGCGGCGCGGTTCGGGCGGTAGCCGAGTTCCGCGACGGCGGCGAGCACCGCGGAGCGGCGGGCGGGGGAGACCCCGGGATCGTCGCGCAGCACCATCGACACCAGGGACTTCGAGACGCCTGCGCGTGCGGCGACGTCGATGATCGTCGGCGGGCGAGGGGTCACGCTGAGCCTTTCCGGCACGGTGCTTGACAGGACATGGGCTGGTGCGGCTACAGTCTACCGACACGTTCTGGAACGTTCCAGAATCAGGATCCAGCGACCTTCTCGAAGGAGAGAACATGAGCGACAGCATCGGCGTCGCCGTCATCGGCGCGGGCATGGCGGGCAAGGCCCACATGGCTGCGTGGCGGAACGCACCCTCCCTCTTCACCTCGACGCTGCCGCCGGTCCGGCTCGTCTCGGTCGGCGACGTCTACGAGCCCCTCGCCGCCGAGGCCGCACGGCGCTTCGGCTACGAGCGGCACGACACCGACTGGCGGGCCATCGCGGCAGCGGACGACATCGACGTGGTGAGTGTCGTCGTCGCGAACACCCTGCACCGCGAGATCGTCGAGGGCCTGCTCGCCGCCGGCAAGCACGTGCTGTGCGAGAAGCCGCTGTCCGACTCGCTCGACGACGCACGCGCGATGGCGTCCGCCGCTGCCGAGGCCGAGCAGCGCGGGGTGCTCGGCCGCATCGGCTTCACCTACCGCCGGGCTCCCGGTCTCGCGGCCATCAGGGAGCTCGTCGAGGACGGCACGCTCGGCCGGGTCCTGCACGTCTCCGGCCGGTACTGGACCGACTACGGCGCCTCGCCCGACGTCCCGTTCTCGTGGCGCTTCGCCGGGGCGCCGGGGTCCGGCGCGCTCGCCGACGTCGGCTCGCACCTGTCCTACGTCGCCGAGTTCCTGGCCGGCCCGGTCCGGAGCGTCAGCGGTGGGACGTTCACCACGTCGATCACCGAGCGACCCGTGGCCGCCGGACACGCCCTGCGGGGGCAGGCCGTCCCGCTCACCGGAGAGACCGCGGCCGTCGGCAACGACGACTACGCCACGTTCAGTGCACGCTTCGGCGACGGCACGGTCGTCGGGTCGCTCGAGGCCTCCCGCGTCGCGGCCGGGCACCCGAACGGCCTCGTCATCGAGGTGTTCTGCGAGCGCGGCGCCGCCCGCTGGGACCAGGAGCGCGCCTCCGAGATCGGCCTCGCGCTGCGGTCCGACGGCTCGCGTCTGGGTGGGTACCGACAGGTCGTGCTCGGCCCCGACCACCCGTACGTCGCGGGCGGTATGGCGATGGACGCCCCGGGCGTCGGCTGGGGGCAGAACCAGATGTTCGAGTACCAGGCGCGGGCGTTCCTCGACGAGATCGCCGGGCTGTCCGGCGCCGTGCCCGACGCCCTGCCCGCGAACGCCACGTTCGACGACGGCGTGCACAACATGGAGGTCCTCGACGCGGTGGCACGGTCCGCCGCAGCTGGGGGCACGTCCGTCGACGTTGCCGACGCCGTCGTCCCGACCACGGAGGGTGGTGTCCGCGCATGAAGCTCGGTCTCTACAACGCGATCCTGCACGACCGGCCCCTCGCCGACGCACTCCGGGTCATCGCGGCCAACGGCCTCACCGGCATCGAGCTGAACACCGGCGGGTTCCTGCCCCCGGTGCACGTGCCCGACATCGACGCGATCCTGCAGGACGACGGGGCGCGTGACGCGTTCCTCGCGCAGTTCGCGGGGACCGGCGTCGAGATCGCCGGGCTCAACTGCAACGGCAACCCGCTGCACCCCGACCCGGCGATCGGTCCCGCGCACGCCGAGGACGTCCGGCGCAGCATCCGCCTGGCGGCCCGCCTCGGGCAGGACCGCGTCGTCACGATGTCCGGACTGCCGGCGGGGGAGCCGGGCGGGACGCGGCCGAACTGGATCGTGAACGCCTGGAACTCGGCTGCGCTCGACGTCCTCGAACACCAGTGGAGCGTCGCGGTGCCGTTCTGGCAGGAGATCGACGCCCTGGCCCGGGAGCACGGCGTCAAGGTCGCACTCGAGCTGCACCCGCAGAACCTCGTGTTCAACCCGGCGTCGATCCGGGAGCTCGTCGAGCGCGGCGGGCTGACCAACGTCGGGGTGGAGCTCGACGCCTCGCACCTGTTCTGGCAGCAGATGGACCCGGTGGCAGTCGCCCACGACCTCGGTCCGCTCGTGTTCCACGCCGCCGCGAAGGACGTCCGGATCAACCCGCACGCCGCGATCAACGGGGTGCTCGACAACTCGTTCCGCCGGTTGTCGCCGGACGAGTCGCGCACGAACCTCGGCGGCGACGAGTGGGCGAACGAGTGGCCGAAGCCGTCGGCGTGGGACTTCGTCGCGCTCGGCAAGGGCCACGACGAGGCGTACTGGACGACGTTCCTCGAGGCCCTGCGTGCGATCGACCCGGACATGTGGGTGAACATCGAGCACGAGGACACCGAGCTCGGGCGCGAGGAAGGAGTCGCGGTCGCCGCACGCGTGCTGCGCGCCGCGGATGCGGCGCTGGCGCCCCGGTCCTGACGGTCCGTCAGCCGACCCGGACACTGCCTGGAGGCCCGTGAACCGTTCCGCGCACCGGGTGACGGACCCGCAAGTGGTGGGCCGTGCCTCCCGGCCCCACCACACGCGGATCGGCCGCCGGTGCGCGGAACGACCAGTCCGTGCACCCGTACCGGGTGCTGTCACCGGCCCGATGTAGCATGCACGACACCTGTCCCCGACGATGGAGCCCTGCGTGCCGGAGCCGACCCACCCCGCCTTCCCGCTCGAACACGTGCGGGCGGTGGGCGACGACATCGTGGCCTCCGTCGCCACGGTGATCGACGGCAAGGCGGAAGCCATCCGCACGGCCCTGACGGTGATGCTCGCCGAGGGGCACCTGCTCGTCGAGGACGTCCCCGGCGTCGGCAAGACCGTGCTCGCCAAGGCGCTCGGCGCCTCGGTCGGCGGGTCCGTGAACCGCATCCAGTTCACCTCGGACATGCTGCCGTCCGACGTCACGGGCGTGAACATCTTCGACCAGTCGTCCGGCACCTTCCGGTTCTCGCCCGGCCCGGTGTTCGCGAACGTGGTCATCGGCGACGAGATCAACCGCACCAGCCCGAAGACACAGTCGGCCCTGCTCGAGGCGATGGCGGAGTCGCAGGTCACCGTCGACGGTGTGACGCGTCCGCTCGACCGGCCGTTCATGATCGTCGCGACGCAGAACCCGATCGACATGGAGGGCACGTACCCGCTGCCCGAGGCGCAGCGCGACCGCTTCATGGCCCGCATCGCGATGGGCTACCCGAGCGTCGACGCCGAACGGCAGATGCTCGCGAACCGCGGCGGCAGCGACCCGCTGTCGCGCCTGCGGCCGATCGTCGACGTCACCACGCTGCGGGCGATCATCGAGACCGTCGCCGGGGTGCACATCGCCCCCGACGTCGAGGCGTACATCATCGCGATCGTCCGGTCGACGCGCACCCACCCCGACCTCGTGCTCGGTGCGAGCCCCCGCGCGACGCTGCACCTGGCGCAGGCAGCCCGTGCGCACGCAGCCCTGCTCGGCCGCCCGTTCGTCACGCCCGACGACGTCGCGACGCTCGCCCCGATCGTGCTCGCGCACCGGCTCGTGCCGGTCGCCCGTGGGCTCGGCGGCACCGGCGAGGACACCGTGCGCGAGATCGTCGTCCGCATCGTCTCCGACACCGCCATCCCGTTCACGGCCACCCCCGTCCGCTCCTGATGGCCGGTCCATCGGCACCGCCGTCGCTGCTGCGACGCGTCGGTGCCGCGCGGTCCACGGCGGCACGGTTCGGCCGCCGGGGGCTGTCGTTGGCCCGACGCACCCCGTTCCCGCGCCCGACGATCCGGGGCTGGACGGTCATCGCCGTCGGCATCGGCCTGGTCGGCGGCGGTCTGGTCGGCACCACGAGCGTCGCCGTCACGGCCGGCCTGCTGCTGCTCGTGCTGGTCGTGCTCGGCATCGTGATGGCGTTCGTCGTCGCCACCCCGCTCCGCGGCAGCCGCAGCACCGCACGGGCGATCGTCCAGGTGGGCGAGGTCTACCGGGAACGCATCACCCTCGGCAGCACCAGCCTGCCGATCGGCCCGCGGGCGACGCTGCTCGTGCGCGAACAGCTCGAGGACGCCTTCGCCAGCCTGGCCGAGGCGGAGACCTACGCCGAGGTCGGGCCGAACCTGCCGCCGGCCGTGCTCGACGTCGAGGCACTCGCGATGCACCGCGGCCGCTCGCTGGTCGGCCCCGTGACGATCCGGGTCGAGGACCCGTTCGGCCTGCTCCGCATCGACCGACCCGTCGTCCCTGCTGAGGAGGTCGTCGTCGTCCCCGCCTCGGCACCCCTCGGGGCGATCGACGCCGGGGCGCTCGCCGGTGCGGTCTCGGCCGACGAGGGCCGGGTCGGACAGGGTGGTTCCGCCGACGACAGCGAACTCCGCCCCTACCGACCGGGTGACCCGATCCGCCGGGTGCACTGGGCCCAGAGCGCACGGCGCGGGGAACTCCACGTCCGCCAGACCACCCAGGCCCAGCCGCCCGAGGCCGTGATCGCCCTCGACGTCCGGCGCGAGTCCTACCAGCGGCTCGGCCGAGAGGACCTCGCCGAGCTCTCCGACCTGGGCGGCGACCAGGCCTTCGAGCACGCCGTCGTGGTGGCCGCCAGCGTCGCCCGCGCGCTCGCCGCCCGGACCTCCCGTGTCGTGCTCGTGTTCGACGGCCCCGAAGGTGCGACCCGGCACGCGGGCGACGTCGGCGGGCTCACCGACGTGCTCGTCGGGCTCGCCGACGTCCGGCTCCGCTCCGACGCCCGCGAAGTCACCGACGTCCTGCCCGAGGTCCGTGGCCGCGACGTGCACGGCATGACCGCCGTCGTGACGGGCACCTGCACCGCGGAGGAAGCCGCCGAGCTCGTCAGCGCGACCAGCGGTTCGAGCCGCGGCATCTTGGCGACCATCGTGCCGCCGGACCCCGCCGTGCGGGGCATCCTCGACCGCGGCGGCTGGCGGACACTCGTGGTGCCGGTCGTCGGCGCGACGCCGTCCGGAGCCGCCCGGTGACCGGGGTGAGCGCACCGGCGCGTGGCCGTGCCGACGTGCGCGAGATCCTCGACCGCGACGACGACCTGCGTGACGTCCCGAGCGCCTGGGTCGTGGCCCTCGCGCCGGTGCCCGTGCTCCTCGCCGCCCTCGCCATCCGGCCGCTCGTGCAGGGCATCGCCTGGTGGGCATCGGGTGTCGTCGTCGTCGCCGTGCTCGTCGCCGTGATGCTCGCCGTGCGCCGCCAGACGCCCGGCATCCGCTTCGTCGTCCTGGTCGGCACGGTCATCGCCTGCTCGTGCGCCGCCGCGCTGGTCAACGACATCCAACCGCTCGGGTGGCTCGACGCCGACGGGGCCCTCGGGGAGACGCTCGCCGCGATCCGCCTGAACCCCGCACCACTGCCGCAGACCGACGCGATCCGGCTCGTCGTCACCGCGTCGATCGGCTGGGTCGCTGCGGTCTCGCTGTTCCTCGCCGCCATCGCGCGGATCCCGTCGCTCGCCGCGGCCCCGGCCCTCGTCATCCTGATCGTGCCGGGCGTCATCACCGGGCAGCCCGCCGGCACCCCGCTCGTCATCGCCACGGCGGTGGCGTTCCTCGCCCTGCTCTGGCTGTCCGTGCGTCCGGTGCAGCGCGCACTGCCGGCCGCGGTCGTCGGGGCGATCGGGCTCGTCGTGGCCATCGGGCTGCCGACGATCGTGCCGCTCAACGCCAGCTGGTTGTCCGGCGTGACCGGTGCGATCCAGTCGCCGATCCAGCCCGGACGGCCCGGCACCCTGCTCGAACTCGGCAACGACCTGCGCCGTCCGAGCGAGCTCGAGGTGTTCCGGTACCGCTCGTCCGACGGGCAGCCCGAGTACCTCAAGCTCGCCGACCTGGACGAGTTCGGCACGGGGGACTGGGTGCCGACCGTGACGAACGCGGCCGAGGCTGACACCGCCGACGAGCAGCAGTGGGCCGAGGGCGTCAACCCGCGCCTGGCGAGCCGTGGCGACGTGACGGTCCGGATCACCGGGCTGTCCAGCACCTACCTGCCGGTGCCGTCGGGTGCGGTGTCGATCGAGTCGCAGTCCACCAACCTCGACCTGTCGCAGTGGCGGTGGATGGGGAACTCGAGCACCGTGCGGTCGACGGGTGCCGCGACCGCCCGGGGGGCGATGTACGAGGTCTACGGGGCTTCGACGTTCGCCAACGACTACCTTGACGCAGTCGCCGCCTCGGGGGTGCTCGCCCGCTCCGACGGCCGTGGCTTCCGGGAGCCCAGCCGCGAGCAGCTCCGCACCGACCTCGCCCTGCCCGACGACCTGCCCGCCAACATCTCGACCACCGCGACCCGGGTCGCCGCCGCCGCGACCGACGACTACGGGCGGGCGCGGGCCCTCGAGCAGTGGTTCCGCAGCGACCTGTTCACCTACTCCGAGACCGCCCCCGTCGAGCAGGGCTACGACGGCGACAGCATGGACGTCGTCTCGACGTTCCTGAAGGTCCGCGACGGGTACTGCGTGCACTTCTCGTCCGCGATGGCCGTGATGGCCCGCACGCTCGGCATCCCCTCGCGCATCGCGGTCGGGTACCGGGCCGGGTCGCCGCAGCCCGACGGCGAGTACGCGGTGTCGAACCGGCAGCTGCACTCCTGGCCCGAGCTGTACATCCAGGGCGCAGGGTGGGTCGCCTTCGAGCCGACGCCCGACTCCGACGAGGCCGCTCCGTCCGAGGAGCCCTCGGCCTCGCCGACGGCGGCGGCACCGGAGACCCCGCTGCCGGCGCCCGAGCAGACCACGCCGGCGGACGAATCAGCGTCACCGACCCCGTCGGCGTCCCCGGTTCCGGGTGCCACGGGTGCGTCCGGCACCGGCGGCGGCGGAGGACCGGTCGGGCTGCTCGTGGGCCTGCTGCTCGTGCTCGCGGTCCTCGTCGCCCCGGGCCTCGTGCGTGCTGTTCGCCGTCGGTCGAGGCTGTCGGCGATCGCTGCCGGTCGGTCACCCGCCGTGCAGGCGTGGCGCGAGTTGCTCGACGACGTCGCCGACCACGGGTACGCCCCGGGCCTCGCGCCGCCGGGTGACGCCGCCGCCGTGGCCCGGACCGCCCGAGCCGTCCTCGGACGCCTGCGTCCCGGGTTGCCGGAGTCGGTCGTGCCGCACCTGGAGGCCGCGGTCGACGCGGTCGATCGTGAGCGCTTCGCCGCCGACGGGGCCGCATCGGTGGACACGGCGGCGTTGGAGCGTCACGTCCGCGACGCTCGCGGGGCTCTCGACGCCTCGGTCCCCACGGTGCGCGTCGTGCGGTCGCGCCTGCTGCCGCCGAGTCTGTTGCCGTCGTCCGCCTGGTCCCACGACGGGCCGAAGCCCCGCCGTCGGGATCGTCGCACGGCCTGACGCGGGCGCGTGCCGGCTGGCGGGTGCTGCACGGTGCAGGGTTCGTCGGGTGGTGCGTGGTTGGTGGCTCGGTGCTGGGCTGTAGGCGGGCACGGGGCGGTCGTGCGGGCACGGGGTGGCGAACCTCGCACGGTGCGGGTTCCGTTGGGCGTCGCGTCGGCGGGTGTTGCACGGTGCGGGGTTCGTCGGGTGGTGCGTGGTTGGTGTCTGGGTGCGGGGCTGTAGGCGGGCACGGGGCGGTCGAGCGGGCACGGGGTGGCGAACCTCGCACGGTGAGGGTTCCGTTGGGCGTCGGCTCGGCGGGTGTTGCACGGTGCGGGGTTCGTCGGGTGGTGCGTGGTTGGTGGTTCGGTGCGGGGCTGTAGGCGGGCACGGGGCGGTCGAGCGGGCACGGGGTGGCGAACCTCGCACGGTGCGAAGCCCCGACCGCCGCGCCTCGCCGCCGCACGCCGCCCGCCGCCCGCGCCCGCGCCGCCGGGCGCGGCACCGCGCGTCAGCGCCGGCGGATGACCGCCTCGACCAGGGTGGCGACGAGCTCGCCCGGATCGACCCCGGGCAGCGCCGGCGCGTCGAACACCAGGCCGACGTTCGCCCCGATGAGCACGGTCGCGAACTCCTCCGGGGTCATGCCGACCTCGACCTCGGGGTGGGCACCGAGCCACAGCCGCACGAGCTCGAGCACCCCGTCCTGCAGGATCCGGCGCTGCCGGATGAACTCGGGCAGCAGCTCCGGGTGCCGCACCGCGTACCCGCGGAACGCCGAGAGCAGCGCGAACTGCTCGCTCTGGTCGTTCTGCCCGAACGCGGCGCGCAGGACGTCCCCGACGTCGACCGCGGCGATGTCCGCGTGCACGAGTTCCTGCAGTGAGCCGAGCACGACGTTCGTGGACCGCTGCATGACCTGGGCGAGCAGGTCTTCCTTGGACGAGAAGTTCGAGTAGACCGCACCCTTGCTGAACCCCGCGCGTGCTGCGACGTCGTCGAGCCGCGCGCCGTACACACCCTGTTCGGCGAAGACCGCGGCTCCGGCGGCGAGCAGGCGTTCCCGGACCTCGGCGCGCGGGATGCGCTGGGTGGGGGAAGCGTCGTCGCTCATCGGTTGCTGCTCCGACCTGTGGTGGTGGTCGTCGGGGAGAGCATCGTGGTGGAGACCTGCCGCGCCGCGCGTCTGATCCCGCGCGGCATCAGCGAAGCCCCCATCCCCACGTCTGCTCGGAACCGGCGCGTTCGGGTCGCGTCGGTGCTGTGCGGACAGCGTTCACCGGGACCATCCCCGGCAGAACTGCCAGGACGATACCCGGCGGTACTGATCGTAGCGTCGCGGGGCCGCGGAGGACAGCCCCTCAGTCCTCGTGCTCTTCTCGGACACTGCCGGCACCGGTCCGACGGCCCGGGCGCCGGAGCAACCGGAGCGCGTCCGGTCGCAGGCTCCGACCCCGCCGCAGCAGCGAACCGAGGGTCGACTTCGGCTGCCAGTCACGGCCGTTCGGCAGCCCCCAGCCCCGGCGGACCGCTCCCCAGCGGAGCCCGAGCGACAGCGTGATCGCGAGCAGGATGCCGAGGGACGGCGACCCGAGCGCCGAGGCGATCACCATCACGGCCGACGCCGCGACGGCCACGGTGGCGTACAGCGCGTTCCCGCCGAACACCGCCGGCACCCGCCGTAGCAGCAGGTCACGCATGGCCCCGCCGCCGACCGCGGTGATGGTCCCCATGATGATCGCGGCGGGCCAGTCGAGCCCGGCGTCGTAGGTCCGCTGCACGCCGACCACGGCCCAGAACCCGATCACGGCGGCGTCGAGCACGGTGAACAGCCGGTCCCAGGTGAGCTCGGAGAACGACACGAGGAACGCGATGAGCGCCCCGGCGACGGCGACCGGCACGTACAGCGGGTCGACGAGCGCGACGGGTGGTCCGTTCTGCAGCAGGGTGTCGCGGAGCATCCCGCCGCCGAGTCCGGAGACGAACCCGACGACCAGGAACCCGAACAGGTCGAAGTCCATCGCGCGGGCGATGGAGCCGCCGAGCAGGGCGGACGCGAAGACCCCGGCGAGGTCGAGCACGTTCGTGACCGACGCCAGGCCGTCGACGGACAGCAGGTTCATGAGAACCATCAAACATCACGTCGCACGACTGGCGGGCCGTTCGGCGGTTAGGTTAGCCTCACCTTCGTCATGCTCGCCACTCTCGTCATCGGTCTCCGTGAAGGCCTCGAAGCCACGCTCATCGTCGGCATCATCGCCGCGTTCCTGCGTCGCAACCGCGTCCCGCTCGCCCCGATGTGGTCGGGCGTCGGGCTCGCGGTGCTGCTCAGCATCGCCGTCGGCTTCGGGCTGCAGGCCGTCGAGCAGGCACTGCCGCAGGCCCAGCAGGAGGGCATGGAGGCGGTCATCGGCATCGTCGCCGTCGTCTTCGTCACGGGCATGATCGTCTGGATGCGCACGCACGCGCGCACCCTGACCGCCGATCTCGAGGCCAGTGCCACCGCGGCGCTCGGCCGGGGCACCGCCTGGGCACTCGCCGGCATGGCGTTCCTCGCCGTCCTGAAGGAGGGCTTCGAGACCTCGGTGTTCCTCCTCGCCACGTTCCAGGCGTCGTCGGACACCGGCCTCGCCGCCCTCGGCGCCGTGATCGGCATCGCGGCCGCGGTCGTCGTCGGCTTCGGCATCTACACCGGTGGCGTCCGCCTCAACCTGTCGCGGTTCTTCACCGGCACCGGGGTCTTCCTGGTCTTCGTCGCCGGCGGCCTGGTGCTGACCGTCCTCCGCCGCGCGCACGAGGCCGGCTGGATCGTCATCGGCCAGCAGCGCACCGTCGACCTGTCGTGGCTCGCCCCGAACGGTTCGGTGCAGGGCGCCCTGGTCACCGGCGTGCTCGGCATCCCGCCGGACCCGCGGGTCATCGAGGTGCTCGGCTGGGTCCTCTACGTCGTCCCGGTACTGGCCCTGACGCTCTGGCCGCGCGCCTGGCGTCCGTCGCCGGACCGCGTGCCCCGGGTGCGCGCCGTCATCGCCGGCGCACTCGCCGTGGCGGCAGCGGCACTCGCGATCGCCGTGCCGACAGGCGGGGTCGACCTGCCCCGCACCACCGCGGTCAGCGGCGACGCCAGCTCCGTCTCCGCCAGCGTCGACGGTGCGTCCGGCGTCCTCCGCGTGTCGGGCACCGGCCGGGAGGCCCGGATCACCCTGCCGACGTCGGCCCACCGCCGCGTCACCCGCGCGGGCGTGGCCGCCGACCGATGGCGCGTCGTGCAGGACGGAACCAGTGAGCAGGGGAGCGGTGCCGACCGTCCGTCGACGCTGACGCTCGACGACCTCGTCACCCTGTTCGGTCGCCTGCCCGTCGGGGTCTCCCCGTCGACGAACCCCGGTCCCTTCGCGGCGCGCTGGGCCGTGCGCGACACGGTGACCCTGTGGACCGTCCGCGGTGGGGTCCTGGACGCGACCCGCGACGAACGCGAGGTGCTGACGCTGAGCGGTGGGGGCCTCCCGTCCGCACGCACCACGACCCTGGACCGCACCGTCTGGTCCGTCCCCGACGCCCGCGTCGAGCGGTCGGCCGCCTCGGTGGCCGCAGCGGACTCGCGATCAGCCGACCTGCTGCTCTGGAAGGCCTGGCTGCCGATCGCCCTCGGCATCGCGGCCGCCGCGCAGGCGCTGCTGGCCCTCCGTGACCGCCGTCGCCGGCGACTCCCCACCGTCCCCACCCCCGAACCCGTCCCCGCTCGTGGCCCTCCGGCCGCGGACCCTGCAAGGAGCACCGACCATGTCCTTCGGTAAGCCCGTCCGACCCCTGATCACCCTTGGCGCCCTCGGCGCCGTCACCGCCCTCGCACTCACCGGGTGCGCCGGCGGGTCCACCGGAGCCGACGGCTCCGGCTCCGGCGACGCGAAGGTCTCCCGCGTCACCATCACGCTCACCAACGACGGGCAGGACGCCTGCGCGGTGTCCTCGACGAAGGTCCCCGCGGGCCCCGTCACCTTCACGGTGAAGAACGAGTCGTCGACCGCGATCACCGAGGTCGAGCTGCTGCAGGACCAGCGGATCCTCGGCGAGAAGGAGAACCTGGCACCCGGCCTCGACGCCGTCCGCTTCACCGCCACGCTGACCGGTGGGAAGTACCAGGTGTACTGCCCCGGCGCCGAGACCGAGCTGACGGACTTCACCGTCACCGGCAAGGCCGTGTCGACCGCGAACAGCAGTGCCTCGACCCTGCTCCGCGACGGGACGAAGGGGTACGCGACCTACGTCGACGGCCAGGTCACCGACATGGTCGCCGCGGTCGAGCAGATGCAGAAGCACATCGACGCCGGCGACCTCGACGCGGCGAAGACCGACTACGCGAACGCCCGTCCGTTCTACGAGCACGTCGAGAGCGACGTCGACGGCTTCGTCAAGAAGGGGTTCAAGGCCACCGACAACGCCGGCAACCTCGACTACCTGATCGACATGCGTGCCTCGAACCTCGACCCCGCCGTCGGCTGGAGCGGGTTCCACGCCGTCGAGAAGGACCTGTTCCAGGCCGGGAAGATCACCGCTTCGACGAAGCAGACCGCCGCGGACCTGACCGAGGACGTGCAGCTGCTCGCGAAGCTCGTGCCGACCCTGGACTACAAGCCGGAGGACCTGGCGAACGGCGCCGCGGGTCTGCTCGAAGAGGTGCAGTCGAACAAGATCACCGGCGAGGAAGAGGCGTACAGCCACATCGACCTCGTCGACCTCGCCGCCAACGTCGAGGGCGCCCGTCAGGCCTTCGCGTACCTCAAGCCGGGGCTGACCAAGCTCGACCCGACCCTGACGAAGCAGATCGCCAAGCAGTTCGACGCCACGAACACGATGATGGACGGCTACCGCGACGCCGACGACCTGGGCGGTTTCGCCACGTGGGACGCCGCCACCAAGAAGTCCGACGCGAACACGATCTCGCAGCAGATCCAGGCGCTGCAGGACCCGCTGTCCCGTCTGGCCGAGAAGGTCGCGACCGCGTGACCGAGCCGGACGAGGCACCGCGGGCGGACGACGCACCCCGGGCGAACGTCTCCCGCCGTGGGCTGTTCGGCGCCGGCCTGGCCGTGGCCGGTGCCGGGGTCGGCGCGGCAGCGGGCATCGGCGGCGCCACCGCGGCGACCGGCGTGAACCCGTTCACGGCGGCGACGAACGGCGACGAGTCGATCGACCTGTCGCAGAGCCAGCCGTTCTACGCCACCGCGGCACGGCAGCCGCAGGGCGGGATCCGCACCACCCCGCAGCGGTACTGCGTCTACATGACGTTCGACCTGTCGACGACCGTCACGACCGAGCTGCAGGTGCTCCTCGCCCGCTGGTCGGCCGCGATCGCCCAGCTGCAGGCCGGCAAGACCGTCGGCAGCGTCGAGCCGGCGCACGGCAACGGGGTCGGTGCCGACACCGGCGAGGCGCTCGACCTCGGGCCGGCGTCCCTGACCGTCACGGTGGGCCTTGGACCCGGCGTCTTCGACGAGCGCTTCGGGCTGGCCGACCGCCGTCCGGCCTCGCTCGCCGACATCCCGACGCTGCCGAGCGACAACCTGCAGGAGGGCCTGACCGGCGGGGACCTGTCCCTGCAGGCCTGCGCCGATGACCCCCAGGTGGCGTACCACGCGGTGCGTGACCTGGCACGGATGGCCCGCGGCACCGCGACCGTCCGCTGGACCGTGCTCGGCTTCGGCCGGGCATCGGCGGGGCCGCACCAGAGCACGCCCCGCAACCTGATGGGGTTCAAGGACGGCACCCGGAACATCACGACCGACGCCGACCACGACCGCTTCGTCTGGCTCGACCGCGACGCCGGGTGGATGGCCGGCGGCAGCTACCAGGTGGTGCGGAAGATCCGCATGAACATCGAGACCTGGGACGCGGACGTCGTCAGCGACCAGCAGCGGGTGTTCGGGCGGACGAAGATCCAGGGCGCACCGCTCTCCGGCGGGCAGGAGCACACCAACCCGGACTTCCACGCCAAGGACGACGACGGTGCGACGAAGATCGACGCGACGTCGCACATCGCCCTCGCCGCGCACGAGGCCAACGGCGGCGTGAAGATCCTGCGCCGGCCGTACAACTACACCGACGGGCTCAACGAGTACGGCCAGCTCGACGCCGGGCTGCTGTTCATCGCCTACGTGAACGACCCGGACCACTTCACGCGCCTGCAGCGGAAGCTCGGCGCCTCGGACCGGCTGAACGAGTACGTCTCGCACATCGGCTCCGCGGTGTTCGCCGTGCCGCCGGCACCGCGCAAGGGGTCGTACATCGGCGAGCAGCTCTTCCGCTGACCTGAGTCGCTGACCCGAAGGGGTGGGCGCCCTCCGCCGTTTCCCTGGAGGCGGAGGACGCCCGCGTCGCGGAGTCTCGCCGAACGGAACCACCGTCGACTTGCTGAAAGCGACCCGGCACGACGCGTCGCGGTGCGACAACCCCGAGAGTACCCCGCGGATCCGCGGATCCGCAGTGATCGACCGGGATGGGACAGCAACCGTGACCGCCGGGTCGCGCGAGGTGTGCGCCGGACGTGCTCCGGGCCTCCTGACCGACGCGAACGGGCCGCCCCACCAGGGTGAGACGGCCCGTTCGCGTGTGTGCCCGCAGGCTCGGGGTCAGTCCGTCAGGACCGTCGCGGCACGTCGTGCGCGGTTGCGGCGGAGGACCACGAGTGCCGCGATCCCGGCGAGCAGGAGCAGGCCCGCCGCGATCGCCGGAGCGGTCAGGTCCGCACCCGTGTAGGCGAGGTCGCCACCGGCGCGCGGGTCGTCGTCGGTCCCGCCGACGCCACCGATGCCCGCGTCGTCACCGTCACCCGCGCCGGGGCCGGGGATGACCCCGCCACCCGGGTTCGGGGTCGGAGCCGGGGTCGGGTCGACCGGGTCCGTAGGGTCGGTCGGGTCCGTCGGGTCCGTCGGGTCCGTCGGGTCCGTCGGGTCGGTCGGGTCGACCGCTGCGGCGACCGGGATCGTCACGGCGAGGGTGACGGTCTGGCCACCCGGCAGGGTGACGACGAGCGGCGCGTCCGTCGTGGCGACCGGCTCGGCCACCGCGGCGAGCGAGACGGAACCGGCGGTGCGGGCGGAAGCGCGTGCGGCCGGCGCCTCGATCTCGGGGACCGTGACGGTCAGGGTCGCGCGACCCTGCTCGTCGTTCTTGTCGGTGATCGTCGGGTCGATCGCCGACGATGCGAGCTCCTTGCCGTCCGCGGTGACCGAGACGGAGCCGGCCTTCGCCGGGTCCTCGCTGCTGAACACGAGCGACGACAGGTCGAGCTCGATTGCGTCACCGGGCTGGAAGCCACCGGCCGGGGTCGGCGTGACCGTGACGCCGACGGCGCGCTGGTCGACCGGGGGCGTGACCTTCGGGTTGGCGAGGAAGTAGTCCACCTGGGCCTGCAGGTCGACCTGGCCGGAGTCGGCGACGTTCGTGCCGGTCGCGAAGGCGGCGAAGTTGTCGCCACCGGTCGACAGGAACGAGTTGACGGTCACCTTGAGGGTGTCGGTCAGCGCGATCGCCTTGCCGTCGAGGGTCATGCCGGTGATGCGCTCGCCGCGACCCTTCGACGGGTCGTAGGTGTACGCGAAGCCGTCCGAGACGCCGAGCTTCAGGAACGGACGCTCGAGGCCGTCCGGCTGCCACTGCTGCTCGAGGGCGTTCTTGATCTGCTGGCCGGTCATGTCCTTCGTCACCAGGGTGTTGGCGAACGGCTGGACGAGCGCGGCCTCCTTGTAGGTGACGGTGCCGTCCGGGTCGCCGGCGCCGCTGGACGCGTAGACCATGTCGGTGCGGAGCCCGCCCGGGTTCATGAAGGCGACCTGCGAGCCGTTCCGCTCGGTGGCGCTGCGCTGGACCTCGGCGATGTAGTTGCCCAGGACGGACTCGCCGCCGCGGTTCTCGGCCTTGCGGTCGGACTGCACGGCACGACGCAGGTCACCCGTGATCTCGCCGAGCTTCTCGCTGCCCTTGACGTCGGCGACGGCCTTCGCGGCGGTCACGATGTCGCTCACGGCGTTGACCGAGGTGGTGTCGGCGGGGACACGCTTGTCCTCGTTGACGGGGGTGACCGACGACGTGATGCCGGTGAGCTGCTTGTCGGCGTCCACCGTGAGCTGCAGGTGCCCGAGGTTCACCCCGTAGGACCCGGCCTGGATCACCGGACGCTTCGTGCCGTCGGGGCCCGCGATGGAGTGGTTGTACGTCGCGTGGGTGTGCGCCGACACGATGGCCGAGACCTTCGACGAGACGCCCGAGGTGATCTTGCCGAAGGCACCGGTGCCGGTGGCGTCGGTGAGCGCGCTCGTGGTGGCCCCCTCGTGCACGAGCAGGACGAGCACGTCGGCCTCGCCGTTGTCGTCCTTGCCGTCGGTGAGCTGCTCGGCGTACCGATTGACCTGGCTGACGATCGGGGCCATCGCGAGGCCCTCGACCCCGCCGGGGCTGACGAGCCCGGGGATGAGGTCCTCGGTGGTGGCACCGATGAAGCCGACCTTGACGCCGCCCTTCTCCACGATGGAGTACGGCGTGAAGGCGGGGTCGGTGGTGCCGGCCTTGACGATGTTCGCCGAGACGTACGGCCAGTCGGCGCGGTCCTCGATGCGGCCGGTCAGGTCGTCCTGGCCCTTGTCGAGCTCGTGGTTGCCGATCGCGCTGACGTCGAGGTCCATGGCGTTCAGGGCGTCGATCGTGGGGGAGTCCTGCTGGATGAGCGAGGTGAAGGTCGAGGCGCCCACGTTGTCGCCGACGCTGGCGAAGATCGTGTTCGGGTTGGCCTCGCGGTACGACTGCACGACGCCGGCGAGTTTCGCGGCGCCGGCGGCCTTGTCGGCGGCGGTGCCCTCGGACTCGATGCGACCGTGGAAGTCGTTGACGTCGATGATGTCGATCGTCGTGTCGCCCTCGGCGGCGACGGCTGCGGACGGGACGGACAGTGCGACCAGGACCCCGGCGGTGGCGAGGGCCGCGCCGGCGCCGAGGCGTCGTCGGGTCGTCGCACCGGCGGTTCCGGTGATGTGGGAAGTGTTCATCGCCGTCGAACCTACGAAGACGCACAGGCGACTCGCCAGACCCCTGCGCAACTCGTCACACGACGTTCACACGGCCGTCCCCTCCGCTCGGCAGACCTGGTTCAGTCGCGGCCGAGGGCGCCCTTCACCCGCTCGGTGACCTCGGTCGCCATCGCCTTGGCGGAGTCCTTCACGACGTCGAACTCGACCGGGTCACCCTTCAGCAGGCTCTTCGCCGTGTTGATCGCGTACTCCTTCGTGATGTGCGGGGGCAGCGGCGGGACGCTCCGGCTGACGTACGCGTCGATGAGGGTGACCCCCTGGTGGGCGAAGGCCCGCTCGACGGCCGCCTCGACCTCGGAGTCCTCGTGCACCGCGATGCCCTGGAACCCGAGCAGCGTCGCGTACCCGGCGTAGTCGATCGACTCGACGTCCTGCGAGTCGCGCCACATCGGGTTGCCGTCCTCGGCGCGCATCTCCCACGACACCTGGCCGAGGTCGTCGTTGTGCATGACCACGATGACGAGCTGCTGGTTCGGCCAGGCCGCCAGGTACTTCTTCACGGTGATCAGCTCGTTCATGCCGAGCATCTGGAAGGCACCGTCGCCGATCGTGCACACCGCCGGACGATCCGGGAACGCGAACTTCGCCGTCACCGCGTACGGCATCGCCGCGAGCATCGTCGCGAGGCGGCCGGACATGTCGCCGCGCATGCCCTCGCGCAGCCGGATGTGGTGGCCGTACCAGTCGGCGGTCGTGCCGGCGTCCGCGGTGACCGTGACGCCGTCGGGCAGCCGGTCGTTCACCGCCTGGATCACCCGGCGCGGGTTCACGCCGTCGTCGTAGGCGACCTCGGACTGGGCGCGCATCTCCGACTCCCACTCGCGCATCTCGTCGGCGACGGTCTGCTGGAAGGACTTGTCGGTCTTCTGCTCGAGCAGCGGGAGTACGGCGTCGAGCGTCGAGCCGACGTCGCCCCACAGGTTCAGCTCGGTCGGGTACCGCAGGCCGAGCTGCTCCGGCTTGATGTCGACCTGGATGCCCCGGGCCTGCCCCGTCTTCGGCATGTACTCGCCGTACGGGTAGTTCGTGCCGAGCAGCACGAGGGTGTCGCAGTCGCGGATCTGGTGCAGCGACGGCAGCGACCCGAGCAGCCCGAGCTGCTGCGAGTGGTACGGCACGTCGGACGGGATCACGTCCTTGCCGCGGAGTGCCGTGATGATCCCCGCACCCGCCTTCTCGGCCGCTGCGAGCACCTGGGCCGTCGCACCGCGCGCGCCCGCACCGACCAGGAACGTCACCTTCGACCCGGCGTTGATGATCTCCGCCATCTTCCGGACCTCGTCGGCGGGCGGCGTGATCCGGGTGGACGCGGGGACGTCGCTCGACCGCGAGGCCCAGTGCTCCAGCGGCGGTGCGTCGTACGCCATCGCCTGCACGTCGTGGGGCAGCACGACGACGGCCGGCTGCTTGCGGAGGGACGCCGTGCGGAACGCGGTGTCGAGCACCACGCCGACGGCTTCGGGCGTGGCCACCGTCTGCACGTAGCAGGCGACGTCGGCGAACACGCGCTCCAGGTTCGACTCCTGCTGGGTGAACGACCCCATCGCCGCGAGCCCCTGCTGGCCGACGATCGCCACCACCGGCTGGTTGTCCATCTGCGCGTCGTACAGCCCGTTCAGCAGGTGGAAGGCGCCGGGACTCGACGTCGCGACGCAGACCCCGACCTCACCGGTGAACTTCGCGTGCGCGGTCGCCATCAGCGCCGCGATCTCCTCGTGCGTGGGGCGGACGTACTCCAGGCCGTCGCCCTTCGACGCCGCCTTGCCGAGCGCGCCGTCGAAGGCGCCGATCCCGTCGCCGGGGTACCCGAACACGCGGGAGACCCCCCATGCCTTGATGCGGTCGATGACGAAGTCGCTCACGGTCGTGCTCATGGCACCAGCGTGCGCGGGCGCGCACGGGTCCGTTCACAGGCACCGGTCTGGAGGCCCGGATCACGTGACCGACGTCGGTCACGTGATCCGGGCCTCCAGACCAGGGCCCTGTGCTCGTTGCCGGTGGCTGCTCGCTACTGCTCCTGCGCGATCAGCGGACGCAGCGTGCGGTGCGCGATGCGCAGCCCCTCGAGCACCCGGTCGTCGGTGCCGCCCCAGAGCGGGTCCTCGTGCTCGACGCTCAGCGTGCCGTCGAAGCCCGCCTCGTAGAGGCGGTCGACGACGCGTCGCCAGTCCACGACACCGCGGCCCGGCACCCGGAACCGCCACCAGCCCATGTCCCACGGGTCGTCGCCCTTGTCGACCTTGCCGAAGAACCCGTACTCGTTGCGCCGCTCGGGGAACAGCTCCAGGTCCTTCGCCTGGGCGTGCACGATGTGCTCGGCGAACGGCAGGATCGTCTCGACCGGGTCGATGCCGATCCACGTCAGGTGCGACGGGTCCCAGTTCAGGCCGAAGCCCAGGCCGGTGACCCAGCCCCAGAGCTCGGGGGAGTACGCGATGTTGCCGGGGTACCCGTCGGGGTGCCAGCCCTCCATCACGCAGTTCTCGATGATGAGCCGCACGCCCCGCTCGCCGGCGTAGTCGACGAGCTCGGGCAGGACCCGGTTCCCCTCGGCCATGTTCTCGCGGACGGACTTCGTGGTGTCGCGGCCGATGAACGTGCCGACGTACGGGATGCCGAGCGTCTGCGCGGTGTCGATCGCGTGCTTGAGGTGGGTCCGCACCGCGGACCGGTTCTCCGGGTCCTGGTGCAGGTTGTTCTCGTAGTACGCGAGCGCCGAGATCTCGAGACCGGTGCGGTCGAGCAGGGCGCGGGTGGCCAGGGCGTCCTCGTCGGTGAACGTGGCGACCGGCAGGTGCGCCGCCTCGAAGTCGCGGCCGCCGGTGCCGGGCCAGACGGCGACCTCGAGCCGCTCGTAGCCCTGCTGCTGGGCGAACCCGGCGATCCGGTCGAGCGACCAACCGGGCAGGCAGGCGGTCAGCATGCCGAGCTTCACCGGATCTCCCGCCAGGTCGTCTCGGCCGCGCTGCCGATCACGGCCTCGATGATGTCGGCGGAGCGGGCGCCGTCCGCGAACGTCGGCAGTCCGTCGGGGGCCACTCCGGTGCGGACCGCGGTGTAGGTGTCGGCGACGAAGGCCGCGAAGGCGTCGAGGTACCCCTGCGGGTGCCCGGCCGGCACGATCGCCAGCCGGCGCTGGTCCGGGTACCCCTGCGACGGGTCGCGGACCACGATCTGGGCACCGCGCTCGTTGCCGAACCAGGCCGACTCGGGCTGCTCCTGGTCGAACGCCGCGCTGCCGCGGGTGCCGTCGACCTCGAACCACAGGCGGTTCTTCCGGCCCGACGCGACCTGCGAGATCACGACGTTCCCGATGCGGCCCGTGGCGGTGCGGAAGGTGGCGACGGCGGTGTCCTCGGTGGTGACCTCGGCGCGTTCGGCCGCGTCGGCCACCGGGTCCGGGTCGGGGGAGCCGGAGAACGACGGGCCGGACGCCGCCGGCCGCGTCGGGTAGACGATGTCGGTCGCGGCGGACACCGAGGCGAAGCGCTCACCCGTCACGAACTCGACCAGGTCGCACCAGTGCGAGCCGATGTCGGCGAACGCGCGGGACAGGCCGCTCGAGGTCGGGTCGACCCGCCAGCTCGAGGCGTCCTCGTCGAGCATCCAGTCCTGCAGGTAGTGGCCGTGCACCGCGAGCAGCCGGCCGAGCTCCCCGTCGGCGATGCGCGCCCGGATCTCGCGGACCATCGGGTGGTACCGGTACACGAACGGCACCGTGGCCACGACACCGGCCTCGGCAGCGGCGGCGACGAGCTCGGCGGCCTGCGCGGGGTCGATCGCCAGGGGCTTCTCGCACACCACGTTGATGCCGGCCGCGATCACCGCGAGCGCCTGCGGGTGGTGCTGGTCGTTCGGGGTGCAGATGTGCACGACGTCGGGGGCGTCGGCGATGACCTCGTCGAGGGAGGCGTAGCCACGGGGCAGGTCGAGCTGCGCCGCCACCTGCTCGGAGCGGGCGGCGTTCCGGCCGAGCACACCGAGGACCTCGGCACCGGAGGCCCGGGCAGCCCGGGCGTGGACGCCGGCGATCATGCCCGTCCCGACCACGGCGACACGGAGGCGTCGCCCTTCGTACCCACTGCTCATGGTGCTCCCTCGCGCCGGACTGACACCACCGTAGCGGCCCGGTCATCCACCGGGGCCGATGAGTACCGTCTGCAGCATGTCGAGCCTCCAGACCAGCCTGCTCATCCTCGGAGCCAGCGGCGACCTGTCCAAGCGCCTGCTCCTGCCCGGCCTCGCCACCCTGCTCCAGGTGAAGGACGACTGGGACGTCCAGCTCGTCGGGGCCGGTGTCGAGGACCTGTCCGACGCCGACTGGAAGGCGCAGGTGCGCGAGTCCTTCGAGAACGCGCAGGCGTCGAAGAACGAGGAGGACGAGGGCGCCTCGGGTGACACAGCGCTGCCGGAGCGACTGCAGGCCGTGGTCGACGCCTCGACCTACCGGAAGGCCGACGTCACCGACCCGGACGACCTGCGCGCACTGCTCGCCGCGTGCGAGCACGACCCCGCGATCTACTTCGCGCTGCCGCCGGCGGTCACCGAGAAGAGCTGCGAGCAGCTCGCCCACCTCGACCTGCCCGCCGGCACCCGCCTGGCGCTCGAGAAGCCGTTCGGCACCGACGCCGACAGTGCCTCGCACCTGAACGACCTGCTGCACTCGTTCATCCCCGAGGAGCGCATCCACCGGGTCGACCACTTCCTCGGCCGCTCCACCGTCCTCAACCTGCTCGGGCTGCGCTTCGCCAACCGCATCATCGAACCGCTGCTCTCGTCGCAGCACGTCGAGCGCGTCGACATCGTCTACGACGAGACCCTCGGGCTCGAGGGCCGGGCGCGCTACTACGACAAGGCCGGGGCGCTCACCGACATGATCCAGAGCCACCTGCTGCAGGTGATGGCCGTCGTCGCGATGGAGGCCCCCGCCTCGATCAAGGCCGACGACCTGCGCACCCAGAAGGAGCTCGTGCTGCGGGCCGTCCGACCGTGGGGCGGCGACGTCGTCACCGCGGGCAAGCGCGCCCGGTACACCGCCGGCACCGTCGGGGACCGCCAGCTGCCGTCGTACGTCGACGAGGACGGCGTGGACCCGTCGCTCGGCACCGAGACCCTCGCCCAGCTCACCCTGGAGATCGCGAACTGGCGCTGGGCCGGCGTCCCGTTCACCCTGCGGTCCGGCAAGGCGCTCGCCGCGCAGCGCCGCGAGATCGTCATCACGTTCAAGGACTCCCCGCACGTGCCCGAGGGACTCACCGGCACCGAGTTGCCCGACCGGCTGCGCATCTGGATCGCCCCGGACGAGATGCAGCTCGAGCTCAACGTCAACGGCGCCGGTGACCCGTACACGATCGACCACACCAGCCTCGAGGTGACGTTCAACCCCGGGCGCCTGAGTGCCTACGGCGAGGTGCTGGCCGGCGTGCTCGAGGGCGACGCCACGCTGTCGGTGCGCGGCGACAGCGCCGTGCAGGGCTGGAAGGTGGTCGGGCCGTTCCTCGACGCGTGGAAGGCCGACAAGACACCCCTCGACGAGTACGCCGCCGGGTCGGTCGGCCCGGACGGCTGGGACAACATCGAGGCCTGAGCCCGAGTGGCGGCGTAGCGTCGGGCGACGTGAACACCACCGACGACGTCCTGCAGACCGTTCCCGAACCCGCCGGCGCCGACATCCGTGTCGACGACGTCCCCTACGACCACGAGGGCACCGAACTGCTCGGTGTGCTCGCGAAGGACGCCGCGATCGCGGGCCGTCGTCCGGCCGTCCTCGTCGTGCACGACTGGCACGGCGTGAACGAGCACGTCGAGGCCCGGGTGACGATGCTCGCCCGGCTCGGCTACGTCGCGTTCGGCGCGGACATCTACGGCGCCGGTGTCCGCCCGGGCGACGACACGGCGGCCCAGGTCGCCGGCGGTTTCTACCAGGACCTGCCCCTGCTGCGGGCCCGCGCCACCGCCGGACTCGAGCGACTGCTCGCCGACCCGGACGTCGACCCCACCCGCGTCGTCGTGATGGGGTACTGCTTCGGTGGGTCGACCGCACTCGAGCTCGCACGGACCGGGGCCGACCTGGTCGGCGCCGTGGCGTTCCACGGTGGCCTCATCGCGCACGACCCCTCGGACGCCGCGGACATCCGGGCGAAGCTGCTCGTCCTCACCGGGGGTGCCGACCCCGTCGTGCCGGACGACGCCGTGCACGCGTGGCAGGACGAGATGCGGGCGGCTCCGGACGTCGACTGGCAGGTCGTGACGTACTCGGGCGCGATGCACGCGTTCGCCGTGCCGGGCACCGACGCCCCGGACCACGGCGCGCAGTACCAGGAGCGTGCCGACCGCCGGTCGTGGCAGGCGCTCCGGGTGTTCCTGGCCGAGGTGTTCGACGAGGAGCCCGTGGCGCTGTGACGGTGCGGCCGTCGGAGACCGTTCGCGACACGCCGAGCACCGGGGCCGGAGGGCCTCGATTGGCGCCCGGGCCGCACCTGTTGTAGAGTCTTCCACGGCCGCAAGGCCACGCGCTCGTAGCTCAATGGATAGAGCATCTGACTACGGATCAGAAGGTTGGGGGTTCGAGTCCCTTCGAGCGCACAGGCAAGCAGAACGAGGAAGGGCCCCGGTGGATTCCACCGGGGTCCTTCGTCGTTCCCCGGCAGCGGCGCGTCTTCGCAGGCGTTCCCCGGGCGACGGGGTGACGATGGTGAGTCGGTCCGTCCGACCGGAGAACGAGGTGCCCGTGCTGTCCATCGACTTCGCGACCCGTGACGCCGAGGTCGCCGCCACGGCCCTGGGGGCGCTGTACGACCGCCCGGAGATCCGTGACGTCGGCCCGCTCTTCCGGTACGAGCAGCACGTGCGCGGCGACGGCGCGATGACCGTCGAACGGCACCACTTCGGCGGATCGATGGAGACGACCGCAGAGATCGCGGACACGCTGGTGTCGGTCCAGGTGCACAGTGGCGACTTCGTCCCGCGCGGGACGGGCGGGGTGCCGAACGGGTCGTTGCACGGCCTCGGCATGGTCCACAACGACACCCTCGACGTGGACTTCAGCGTCGTCAGCCTGCCGCTGTCGGTCCTGCTGGGGGTCGGGTTGCAGCAGCAGGGCGCGGAGCGAGGGCGGCTCGTCGTCGACGGCCGGGCGCCTCGTTCGGAACTGGCGAACTACTGGGCGAGTGTCATCGGGCACGCGCACGCGGTCACGAGCGATGAGCGGGCCTTCGGGAACGACCTGGTCCGCGCCGAGGTGTTCCGCCACGTCGCCGCCGCGGCATTCCAGGTGTTCCCGGTGCACATCGAGCCGGACGCGATCGTCCCGACCTCGGCGGCCGCCGGCGGGGTTGTGCGCCGCGCCGTGCAGTACATCGACGACCACCTCACCGAACCGATCTCGGTCCCCGACATCGCCACGGCCGCCCGGGTGTCGTCCCGCGGGCTGCAGTCCGCGTTCCAGCGCGAGCTCGGGGTGAGCCCGGCAGCCTACGTCCGGCGGGTGCGGCTGGCCGAGGCGCACCTCGAGTTGCTGGTGGCCGATCCGGACGCCGGAGCGACGGTCGCGTCCATCGGGTTGCGGTGGGGGTTCAGCAACGCGACGCGGTTCTCCGCCGCCTACCGCGAGGCCTACGGGCGGTCGCCGAGCCGGGCGCTCCGCGACGAGGTCCCGCGGCAGGGCGACTGAGCGACTGAGCGACCAGGGTCAGGACCCGGGGGAGTACGGCTGGGCCGCCGCGATGACCTCGGACGCACCGGCGATGCCGAACGACGTGAAGAGCGGTGCCCACAGCGCCTTGAGCTGCGCCACGAGCTCGTCGTCGGTCAGCTGCGTCGAACCGTCCACCATGCCCAGCGTCGTGTTGAGGAGCAGCAGGACGGACGGCTGGACCGCGGCCGCGTCGACGTCCGCCGCCGCGACCCCGGCGCTGACGAGCTCGCCCCGCGTCATCTCGAACCAGTCGAAGCCGCGCGGCACCGGCACGCCGGCCTTGCCGAGTTCGTGCAGGAGCCGGACCGCGCCGCCCGCGACCGAGCCCCGGCGGACGTCCATCCCGGTGGTCAGGAGGAACACCGTCAGCCGCTCGATGCCCGGCTGCGCGGGGAGTGCGTCGAAGAGTTCACGCCAGCGCTGCTGCTGCAGTTCGATGACCGCCGTCGCCAGGTCCTTCTTCGACGGGAACAGGTGGTACCCGATCGCCGACTTCGGCTTCCCCATCGCCTCGGCGACACGGGAGAACGTGGTCGCCTCGTAGCCGAAGGCGGCGAACTGCTGCCCTGCGGCATCGATGATGGCTCGTCGAGAGGCCTCCATGGCGAGCTGCCGCTGGTTCATCTGGCGCGGTGTCCTTCCTCGCCCGGAGCTGAGCGATCAGTGAACACCACATCCTAGGGCCGCTCATGATGACGGCCCGTCCCCTGCCCGCGTCAGGCGGCGCAGAACGTGTGCCAGGCCACGTCGATCCCCTTCCGGTGCAGCGAGTCGAGTCCGACGTCGAGGTGCTTCCGCTCCGCGTCCACCAGGTGTGCGCACCGGTGGTCCTGGGCGACGGTCTGGGCCTGGCCGAGCGCGGTCACCAGGTCCGTGTCGATGGCGTCGAGCTGGGGGCGGATGGTCGTCAGGTCGGGGGCCGTCGTGGGTGCGGTCCACGGGTTGTGCGTCCAGTGGTTGATGAGGCCGCGCTGGACGACCTTGCTCGCGGCGATCTGTGCGCGGATCACCCGGGTCACCAGGACGGGGTCGACGCCCTGCTGCTCCGCCAGGGTCACCGCTTCGTCCACGACGGCCTGTTCGCGCACCGGGTCGGCGACCGGCTTGCCGCTGAGCCACTTCGACTCCGCCACCGGGTCGGCGAGCTCGAGCCGTCGGAGGATGAGCGTGCCGATGGTGTCGAGCTCCGCCGTCGACGCCGCGGGACGGGAACCGTCGTGGGAGATGGTCATCGTGGAACCCGTCGGTTCGGCGGACGTGGGCAGGGGGTCGGCGTTCGCCGCCGTGGTCGGCAGGGCGATGCCCGCCGCGAGCAGCCCGAGGGTCAGGGCCGTCGCGGCGGTCCGACGGCTGCGGTGCCGGGCGGTGGTCGGGGTGGTGGGGTGTGCGGTGTTCACGGGGTTTCCTTCCCGAACCGGCGCCGGACGCGTCGGGTCAGATCGTCGATGATCGGTTTGATGACCTCGTCGTAGAACGGGTAGACGCCGAAGTGGTCGGCGCCCTCGTCGCAGTAGCAGTCCATCGAGATCGCCTCCTCGAAGTTCGAGAAGACGTAGGTGGCACGGTGCGGGAACACGGCGTGCGGCTCGTCGTCACGCGGGGTCGTGGTGGTCACGGCGGCGCTCGATCCCGGTCGGCAGTCCGTCAGCCGGCCAGCCGAGCCGCGGGGACGCCGGGGTCGCGCCCGGAGTCCACCACCGCGTCGATCTCGGTGGACCCGTTGCCCGACCCGACCGTGCGGTTCTGGATCTGGTTGAGCGACCAGTTGCCCGGCAGTGGCTCGAGCTGGTTGCCCGCCCAGGCCGGCGACATCCCGGCGACGAACGAGAAGTGCGCGAGTCCGGCGCTGCTCACGGCGGTGCACGTGGCGCGGGAGCCGTAGACGCCCGCCTTGTACAGGTTCCCGCGGTCCCGCAGGCCGGCGGCGACGCCACGGAAGTACGGGACCACGAGCGACTCGTCCTGCGCCGCGGTCGCGTCGAAGTCGGCGGCGAAGTAGACGGTGGTCTGCTTCGGGATCCCGAGCTTCCGGGCCGCGTCGTGGGCGCGGTGGGCGTCGCGGACGCCCTGTTCCTCCGTGAACCACGAGGCAGCGAACCCGCCTTCCTCGAAGATCGGCCACAGCCCGAGCCCGGCGCTCGCCATCACACGGAGTTCCTCGGGGGTGAGGGCCTTGTCGAGCGCTCCGGAACGCTGGTGGTTCGTGAGGTACCGACCGACGCTGGTGGCACCGGACGCCCGGACGGCGGCCGCGCGGGCGTCGTCGAGGCGCACCGCGGTGTCGGCACCGGTCGTCGCACGGTCCGGGTCACCCGTGCTCGCCGCCAGGGCTGCCCAGGTGCCGGCGTCACACGTCCCGGTCTGCTCGGCGGGCGGGAACGCCTGGAACTGCTGGAACGCACGGACCACCGCGGCGTCCGCCGCCGAGTAGGCACTGCTGAACACGACGCGCTCGCCGTTCAGCACCAGGAGCGCCTTGACGAGCAGCACCCAGGCGCCGGTGGCCCCGACCCCGACGACGCTCGGGCCCGCGGCACGGAGCGCAGCAGCCGTCCCCGGGCCCCAGGCGCCGTCGACCGTGACGCCCACCGCGACCTGCACCGCGCGGATCGCCGCCGAGTACGTGCTCGTGTCGACGAGTCCGCTCGTGCTGCCGTACGCGCCGCCGGTCGCCTCGGCGTAGGTGCGGTTGAGGTACTGCTGCACCGTGCGCACCGCTCGGGACCCGCCGGAGGCGAGCCGGACCGGGTCGACGGTCAGGAGTGCGCCGTACAGGTGCGCCGACAGCGGGAGCGCGCCGGGCTCGGCACCCAGGTCGGACCGGAGCGCCTGCACGGCCGCGACGGTGGCCGCGTCGTACTCACCGGTGAGCGTGACGGTCGAGGCGCCCTTGCAGACCAGTCCGGCCTGGACCAGCCGGCGCCAGGTCGCGGCGTCGTCGCCCGTCTCGGCCCCGACGTCGCCGTGCTGCTCGAGCTTCCGACGGGTCGTCGGCCCGAACGTCGCGACGACGGGGGAGATCCCGAGCAGCGACTGGGTGGCCTGCACGATCCCGAGCACGGTGCCGCTGCCGGTCAGCCCGTCCTCGTCCACGTGCACCCATCCGTGCAGGTGCCCGAAGGTCGTGTTGAGCCAGCGCTGCACAGCGAGCACGCCCGAGTCGGCGGAGCCGGACGAGCCGGAGGAACCGGTCGACCCGGTGGAGCCGGCCGCACCGGACGGGGTGGCGGCGTCGGCCGGGGCCGCGAGCGCGGTCGTGACGAGCGGGACGGTGGCGGTGATGCCGATGAGCGCAGTTCGGCGCGAGATGTGCACGGGGGTGCCCCTTCAGTTGCCTCGAGCGTCCGCTGGCCGTTGATCGCACTGTGCGATGCTGATGGCCGCGGCATGGTCCGAGCAACTTTGTCCCTCAACTTGGGACGGTCCTGCAATTCGGCAGACGATCGTCTGATGAAGCGCTCAGTCCTCCCGTTCGGGCCGTCCGGCTCAGCGCGCGAACGCCGCCAACCGGTCCTGCAGCGCACGCTCCAGGTACGGCTCGAGCGACGACGCCCACGTCGCCGTGATGTGCGTGCTGTCCCGGTAGACCAGGACGCCCCCGACGACCGCCGGGCACGTGGTGTCGGTGCAGTAGTAGCGGCTCAGGTCGATCGAGGCTGCCCTGCCCCCGGCCGCCCGGAACGCGGCGACGGCCTCGACCGACGAGTCCGTCAGGCCGAGTGCTTCGGCGCGCGACCGGTCGCAGGCGTCCGTCGTCGGTCCGGACATCGTGCTCAGGCAGGCGACGACGTCGGGGCGGGGCACCGGGTTGTCACGGACCGCGATGACGGGCAGCTCGTCACCGGCGGCCTGCTCCCACGCGTCGACCAGGCCGTTGCGGGTGGCCTTGTCGCGGGCCGGTCCGGGCGGCAGGCTGACCGGCATCTGCGTGGTGGAGTGGGTGACGACCAGGGCGTCGGCGTCGCGGTGCTCGCGGACGTAGTCGATGGCGGCGTGCTTCCACGAGTTGCAGCCCCGCATCGACGAGGGGCTCAGTGAGTCCTGCTGCGCGGTGGTGAGGTAACACCCGCCGGCGCCGGCCAGGTCGATCCGCCAGCCGTTGTCGTCGGCGATCTTCTCGTACGCACCGAGCAGTGCGTTGCTGTGCGAGTCGCCGATGACGATGAGGTGCTTCGACCAGCCGGTGGTCTTGCCGAGGACGCAGGGCCGGAACGTGCCGCTCCAGCACTCGGCGCGGTTGTCGTCGTCGTCCTTGGCCACGGCCGGAGCGGGCACACGGACGTCGGCGAGCTCGGGGTCGACGCAGGGGTCCGCGAACCCGATGCGCGCGGCGGCACCGAAGCAGGACTCGTCGTCGTCCTCCTGCTCCGCGGTGACCTGCTTCGTGACCGTGGTCGCGTTGACCTCCTGCACGTAGACGGCGGTCAGGGTGGCTGCCCCGAGCGTCACGACGGTGAAGCTGCAGATGACGGCGAGCGAGACGACGCCCCGGGGCTGCAGGTCCCGCAGCCACGTCGAGAACCGGACCGGTTCCTCGAACCAGATCGTCGTCACGGTGGCCAGACCGATCGCGACGAGCAGCACCGCCGAGCTCGTCGCCCAGTCGAGCGGACGGCCGAGCATGATCGGCAGGATGACGACGAGGGGCCAGTGCCAGAGGTAGAGCGCGTACGAGATCCGACCGAAGAAGGCGACGGGCCGCAGCGCACCGACGTCCTCGAACTCGGTCCCCGCACCGAACAGCAGCACCAGTGCCGCACCGGCGACCGGCAGCAGCGCCGCGATCCCGGGGAACGCCGTCTCCGGGGTGATCACGACGAGGGACAGTGCGAGGGCCACGACGCCGATGCCGGTGGCGACCAGGCGGACCCGTCGGGCGACCTCGGTGCGGACCTCGGGCAGGTGCACGGTGGCGACGAGACCGCCGAGTGCGAACTCCCACGCGCGGGTGCCGGTGGAGAAGTAGGCGACGCCGGGGTCGGTGGCGGTCTGCACGATGCTCCACACGAGGGACAGCACGACGACGCTGCCGAGCAGCAGCCGCGCGGTCACCAGCGGCGTGAAGCGCCGGCGTGCGAGTGCCCCGACGCCGAGCAGCAGGAGTGGCAGGAGGATGTAGAACTGCTCCTCGACCGACAGCGACCAGAAGTGCTGGAACGGTGAGGGGGCGTCGGCCGACGCCAGGTAGTCGACGGCGTTCGCCGCGAGCTCCCAGTTCTGCAGGTACACCGTCGAGGCGATCAGCTCACGCCCGTACTGCCCCCACAGCGCGCTCGGCACGGCGACGAGCACCGCGATGCCCGTGACGACGATGGTGAGGAACGCGGCCGGCAGCAGGCGTTTGGCCCGGCGCGACCAGAACCGTCCGAGCCGGATCGTGCCCGTCGCGAGCTGTTCCCGCAGCAGCAGCCCGGTGATCAGGAAGCCGGAGATCACGAAGAAGACGTCGACGCCGACGAACCCGCCGTGCAGGGCGCCCGGCCACAGGTGGTAGACGACGACCGCGAGGACGGCGAACGCGCGGAGGCCCTGGATGTCCCACCGCGTGGTGTCGCGCGCTCGGTGCGCGGGGCCCCGCTCGCCCGGCGTTGCTGTACTCACTGCGTCGATCCTAGGAGACGTGGACGGCTCCGCCGGGCGTTCTCGGCGCGGACGCTACGATCCTTCTCCAGAGGGGGGCCGATGGATCTGCGCTGGTTGACCGCGTCCGACGACGAGTTCGCGGCGGAGACGGCGCGACGACCGGGGATGCGCCGCCCGCGACAGGCTCCGCGGTGGTGGAACGCGCTGCTCCTGGCGATCGAGGTCCCGCTCGCGTGGCTCGCGTCCGCGCTCGTGGTCTGGGGCACCGGGCTCGTCCACAACGGTGCGGGTGTCGGCGACGTCGTCCACTGGGTGGCCTGGTTCGTGGTGCTCGTCGCCGGTGTGGTCGGGCTCGTCGTGCTCCTGGTCCGGGGCGAACGACCTCGGACCCTGCGTCCGGACGAGGTTCGGGCGGTGCTGACGGGGGAGGCCAGTGGGTACCCGGCGCGTCCGGTCCGTCCGAAGCCGCTCGACTCGATGATCACCCCGCGCTACTCCGGCATCCGCGTCCACCCCCGGTTCGGCGCCGCCCCCGTGCACGTCGACGGCGTCCCGGACGTCGAGTTCGGCTGCGTCCTGCGGCGCTGGATGGTCTCGCGGGACTGGACGTACCTGACCGTCCGGCTGCCCGGCACGTTGCCGCACCTGCTCCTCGACGCCACGGCGAACGACGGTCGTCGCAGCGACCTGCCGGTGGTGCTCCGCCACCGGCAGCGGATGTCCCTGGAGGGCGACTTCGACCGGCACTTCCGGGTGTGGGCGCCGGAGGACTACGGCCGGGACGCGCTGTACGTCCTCACCCCTGACGTGATGGCGGCGCTCGTCGACCACGCGGCCGGCTGGAACGTCGAGATGGTCGACGACCGGCTGGTCTTCTCGGCGCCGGGGACCGCGGACTGGTCGCGCCCTGCGCCGTGGATGCAGGTCGAGGCAGTCCTGGGCGAGGTCGTGCCCCGTGTCGTGCGCGCCGCCTCCCGGTACCAGGACGACCGCTCGCTGCTCGAGGACGGGCACGCCGACGCGATCGCCGCCGCGGGGCGTCGCCTGGTGCTCCGCGACCGGCGGAAGAGCCGTCTGCGAGCGACGTGGGCGGGGGCCGTGTGGATGGGCGTCGTCTGCGTGTCCTACAGCGGACCGTTGGCCGTCGCGGTGGTCGGTTCGCTCTCGGTCCTCGACCACTGACCGTCGGCGCACGCCTGCGACGTGGCCCCGGTACGGACGGGAGGCCCGTGGCGGTGTCGCCACGGACCTCCCGTTTCTCAGGTGGTGCGTCGACTACGCGACGGTCGCGCGCGCCTCGGCCAGCGACGGGTAGTCGGTGTAGCCCTCGGCGGTCGCGCCGTAGAAGAGCTCCGGACGCGGCTCGTTGAGCTCGGCGTCGTGCTCCCAGCGGTGCGCGAGGTCCGGGTTGGCGATCGCGGCGCGGCCCACGGCGACGGCGTCGGCGTGGTCGCCGTCGACGATCGCGATGGCCTCGTCGCGGGTGGTGAGCGACGAGAAGCCCGAGTTCACGATGAACGGCGCGCCCGCGGTACGGCGGACGTGCTGCACCAGGTCGCCGGTCGGCTCGGCGTGCAGGACGTCGACGAAGGCGAGGCCGAGCGGCGCGAGGCCCTCGGCGACGGCGGTGTAGGTGGCGCGCACGTCGTCGGCGTCGTCCTCGATGACGCCCTGGATCCCGTGCTCGGGCGACAGGCGGATGCCGGTGCGGTCGGCGCCGATGGCCTCGGCGATGGCCGTGGTGACCTCGATCGCGAAGCGTGCGCGGTTCTCGGGGGAGCCGCCGTACTGGTCGGTGCGGGTGTTCGACACCGGCGACATGAACTCGTGCACCAGGTAGCCGTTGGCGCCGTGGACCTCGACCCCGTCGAGTCCGGCGGCGATCGCGTTGCGGGCGGCCTGCACGAAGCCCTGCACGGCCTCCTGCACCTCGGCGGTGGTCAGCTCGTGCGGGACGGGCATGTCGGCCTTCGAGCCGTCGGCCAGGTGCGTCTGCCCGGGGGCGGCGATGGCGGACGGGGCGACGATGCGCGGGGTCTGCGAGATGTCGGTGTGCGAGACGCGGCCGCCGTGCATGAGCTGCATGACGATCGTGCCGCCGGCGGCGTGCACGGCGTCGGTCACGCGGCGCCAGCCGGCGATCTGGTCGTCGGTCTCGATGCCGGGCTGCCCGGGGTACGAGCGGCCCTCCTGCACGGGCCAGGTGCCCTCGGTGATGATCATGCCGAGGCCGGCGCGCTGCCGGTAGTGCTCGACGAGCAGGTCGTTCGGGACGCCGTGCTCGCCGGCGCGGGTGCGCGTGAGCGGGGCCATGACGACGCGGTTCGACAGGGACAGGGCGCCGATGGAGGCGGGTTCGAAGAGCTTCACGTCAAGGCGAACGACGAGTTGTCCCATGCAATTCCACCTCGGAGCACTTCTTCAGTCAGCGCGGTCAGTCGCGCGGGCACACCAGCGTCGACGAGCGCACCTGGCCCTCGGGCCGGATCACCTGGTGCTGGGAGAGGGGCTTGCCGCACAGGGGGCAGCCCCGGTCGATCGTCCGGTCGTCGATGCCCTCGGGGCGACCGGCGCCGATCTGCGAGGGGCCCATCTTGTTGATGAGCGTCGTGTTCCACCGTTCGTACCACTGGCCGAAGCGTCCCACGGTGCATCCTTTCGTTCGTGCACGAACCATTATGGCACTGATGGCCGCGGATCACACCTGGTCGACGCGCTCCAGCAGCTCGGTCAGCTCGTCCTTCAGGGACTCGAGCCGGGCGAGTGGCCACCCGAGCCGGTCGGCGACGGCGAGCGGGACCGCCTCGGCTCGGTCGCGCAGGGCGTGCCCGGCGGTCGTCAGGGACACCTCGAGCTGTCGTTCGTCGGCGGCGCTGCGGGTGCGGCGGACGTAGCCGGAGGCCTCCAGTCGCTTGAGCAGCGGGCTCAGCGTGGCGGAGTCGAGTCGCAGTTCGCCGGCGATCTCGCGCACCGACCGCGGGTCCCGCTCCCACAGGGCGAGCATGACGAGGTACTGCGGGTGGGTCAGGCCCATCGGCTCGAGCAGGTCGCGGTACAGCCCGATGACACTGCGGCTCGTTGCCGCGAGTGCGAAGCAGAGCTGCCGGTCGAGCGCGAGCGGGTCCGGTGCGGTCTGGGTCATGCCCTCAGGGTACTTCGTTCGTGCACGAAGTGGTGTGGTCGCGACCCGGGGCGGTGGGCGCAACGGCCTGGAGGCCCGGTGCCGGTCTCGTGGACCGGCACCGGGCCTCCAGGGTGGTGGCGCTGGCGCGTCGACTACGCGCGGTGCGCGGGCGGGTGGCCCGAGTCGTGCGCGTTCGCGTCCGGCTCCACGGGGAGCGCGTGGGTGCCGGTGTGCGTGTCCTCGTGGCCGGCGACCGGGTGGGTGCGCTCGAGCTTCGCGCCCTCCACGTCGACGTCCGGCACGATGCGGTCGAGCCACTTCGGGAACCACCAGGCGCTCTTGCCGAGCAGGTGCATCGCCGACGGGATGAGCAGCATGCGGACGACGAAGGCGTCGATCAGCACACCGAACGCCAGCCCGAAGCCGATCGGCTTGATGGTGGACGAGTCCGAGAAGATGAAGCCCGCGAACACGGAGATCATGATGATCGCCGCCGCCGTGACCACCGCGCGACCCGCGTGCAGACCGCGCTGGACGGCCACCTTCGCGCTCGCGCCGTGGGCGTAGGCCTCACGCATGCCGGACACCAGGAACAGCTGGTAGTCCATCGCCAGACCGAACAGGATGCCGATCTCGATGATGGGCAGGAAGCTCAGGATCGGTGCCGGGTCGTGCACACCGAAGACCGAGCCGAGCCAGCCGAACTGGTAGATCGCGGTCAGACCACCGAACGACGCCAGCACGGACAGGATGAACCCGGCGGTGGCGGTGATCGGCACGAGGAACGACCGGAACACGATGATCAGGATGATCAGCGACAGCCCGACGACCACCACGAGGTAGAGCGGCAGCACGTTCGAGAGCTTCTCGGACACGTCGATGTTCGCCGACGCGTTGCCGGCGACGCCGAGGGTGACCTTGCCGTCGTCGGTGGAGACGGTCTGCTCGCGCAGGTCCTTCACGACGTTCTCGGTGGAGACGCTGTCCGGGCCACCGGCGGGCTTCACCTGGAACGCGACGATGTCACGGTCCTTCGAGGCGCCGATTGGCAGCACGGCCTCCACGTCGTCGTTCTTCGCGATGGCCTGGCCGATGGTGACCTCGGTCGCGGTGACGTCGCTCTTGCTGATCGACTCCGGCAGGGTCGCCACGACGAGCAGCGGGCCGTTCTGCCCGGCGCCGAACTCCTTCTCGAGCGTCTTGTAGGCCTTGTACTGGCTCGACTCGACCGCCTCGGACGAACCGCTCGGCAGGCCGAGGCGCATCTGGGTCGCGGGCAGGGCGATGGTGCCGAGCACCGCGACGCCGAGGACGAGCGTGATGACCGCGCGCCAGCTCGACATCGGCTTGTTCGGGATCCGCGTGGAGTCGGTGTTGCCGATCTTCGCGCGCTCCTTCTTCCGCAGGATCCGCATGCCGATGAGCGACAGCAGGGCCGGGGTGAACGAGGTCGCGATGAGGATCGCGAAGAGCACCGCGACCGCACCGACCGTGCCCATCAGGCCGAGGAACGGGATGCCGGTGATGTTCAGCGCGAGCAGCGCGACGATGACCGTCGCACCGGCGAACACCACGGCGTTGCCCGAGGTGCCGTTCGCGAGCCCGATCGACTCGTGCACCTGCATGCCCTGCTTCAGCTGGGTCCGGTGCCGGTTCAGGATGAACAGCGAGTAGTCGATGCCGACCGCCAGGCCCAGCATCACCCCCAGCACCGGCGTGACCGAGATGAACTCGACGACGCTCGAGAACGACAGGGCGGTGAGCGAGGCGACGCCGACGCCGAGCACGGCGCTGACGAGCGGGACCGCGGCGCCGATGACCGTGCGGAGCATCAGGAGCAGCACGATCGCGGCGATGATGACACCGCCGATCTCACCCGGGCCGAGGATCGACGGCACACCCTGTGCGATGTCGTTCGAGACGTACACGTTGACGCCCTGGATGTCGGCCGACTCGGCGTCGTCCGCGATGGCGGTCTTCGTGTCCGCGGGGACCTCGTAGGTCGACTTCGTGAACTGCACGGTGCCGATCGCGGCGCTGCCGTTGTCCGACACGAAGCGGATGTCCTTCGACAGGTCGAGCAGGTCCGAGCCCTGTTCGAGCTCCTGCTCGTTGTCGTCGAGCTTCTGCTTGTTCGTGTCGATCGTCTTCTGGGCGTCGGCGATCTGCTGCTCACCGGCGTCGATCTGGGCCTGCTGGGCGTCGATCTGCGCCTGCGCCTGCTGGAGCTGGGCGGCCGCTGCCTGCGCCTGTGCGGCGGGGACGGCTGCGCCACCGGCTGCCTGCGCCTGGGCCTTCTGCGCGTCGAGCTGCGCCTGGGCGTCCTCGATCTTCTGCTTGCCGGACTCGAGCTGCGCCTTCTGGGCGTCGAGCTGGTCCTGGCCGGTCTCGATCTTCGCGCGACCGGACTCGATCTGGTCACGGCCGTCGACGATCTTCTGCCGCTGGTCGTCGAGCTGGTCCTGGGTGGCGAAGCCGCTCGTCGTGCCCTTGACGCCGTCGAGCTTCTCGAGGCTGGTCAGGAAGTCGTCGATCTCGGACTGCTGCGACGACGAGAACGCCTTGCCGTCCTTCGTCTCGAAGACGATCGTGCCGTTGCCGCCGTTCGCCGACGGGAACTTGTCGGCGAGCTGGTCCTGCACCTGACTGGTCTTGGTGTTCGGGATCGTGATCGACGACGAGATGGTGCCGGCGAAGAGCGTGTACGTGACGCCCGCCACGGCCATGATCACGACCCAGGTGATGATCACGAGCCAGTGGCGTCGTGCGGAGAACCGTCCGAGACGGTAGAGGAGACCGGCCATGCGGTTGCCTGCGGTCCTTTCGTGTCAGGTGCTGGTGGTGCGGGGTGCGCCGGTGGACCCCTGGGGGATGAGGAGGTGGAGCGGTGTCAGCCGTCGGCCATGTAGCCGCTGCGGACGCTGTGCACGAGTCGTGCGAGCAGGTCGTCCCACGCGTCGAGCGCCGGTCGGTCGAGCTCGGGGCCGGACGTCGCCAGCCAGTGCTCCGCGATGACGACGATGCCGCTCATGAGCGACTCGACGAGCAGTGCGGCGTCCAGGGGGTCGGCGGCCGGGTAGCGCCGGGCGACCTCGTGCCGGAGTCGTTCGGTCACCCGCGAGAACGCCGTCTGGGTCAGGACCGCGGCCTTCGGGTCGTCCTTGCCGGGGTCGCCGAGGATCCGGTACATGCTGGCGATCGCGGGAGCCAGGTCGGCACCGCGGGCGGCGGACTCGAGCTCGTCGAACATCGAGGCCCGGCTGCCGTCGCCCACCGGGGTCCGGGCCATGTCGGCGAGGAACCGGTCGATGATGACGGACAGCTCCTGCTCGCACACGGCCAGCAGGACCTCGTCGAGCGAGGCGAAGTGGTTGAACACGGTGCGCCGGGCGATGTCGGCCCGGGCGGCGAGGTCGTCCACGCTGAAGTCGCGGCCGCCACGCTCGTCGATCAGGTCGCGAGCGGCCTGCAGGATCGCCGCACGGTGCTTCGCCTTGAGGGCAGCACGGCGGTCGGTCGCGATGGTCACGAGATGGAACACTAGGTGCATCGATGCACTCGGTGCAACGAGGTTGAGTGCATCCCCAGGTTCGTCCCCCGGCGCAGAACGTCTGTGCTGCACCACTGTTCAGTCGGAGGTGCCGGGTGCCAGACTGGCGGGACGAACCGCTGCGTCACCGCCCGCGGATCCGCCACCGTACGAAGGAGTACCGATGCCCGTCCGCCTGTCCCCGGAGACCCTCGACGAGATCGCCGCGAGCGGTGTCGCCGTGCCCACCTACGACCGCGACGGCATCACCGCCGGCATCGTCCACTTCGGCGTCGGCGGGTTCCACCGCGCGCACCAGGCGATGGTGATCGACCGGCTCCTGCAGCGAGGCGAGGCCCGCGAGTACGGCATCTGCGGCGTCGGCGTCCTCGAGCAGGACCGTCGGATGGCGACCGCGATGGCCGAGCAGGGCGGCCTGTACACGCTCGTCCTCAAGCACCCGGACGGCACCCGTGAGTCACGCGTCGTCGGCAGCATCGTCGAGTACCTGCTCGCCGTCGACGACCCGGACGCGGTCGTCGAGAAGATGGCGCACCCGGACACCAGGATCGTCAGCCTGACCATCACCGAGGGCGGCTACAACTTCGACCACGTCACCGGCGAGTTCGTCGCCGACGAGCCCGGCGTCGCGGCCGACCTGCGCGGCGACGGCCCGCCCCGCACGGTGTTCGGCCTGGTGGTCGCGGCACTGCGCCGCCGACGGGACCGCGGCCTCGACCCGTTCACCGTGATGTCCTGCGACAACATCCAGGGCAACGGGCACGTCGCACGGTCGATGTTCACCGCCTACGCCCGGCTGCAGGACCCGGACTTCGCCGACTGGATGGACGAGCACGTGGCGTTTCCGAACTCGATGGTCGACCGCATCACCCCGGTCACCGCCGACGAGGACCGCGCCTGGGTCCGCGACGAGCTCGGCATCGACGACGCCTGGCCCGTCGTCGCCGAACCGTTCTTCCAGTGGGTGCTCGAGGACGCCCACCCCGCCGGCCGCCCACCCTACGAGGACGCCGACGTCCAGCTCGTCGACGACGTCGAGCCGTACGAACTCATGAAGCTCCGACTCCTCAACGCCAGCCACCAGGGGCTCTGCTACTTCGGCTACCTGTCCGGGTACCGCTACGCGCACGAGGCCACGCAGGACCCGGCGATCGCGACCTTCCTGCGCCGCTACATGGACGAAGAGGGCACGCCGACACTGCACCCGGTGCCCGGCATCGACCTGGAGGACTACAAGTCGACCCTGATCGAGCGCTTCCAGAACCCCGAGGTGCGCGACACCCTCGCCCGGCTCTGCGCCGAGTCGAGCGACCGGATCCCGAAGTGGCTGCTCCCCGTCGTGCGCGAGAACCTGGCGGCCGGCCGACCCGTCGCGCTGTCCGCCGGCATCGTCGCGTCGTGGGCCCGCTACGACGAGGGCACCGACGAGTCCGGTGAGCCCATCGAGATCGTCGACCGGCTCGCCGAGCCCCTGCACCGCATCGCCCTGACCCAGCGCGACGACCGCCTCGCCTTCATCGCGAACCGCCAGGTCTTCGGCGACCTGGTCGACGACGAACGGTTCGTCGCGGCGTACCGCGACGCTCTGGACGGGCTCATCGCGGACGGCGCGCACGCCACCGTGGAGCGCCTGTCACGGTCCTGAGACGCGACCGACCGACCGACGGGAGGCCCGTGGCGGCGCCGCCACGGGCCTCCCGTCCGCCTGCTGCCCGCGTGACGGGCGCGGGACGGCGGTTCGTCTCCGCACGATGACGGTTCCGGTTCGCGAACCCCGAGGATCATGAACCAGAACCGTCAGCCGCTCACCGCGCGACGTCGTCCCACGGCACCGGAGTGGTCTCGCCCGTCTCCCAGTCGCGGCGCAGCACGCCGTAGCCGACCGACCCGACGGCCGGGCCGCCGTCGACGGGCCACGCCTCGCGGTAGTGGGCCTCCTGTACCCAGCCGGCACGGACGAAGACCCGGCGCATGGCGGTGTTGTCCTCGCGGGTCTGGCCCTCGAAGCGCGTGATCGCCGGCATCGTCGTGAACACGTGGTCGGTCACCGCATGCAGGGCGGGGACCCCGAGGCCGCGGCCCCGGAACCGACCGGCCAGGCGCAGGTCGAACAGGGGGACGGGGTCGGCCAGGTCCTCGAGGCGGACCAGACCGATGCGGCCGTGGTCGTCGTGGTCGAGCCAGGAGGTGTCGTGCTCGTCGTCGCGGTAGGTGCCGGAGTCGACGGCGCTCGCCGCGTCGGCCGCACTGATGCGCCGTCGGACGTGGAACGGGAACTCCTCGGACGTCAGGAACGCGAGCAGCTCCTGGCGGTCGGCGCCGGTGGGGTCCAGACGGGTGAGGCGGACGGCGGGAGCTGGCATGCCGCTCAGGGTAGTTGCACGGTCGTCGGGCATGCTCGGGGCGTGCGAGGTGGGACGAGGATGACGGCCGCTGCTCTGACGGCGTTGGTGCTGGTCGGGCTGGTGGGGTGCTCCGGCGGCCCGGGCGGGGCGTCGACCGGGCCGACGTCGTCGGCGTCGGCTTCTGCAACGGCTTCTGGTTCTGGGTCGGCTTCCGAGTCCGTGGCGCCGTCGACCGGCCCGGCCACTGCCCGGGCCTTCGCGGTGCTGGAGCGGCGGTACGACGCACGGCTCGGGGTCGCCGCGATCGACACCGGGAGCGGTCGGACGATCGTGCACCGTGCGGGGGAGCGGTTCGCCTTCGCGTCGACGATCAAGGTGTTCATCGCGGCTGCGGTCCTCGATGCCTCGTCCGACGCCGACCTGGCGACCCTCGTGCACTACGACCGCGGCGACCTGCTCGAGTACGCGCCCGTGACGAGCGAGCACGTCGACACCGGGATGACGGTGCGCGAGCTCGTCGATGCGGCGCTCCGCTCCAGCGACAACACCGCGGCGAACCTGCTGGTGGAGCGGCTCGGCGGGCCGGATGCCGTCGAGCGGTGGCTGCGCGGCATCGGGGACCGGACGACGCGTGTCGACCGGGTCGAACCCGACCTGAACGAGGCGACCCCGGGCGACCCACGGGACACGACGACGCCGGAGCGGTTCGCGGCGGACCTCCGGACCGTGCTGCTCGGGGACGCCCTCGACGCCGCCGACCGGCGGGTGCTCCGTGAGGCGATGCTCGGCAACACGACCGGGGACGCGACGATCCGTGCCGGGGTGGACCCGTCGTGGCGGATCGCCGACAAGACCGGCACGGCGTCCTACGGGGTGCGGAACGACATCGCGGTCGTGACACCGCCGGGGCGCGACCCCATCGTGCTCGTGGTCATGACGAGCCGCGCCGATGCCGGCGCGGAGCCGTCGGACGCGCTCGTCGCCGCGGCGACCCGCACCGCGGTGGCCGGGCTGTCCGACTGAGTCCCCCGCGTCGCCGGGCGTCGCGGGGCTACCGGAGTGTGCTCGCCCAGCGCGCGATGGCGTCGTAGGCCCGTTCCCGCACCTCCGGCGCGGACAGCACGACGTCGTGCAGGGCACCTTCGAGTCGGCGGACCGTGACCTCCTCGCCGAGGGAGAGCGAGCGGTGCGCCACCGTGTCGACGTTCAGGGCGACGTCGGCCCGCGCCATGCCCGGGTCCCACCGCGGCTGGAGCATGCTCTTGTCGCTCAGCATCACCAGGGTCGGGACCCCGATCCCGAGGCCCTTCTCGACCTCTGCCTGGCCGTCGAAGACCGCTGCGAGCCACCCGGGGTGCAGCGGGAAGCCACGCTCCGGCCGCCACTGCTGCTCGTAGGTCCACGACCCCTCGCCCTCGGCCGAGACGGTGCGGGTGTAGAAGCCGGGGTCGACGGCGGGCATCGGCGCGAGGGGGTTCCGGCGGGCACCGAGCTTGATGACCGGTGCGACGATGGCCCGGCCGACCGCGGTGGCCTGGAACTCGAGCCACGGGCTGTTCAACACGAGGCCGTGCACGAGCTCCGGGTGCCGGGCGGCCCAGAGCGACAGGGTCAGGCCGCCGGTGGAGTGGCCCATCGGGACGAGTCGGCGGCGGTCCGAGCCGGGGTGCTCGGCCGAGATCGCGTCGAGCGCCGCGGCGATGTCCTCGTCGTACACCGCCAGGTCGTCGACCATGCCCGGGGTCTGGTACGGGCGCAGGCTCCGACCGTACTTCCGCAGGTCCAGCGCGTGGAACCGGGCACCGAGCCGCTCGAGGCGCTCGGCGAGCTCCACCTGGAAGAAGTAGTCCGACCAGCCGTGCACGTAGAGCACGTCGACCCCGTGCAGGGGTCCGCGACCGTGCAGCAGCAGGTCCGTCGGGGTGTGCCGGCGGCGGACCAGGGTGGCGACGACGGGCCCCTCGGAGTCGGTACCGAGCGGCAGTTCGAGCCGCTCGTACGGTGCTCCGAGCACGTCCTCGTGCCACCCCTGGTCCGTCATGCGCCGAGCGTATCCGGCGCTGCTGCGGGCGGTGCTGGTGCGGGGGTGTCGCGCGGCACGCCAGATCGTCGCGCTGGCCGTGGCTCGCGGCCTAGCTGCGGGGGGCCCGCACCAGGAACAGCGTGATGGCGCCGAGGACGACCGCGGCGACGATGAGCGCCCAGGCGAGCACGATGACCGGCCCGTCCCAGGGGGTGAAGAGCAGGCCGACCCCGATCACCAGGGCCACGGCGGCGCCGATGAGGGCGAGGCGGTGCGGTCGTACCGGAGCGGTGCGTGTCACGGTTCCCACGGTACGCGCGACGGGCTGGCAGTGCGGCGTCGAGCGGGCACGCCGGTCACACCGTCGTGCGCATCACCCACCGCCACTTGGCGATGCGGCGGTCGCGCACGAACCCGAACTGCGTGAACAGCTCTTCCGGTCCGGTGTGCAGGTAGGCCCCGCGCTGCGGCTTCCGCTCGACCGTCTGCTCCGGGTAGGCCTCGACGGTCCCGCCGCCGGCCCGCCGGATCTGGTCGAGTGCGGTCGTGACCGCGGCGCGTGCGACCCCTTGACCCCGGTGCCGGGACTCCACGAACACGCAGCCGATCCGCCAGTCCGGCGGCGTCGAGGCGTCGCGGGCGTACGCGCCGGGGTTCAGGATCGTCGGCAGCTCGACCGGCCGCCCGAACTGGCACCAGCCGACCGCCGTGCCGTCGGCGTAGACGAGCACCTGGTGGTTCGTGCCGTTCCGCACGTGGCGGTGCTTCGCCTCCTGGTGGGACACCGTCGGGTCGGGCGTCCCGCGTGGGCCGTCCGGGTGGAACCCGATGCACCAGCACCCGCCCCACACACCGTTGCTGCGGGTCACGAGCGCGGCGAAGTCGGGCCACGTCTCCTCGGTGAGCATCGCCGTCGAGTACTCCATGGGCCGATGATCCTCCGGTCCTGGCGATCCCGCCACCACCGCGACCGTGGTGCTCCGAACGGCGCGCGACCGGTGGTCAGGCCGCGCTGCGCCGGGCGGCGACGAGGCCGGAGACGAGCGCCGCGACGCCGAGCCCGATGCCGACCACGCCGGCGAGTGCACCGAAGAACATCAGCGCCCCGGCACCGATGTTCGCGCCGCCCTCGCCGGAGTCGTTCGCGTTCGCGTACCCACCGACGAACGATGCCAGGAACGCCACGACGAGGAACGCCGTGCAGAGGATGTGCAGCACACGTGGCGCGAGCGGGGTCATGCCCGGATCGTAGCGCGGCGGCGGGGAGCGGATCGCACCGGCACTTTCCCAGCGGACACGACGGTGTTCCGCGGGGAAGTCACGGCGCCTGCCCGAGCAGGACTGCGAGCCTCTCCGGACCGCGCCGATGCTGGTGCGACCGAGGGGGAACGGACGACATGACGATGCGACGTGCAGGGGGAGCCGCGCTCGGCTTCGTGGGTGGCAGTGTGCTCGCCGGATTGCTGGTGAGCGTCGGGGTGACCCCGGTGATCGCGGTCGCCGGCGTCGGCACGACCTCGGCGATCGGGGTGTTCGAGACGTTGCCGGAGGACATCGAGATCGGGCAGCTGCCGCAGCGGAACCAGATCTGGGCCTACCGCGGCGGCGAGCCGGTGCACCTGGCGAACGTGTGGGACCAGGACCGGCAGGAGCTCACGCTCGACCAGATCAGCGACCAGCTGGAGCACGCCGCGGTGGACGGCGAGGACAAGCGGTTCTACGAGACCGGCGGTGTCGACGCGACGTCCGTTGTCCGGTCGCTCGTGAGCGTCGCCACGTCCGGGACCGAGGGCGGGTCGGGTGGTTCGACCCTGACGATGCAGCTCGTGCGGAACATCAAGATCCAGCAGGCGAGCGAACTGCCCACGGCCGAGGAGCGCGAGGCCGCGTACGAGGACGCGACCCGGCGGACACCGCAGCGCAAGCTCGCCGAGATGAAGCTCGCGATCAGCCTGGCGAAGCAGTACACGAAGCAGCAGATCCTGGCGGCGTACCTGAACATCGCCTACTTCGGCGACCAGACCTACGGGGTGCAGTCGGCGGCGCAGCACTACTACGGCAAGTCGGCGACCGACCTGACCCCGGCCGAGGCGGCGTCCCTCATCGCGATCGTGCAGTGGCCGGAGCGACGGGACCTGTCGACGCCGGACCACCACCGCGACAACGCCGCGCGGCGGAACGTGATCCTGCGGTCGATGCACGAGCAGGGGCACCTGTCGACCGAGGAGTACCGCACGGCTCGGCTGTCCCGTGTCGCCGACTCCGTCCACCTGACGGCCCCGCAGCAGGGGTGCGAGGCGGTCGAGGTGGGCGCGGAGTTCTTCTGTGACCACGCGGAGACCATCGCCCAGCGGCTCCCGCAGCTCGGCGCGACGAAGCAGCAGCGGGCGGACGCCTGGCGCACCGGCGGGTACCGGATCCAGACCACGCTCGACCTCGACCTGAACGCGGAACAGAAGCGGCTGCTCGACCGGTACGACCCGAAGACCGAGACGCGGCTGGCGCTGGGGGCCACGTTCAACACGGTCGAGGCCGGGACGGGCCGTGTGCTGACGATGGCGCAGAACACCGACCACGACCGGTCGTCCGACGCGCCCCGCACCGCGACCTCGCTGAACTACGCCACCGACCAGGCGGACGGCAGCTCGACGGGGTTCCAGACCGGGTCGACCTACAAGATGTTCACCCTGCTGGCGTGGATCGAGGCCGGCCGCAGCCCGGACACCGTCGTCGACGGCACCCCGCACCCGCACAGCGAGTGGACCGCCTGCGGTGGACCCGCCTCGGCGTTCTGGCAGCCGAAGAACGACTCACCAGGGCAGCGTGGTCCGTACTCGGTCCGGTCGGCGACGGCGCAGTCCGTGAACGCGGCGTACCAGTCGATGGCCGAACAGCTCGACCTGTGCGACATCCGCGACGTGGCCGAGCGGCTGGGGGTGCACCTGGCGACCGGTGGCGAGCTGCCCTGGAACCCGGGGTCCCTGCTCGGCACCGAGAGCATCGCCCCGCTGACGATGGCGTCGGCCTACGCCGGCATCGCGAACGGCGGGCGGTTCTGTGCACCCGTGGTGATCGACCAGGTCATCGCACCCGACGGCGAGGAACTCGGCGGACAACCCCGCACCTGCACGCAGGCGGTGTCGCCGCAGACCGCGGCCACCGCGTTCGACGTCATGCAGGGCGCGTTCCGCGGCGGCACGGCGAGCGGTGGGCAGACCCCCGACGGCGCGACCCTGTTCGGCAAGACCGGCACCACGGACGCTGCCGACCAGGTGTGGCTGGTGGGTGGGACCTCGCGTGCCGTCACCGCCTACTGGCAGGGCAACACGGACGGCGCGAAGCACAACCTGCGGTCGTTCTCCAACGGTCAGGGCGGCACCTACGCGGGATCGCGCGCGGCCGTCTGGCGCGACGCGCAGACCGCGGTGAACGCGGCGCTGCCGGCCGGCTGACGGCCCGGAACGCAACCACGAACGGCCTGGAGGCGCGGTGCCAGCTGGCACCGCGCCTCCAGGCCGGTTCTCGGTTGCGTCCTACGACAGCTTCTTGCTGTCCTCGAGCCAGCCCGCGAGCTTGGTCATGTAGTCGGCCTGCGACGCGTAGTCGAGGGCCGGGAACGTCCAGCTGTGGACCTGGCCCGCCTCGAGCGCGGCGTTGTCGGCGAAGGTCGGCTGCTTCTCGAGGTCGGCGACCTGGTAGCCCTGCTGCGACAGCAGCAGCACGTCACCGGTGATCTGGCCGGCGTTCTCCCACGAGTAGATGCCCCAGTAGAAGCCCTCGGGCTTCGGGTTGACGAAGTCGACCCCGTACGACGCGTACATCTGCAGCGACGGCTCGTCGGTCGGGCGGGTGACGTACGCGCCGTCACCGTCGGCGTACATCGAGACGACCGACAGGTCCTTCTCCTTCGAGACCTTCTCGAGCTCGTCGGCCGCGGTGTCGAAGCGCTCCTCGGCGGCGTCGACCGTCGACTCCTTCGCGCCGAGGGACTCGGACAGTTCGGCGATCTTCTCGATGACGTCCTCGCCCTTGCCGCCCCACTTCACCTGGACGACCGGCGCGATGGCCTCGATCTGCTTCTCCTGCGCCTTGTCCTTGAAGCCGTAGCCCGGCTGCTTCGTGTCGAGCGTGCCCTTGGCGTCGGTCGGGTAGACCGAGGTGACGACGAGGTCGGGCTTGAGCGCGGCGAGCTGCTCGAGGTCGATGTCGCCGTAGGCGGTGCCGAGCTGCGTGATGCCGTCGGTGTCGAGACCCTTGAACCGGGCGTCCTTCGCCATCGTCAGCTGCCCGAAGGTGCCGACGGGCTTCAGGCCGTACTCGATGAACGACAGGGCGATGTCGTTCAGCACGACGACGCGCTTCGGCGTGTGGTCGACCTTCACGGTGGCGCCCGTGGCGTCCTCGTACGACCACGCCTTCGACGCGGCGGTGCCGCCGTCGGAGTCGGAGTCGTTCGAGTTGCCGGTGCTCGAGCAGCCGGTCAGGAGGAGTGCCGAGACGGTCACGGAGGTCAGGAGGGCGGCGCGCAGGTGGCCACGTCGGGAGGTCTTCACGTTAGGAGAGGCTAACCTAAGTTCGCGGTACTCGCCAGCACGTCTTCGGTTTTCGTCGGGACCGTGCGCTCGGTCGGGGCACTCGGGACCGTGTGCCCCGTCGTGGCACTCGGGACGGGGTCGTGCTCGTCCGCCTCGGGCACGATCATCGGTGCACCGCTCACCGGGTCGGGGAACACCCGGGCGTGCAGGCCGAACGCGTGCTCGAGCAGTGCCGGGGTGAGGACGTCGTGGGGGGTGCCGTCGGCCACGACCCCGCCGTCGTGCAGCACCACGAGCCGGTCGGAGTACCGCGCCGCGAGCGACAGGTCGTGCAACACCATCACGATCGTCGACCCCTGCTCGCGGTTCAGCCGCCGGACGAGCCGCAGGACCTCGAGCTGGTGCGCGAGGTCGAGGTAGGTCGTCGGCTCGTCGAGCAGGAGCGTCTGTGCCTGCTGCGCGACGACCATGGCGATCCAAGCGCGCTGGCGCTGCCCGCCGGACAGGCTCGTGACGTCGCGGTGCGCGACCTCGGTCAGGCCGGTCGCGGCAATGGCCTCTTCGGCGACGGCGGCGTCCTCAGCGGTCCACGGCTTCGCCCACGACTGGTGGGGGTTCCGGCCGCGCATCACGAGGTCGAGCACGCTGGTGCCCGCGGGGGCGACGGGGGACTGCGGCAGGATCGCGAGCTTGCGGGCGACCTGGCGGTTCGGCTCCTTGCGGATCGGGGTGCCGTCGAGCAGGACCTCGCCGGCCTGCGGCTTGAGCACGCGGCCGAACGCCTTGAGCAGGGTCGACTTGCCGCAGCCGTTCGCGCCGAGGAACGTCGTGACGGTGCCGCGTTCGATGCGCAGGTCCAGGTCGCGCAGCACGGGCTGGCGGTCGTAGCCGACGGACAGGCCCGTGGCTTCGAGGACGGGGGTGTGGTGCTCGTGCTCGTGTTGGTGCGATGTTGTCATCGGGACATCTCCTTGCGGTGACGGACGAGGAGCCAGATCAGGTACGGCGCCCCGATCACGGTGGTGATGATGCCGACCGGCACCTGCCACGGGAACGCGGAACGGGACAGCAGGTCGGCGGCGAGCACGAGCACGGCGCCGAGGGCACCGGCGAGCAGCAGCGGCGGCCGGTTCGTGCCGGCGAGCCGGAGCCCGACCTGCGGGACGACGAACGCGACGAAGCCGACCGGTCCCGCGGCGGCCACGGCGGCGGCGGTCAGCACGACCGCGAGCGCGATGACGAGCAGCCGGTGCCGCTGGACGCCGAGTCCGACGCCCGTCGCGACCTCGTCGCCGAGCTGCCCGATGCCGAGGGCCGCACTCGTCGCGAGCGCGATCGGCACCGCGACGACCGCCACCACGAGCAGCGGCCAGACGCTCTCCCACGAGGTGCTCGACAGGCTGCCGACGAGCCACTGCGACGCCGCGGTGGCGACGGTGATCTTCGCGCGGACGAGCAGGTAGCTCGTCACCGCGTCGAGGGTCGCGCTCACGCCGATGCCGACCAGCACGAGTCGGTAGCTCTGCACGCCGCCGCGCCAGCCCAGGCCGTACACCAGGACCGCCGCGACCAGGGCGCCGATCGTCGCGGCCACCGGGATCCCGCCACCGAGCACCAGCGACGACACCGAGTACGTCCCGCCGCCGAGGACGATCGCCGCGACCGCACCGACGCTGGCGCCCGCCGTGACACCGATGATGTCCGGGGTGCCGAGGGGGTTGCGGGTGAAGGTCTGGGTGAGTGCGCCGGCCACCCCGAGTGTCAGGCCGACGAGTGCGCCGGTGAGCACGCGGGGCAGGCGCAGGGTGGTGATGATGAAGGCGTCCGGCCCGGACTCCAGGCCGAGCAGGGACCGGATGACGACCCCGGGGGCGATCCACGTCGAGCCGACCGCCGTGCCGAGGACGATGAGCACCAGGACGGTGGCGATCGATCCGACCGTGTACCAGAACACCCGGGGGCGCCAGGCGAGGCCGACGGGGCCGATGCGGATGCCGGCGCGGCCGGGGGTTCGTGCAGCCGGGGCGGGCGTGCCCGGCGTGGTGGTCTCGGGCGTGCTGCTGGGCGCGCTGCCGGGCGTGCTGCCGTTGCTGCGCACCGCTGCCCCGCTCACAGCGACACCAGCGATCGGCGACGGGCGACGGCGACGAACACCGGGCCCCCGATGACGGCGAGCACGATGCCGACCTCGACCTCGGAGAACCCGCCGATCAGGCGACCGATGACGTCGGCGAGCAGCACGAGGGCGGCGCCGACCAGACCGGAGACCGGCAGGGTCCAGCGGTGTCCGGTGCCGACGAGCGCGCGGGCGACGTGCGGCACCGTCAGGCCGACGAAGCCGATCGGGCCGGCCGCAGCGGTCGCCCCGGCGGCGAGCAGCGTGATCCCGCCCAGGCCGACGAGCCGGGCGACGAGCACGTTCTCGCCGAGCCCCTTCGCCAGCTCGGACCCGAGCCCGAGGGCGTCGAGGGCGCGGACGTTCAGCACCGCGAGCACGAGCCCGGCGGCCAGGAACGGCCACACCGCCCCGAGGATGTCGAGCTGCCGTGCCGCGAGGGACCCGACGACCCAGAGCCGGTACGCGTCGAGCGAGGCCTGGTCGGTCAGCACGACGAAGGAGGTCAGGGCGGCGAGCAGTGCCGACACCGCGGCCCCGGCGAGGGCGAGCGGCACCGGACTGGCGGTGCCGCTGCCGGCGATCGTCACCGAGAAGACGACGACGCTGGCGACCAGGGCCCCGACCAGGGCGAACCACACGGTCGCGCTCGTGCTCGTCACCCCGAACACGTAGACGCCGAGCACCACCGCGAGTCCCGCACCCGACGAGACCCCGAACAGGCCGGGGTCGGCGAGTGGGTTGCGGGTGTGTCCCTGCATGAGGAGCCCGGCGATGCCGAGGGCCGCCCCGACCGCAGCACCGATCAGCGTGCGCGGGATGCGGGACCCCCACACGATCGCCTCGTCGGTGCTCGACCCGGAGCGGGTGAGCCCCGCCCACACCTCGGCGACACCGATGCGGTTGCTGCCGAGCAGCATGCTCGCCACGGCGACGAGCACGAGGGCGACGACGAGCCCGACGATCACCGCGGTCCGCCGCCGCATCGCGGTCCGGTGGACGCCGAGGGCACGGGACGCGTCGCCGTCCCGGGCGCTGGACACGACGGGTTCGGGGGCCTCCGGACCGGAAGCCAGAACGGGATTGGGGGCTGGCACGGAAGTCATCTTAGGTTAGCCTTGCCTCATGGCGAAGACCCCGCGGCTCCTGCCGACGAACCCCCGGCTCTTCCGCGCCCGTGTCCTCCGGACCCAGCGGGTGACCCCCTCGATGCAGCGCGTCACCGTCACAGGCGACGACCTGCACGAGTTCGGCTACCTGGGTTTCGACCACTGGTTCCGCCTGTTCGTCCGGCGCCCCGACCAGGACGCCTTCCGGATGCCCGACCTGGACGGCAAGAAGTGGTGGCCGACGTTCCTCGGCATCCCCGAGGACATCCGCCCCCACTGCGCGAACTACACCGTCGCCGCGTACCGGCTGCTCGCCGACGGCACCGCCGAGCTCGACATCGACTTCGTCGTGCACCTGGACCACCGCGGTCAGCTCGAGGGCCGTGCCGCGATCTGGGCCTGCTCCGCCCGCCCCGGCGAGGAACTCGCGATGCTCGACCAGGGCTGCATCTTCGACGTCCCCGCCGGCACCAGCGAGGTCGTCGTCGCCGCCGAGGAGACCGGCCTGCCCGGCATCGTCGGCATCGCTGCCTCGTTGCCGCGCGACACCGTCGGCCGCATCATCCAAGAGGTCCCGACCCCCGCCGACATCCGCGACCTCGACGCCCCCACCGGCGTGCAGGTGACGTGGATCGTCCGGCAGCCCGGCGCCGTCCCCGGCAGCGGGGCCCTCGCCGAACTGCAGCGGCACGTGCCGTCCGACGACCAGGGGTACGCGTTCGTCGTGGGGGAGTCGCGACTCGCAACGGAGGGCCGCCGCCACCTGCACCGTGCGGGCCTGCCGAAGTCGCGCATCACGTTCTCCGGGTTCTGGAAGCACGAGACGAAGGTCTCCGTCCCCGCCTGACCCGCGCGCTGCCTGGCAGGTATGCCCGTTGCCGCCAGGTACGCCCGGTCTTTCCCCTTGCGCGCGCGATGCCTGGTGCTTTCGGGCGTACCACCACGGAACTTCCGACCGGGTATGCCCGGTTCCGCCAGGTATGCCCGGTTCGGCCAGGTGCGCCCGGTCCTTCCCTTGGCGTGCGCGATGCCTGGTGCTTTCGGGCGTACCACCACGGAACTTCCGACCGAGTACGCCCGGTTCCGCAAGGTGTGCCCGCTCTGCACAGGTACGCCCGGTTCCACCCGCTACGCCCGGTTCTTCCCCTGGCGCCCGCGATGCCTGGTGCTTTCGGGCATACCGCCACAGAACTTCCGACCAGGTACGCCCGGTTCTGCCAGGTACGCCCGAAAGCGCCAGCCGCGCCGCGCCCGCGACGCGACCAACGGACGGACGGGAGGCCCGGTGCCAGCTGGCACCGGGCCTCCCGTCCGTGGTGGGGTGGCGTCAGCCCTTGAGGCCCGAGCCCGTCACGCCCTCCACGATCTGCCGCTGGAAGATCAGGTAGAGGATGATCAGGGGCAGCGCCGCCAGGATCGCACCGGCCTGGATGTCGGCGTAGCGCTGCCCGAAGCTGCCCTGGACCGTGGCAAGCCCGACCGGGATCGTCATGAGGTCCGGGTTGGACAGCACGAAGAGCGGGAGCAGCAGGTTGTTCCACACCCCGACGAAGGTCAGGATCGTCACGGCCGCGATCACCGGACGTGACAGCGGCAGGATGACCGACCAGTAGACCTTCCAGATGCCGGCGCCGTCGATGCGCGCCGCCTCTTCCAGCTCCTTCGGGATGCCGTCGAAGAACTGCTTGAAGATGAACACCGCGATCACGGCGGGCACCTGCGGGAAGATCACCGACCAGTAGGTGTTGAGCAGGCCGACCGCGTTGAGCTCCTGGAAGATCGGGATGATCAGCACCTGGGTGGGGATCATGATCCCGAGGATGATGAGCAGGAACGCGATGTTGCGGCCGCGGAACACCAGCCGCGACAGCGCGAACGCCGCCATCGACGCGAACAGCACGGTGAGTGCCGCCGTGACGACGCTCGTGATGGCGCTGGCGAGGTACCAGTTCCAGATGTCGCCGGCCTGGAACAGCGACGAGTACGAGTGCAGCGTCGGGTTCCAGTTCGACAGGATCGCGTTCGCGCCGAGTGCGGCGACGCCGTTGTCGGACAGCGACGTCTTCAGGGCGAACACGCTCGGGATGAGCCAGATGATCGCGAAGATCGTCAGGACGATCCCCGACGCGATCGTGAAGCCGCGACCGCTGACGCCGATCTTCGCGGCGCTCGTGGGAGCGGCGGACGAGACGCCGGTGCGGCGCTTGCGGCCGGTGGTGATGCTCTCGGTGGCGGTCATGTCAGGCCCCGATCTCTCGCTTGGCGGCAGCGCGCTCGACGAGCTGCCGGATGACCGCGATCGCCACGATCACGATGAACAGGAGGACCGACGCGGCCGATGCGGCACCGAGCCGGTTGTCGGTGAAGCCGACGCCGGTGATGAGCTGCAGCGAGACCTGGGTCGAGATGCCCGGCCCGCCGTTCGTCATCAGGTAGACCTGGTCGAAGATCTTCAGGCTCGCGATGATCTGCAGCAGGACGACCAGCGTCGTCGTGCGGCCGAGCAGGGGGAGCGTGATCGACTTGATCTGCTGCCAGTTCGACGCACCGTCGACGGCGGCTGCTTCGTACAGTTCGCGCGGGATCTCCTGCAGACCGGCCAGGTAGAGCACGAAGTTGAAGCCGAGGGTCCACCACACGGTGGCGATCGCGACACCGATCATGGCCGTGTTCGGGCTCGACAGCATGCCGGAGCCGGGCGTCATGCCGATCGCCGACTGCAGGCTCGCCCACAGACCGGTGCTCGGCGTGAAGATGAACACCCAGATCAGCGAGATCGTCGCCGACGGCAGGATGAACGGCAGGAAGAACGCCAGACGGAAGAACCACTGCCCGCGGTTCATCCGGTTCGTCAGCACGGCGAACACGAACGCCAGGATGACGAGCGGCGGGGTCGTGTACAGCGTGAACTGCAGCGTGTGCCAGAGCGACGACCAGAAGTCGCTGCGCCCGAGCATCTCGGCGTAGTTCGCGAACCCGGCGAAGCTGCCGAGCCCGGTGCGGACGGTCGAGGTGTTGAAGAAGCTCGTGACGATCATCCAGACCGTCGGGCCGAGCAGGAAGGCCACGTAGAACAGGCCGAACGGGGCGAGGAACAGCCAGCCGCTGCGGCCCTGGCCGCGGTTCACGCTGGAGCCGTAGGAGCGGTTCCGGCGGAGACGCGGCGCGGTGGCCGCGTCGGTCGGCCGGTCGAGGACAGGTGCTGTGGTCACGTCATCGTGCCTTTCGCGCGGTGTTCACGGCGATCGCGGGAGTCGTCTGCCCGGCGTGGTCCGGCCGGGTGGTTGCGTGCCGGGTCACAGGGGGCTCGGGGTGTTGAGGTACGTCGCGAGCTGCGACTTGATGGCGCTGAGGGCCTGCGCTGGGGACGAGCTGCCCTGCTGCACGAGGGCGAGCTGGGCGCCCACCGTGCCCTCGAACGTCGAACCCGACCCGCCGTACCAGGCGGCGTCGTCGAACACGGCGGTCTCGGCTGCGGCCGCGTAGTTCGACTGGGGCGTGAGCTTCTTGTACGCCGCGCTGTCGAACGTCGGGATGTAGGCCGGCACGTGCCCGCCCTCGGCCCACGTCAGGCTCTGCTCGAGCATCTGCTTGATGAAGAGCATGTGCTGCTTGCGCTGCTCCGGCGTGCGGGCCTTCTTCGGCAGGACGAACGTGTGCGAGTCCGCCTGGGTCGCCGGCTTGTCGTAGAGCTGGGGGATCGGCGCCATGCCGAAGTTCAGGCCCTTGATCGACTGCGCGGTGCTGATCTCCCACTCGCCCTGCATGAAGAAGCCGGCCTTGCCGTCGAACATGAGCGACTGCGCGGTGGCGTAGTCGAGGGCCTTGTTCAGCCAGCCCTCCTTCACCCACTTCTGGGTGCGGCTCGTGACTTCGTTGTAGGCGTCCTCGTTGACGGTGAGCTTCGACCCGCCGTCGCTGATGAACGGGGTGGCGTCCTTCAGCTGGTTGTACATGGTCCAGAAGAAGCGCCACGGGGTGGCCGTCTCCGGCACGACGTTCGCCACGTTGAGCGCCGTGCCGCCGGTGACCTTGGCGACCGCGGCGAGGGCCTTCTCGAAGTTGTCCATGCCGTTGAGGTCGACGAGGTTGCCGTCGCCGTCGATCAGGCCGGCCTTCTTGCAGACGTCGACGTTGTAGAAGAGGACGAAGGGGTGGGTGTCGAGCGGGACCGCGATGTTGTTGCCGTCGGTCTTCTGCGCCGCCCAGGCCTTCTGGTTGAAGTCGGCGGCGCTCAGGCCGACGCTCGCCAGGTCGTCGGACGTGATCGGGTCGAGCAGGTCACCGTCCCAGAGCGGCTTCGCGCGGGTCAGGTGCGCGACCGCGACGTCCGGCGGCTTGTTCCCGACGGTCGCCAGTGTCAGCTTCGAGTAGTACGGGTTGCCCCACGCGAACGTGGTGCCCTGCAGCGCGCTCGAGCCGCCGTGCTGCTTCGCGTAGCCGTCCTCCATGGCCTGCATGCGGACGCCGTCGCCGCCGCCGAACAGGTTCCAGAAGACGAGGGTCTCGGGGTTGAGTGCGCTGCCGGCGAGGCCGGCGGCGAGGGGGCTCGAGCAGGCGGCGAGCGGCAGGACCGTCGCGGCCGCTGCGCCGGCGGCGAGGAAGCCCCGGCGCGAGAGGCGCGACGCGGGTGTTGCGGGTGGGATCGGCATGGCATCACTCCATCGGGATGGGCCGGGCTCGGGAACAGGGTCGGTGCTCCCGCCGGAGCATCGCTGCTCCGGACCCGGAGCACTGCTGCTCCGGACACGGAACCACCTTCCGGTGCTCCGTGAGCGCTCACATTAGCGCTCGCTCCCGGCATCCGCCACCCCTTTCGCGACGGCGTGGAACCCGGTAGCGTTTCTGTCAGGTGAGCGCTCACTTTCGTGACGGCCCGCTTCGGTTCCCGTCCGTGGCCCCACCCGCTCCCCGCACGAACCGCACTGCCACGATCGAAGGAGATCCATGCCCCGCACACACCTCGTCCTCGACGCCGCGTTCACCGTGGGGCCGGTGCGACGTCGCCTGTTCGGCGGGTTCGTCGAGCACCTCGGCCGCCACGTCTACGACGGCATCCACGAGCCCACCCACGAGACCGCCGACGAGCACGGCTTCCGCAAGGACGTCGTCGAACTCGTCAAGGAACTCGGCGTCTCCGCCATCCGCTACCCCGGTGGCAACTTCGTCTCCGGCTACAAGTGGGAGGACGGCGTCGGCCCCGTCGAGCAGCGCCCCCGCCGCCTCGACCTCGCCTGGCACTCGACCGAGACCAACGAGGTCGGCCTGCACGAGTTCCAGCACTGGCTCGACCAGGTCGGCTCGGAGCTCATGCTCGCCGTGAACCTCGGCACCCGCGGCACGCAGGAGGCCATCGAGCTCCTGGAGTACGCGAACATCGACGCCGGGACCGCACTGTCCGAATACCGTCGTTCGAACGGTCGCCAGGAACCCTTCGCCATCAAGATGTGGTGCCTCGGCAACGAGATGGACGGCCCGTGGCAGCTCGGCCACAAGAACGCCGACGACTACGGCAAGCTCGCCGCCATGACCGCCAAGGCCATGCGGCAGATCCAGCCCGACCTCGAGCTCGTCGCCTGCGGTTCCTCCGGGGCGTCGATGCCGACGTTCGGCGAGTGGGAGCGCACCGTCCTCGAGCACACCTACGACGACGTCGACTACATCTCCGCGCACGCCTACTACGAGGAGGACGACGACCTGCCGTCGTTCCTCGCCTCGGGCGCCAACATGGACCACTTCATCAAGACGGTCACCACGGCCGCCGACCACGTCCAGGCGCAGAAGAAGTCCGACAAGCGCATCGACATCTCGTTCGACGAGTGGAACGTCTGGTCGATCAAGAAGTGGGAAGCGAAGGCCAAGACCTTCACGCTCGACGAGTGGCCCGTCGCCCCGCGTCTGCTCGAGGACGTCTACACCGTCGCCGACGCCGTCGTCGTGGGTGGCCTGCTCATCTCGCTGCTCCGGCACGCCGACCGCGTCGCCTCGGCCTCGCTCGCCCAGCTCGTCAACGTGATCGGCCCGATCATGACCGAGCCCGGCGGCCCGGCCTGGCGCCAGACGACCTTCTTCCCGTTCTCGGTCACCTCGCGCCTGGCGCAGGGCACCTCGCTGCAGGTCAAGGCGTCGGGCGACACGGTCGACGGTGGCAAGCACGGCGAGGTCCCGGTCGTGGACTCCGCCGCCACCGTGTCCGAGGACGGCAAGGCCGCGGTCTTCCTGATCAACCGCCACCCGTCCGAGCCGACCACGGTGACGATCGACCTGGCCGGCATCGGTGCGACCGGTGACGTCCACGCCGAGGGCGTCTGGGACGACGACCTGCACGCCGTGAACGACCTGGAGAACACCTCGCGCGTGGGGCTCCGCACGAACGAGTCGGTCCGCCGCGAGGGCGACACCGTCACGATCGAGCTCCCGCCGGTCTCCTGGACCGCCGTCTCGATCGGCTGACAAGGCGCCTCGGCGCACGCCACGGCGGGCGTCGAGTGAGCACAGAGGACGTCGGGCGCTCGCGCCCGACGTCCTCTGCTCGTTGCGGGGGCGCGGTGGGCGGCGCGAGTTCACGTGCTGGGCGACAGTTCACGGGGTGACGGGCGCGTGGACTGTCGCTGGGCCCGAAACATGCGCGGCGGCGGCCGGGAGGCCCGTGGCGGCCTGGCACCGGGCCTCCCGTCCGGCGTGTGCGCGAGTCCACGTGCTGGGCGACAGATCACGGGGGCGTGCGCACGTGATGTGTCGGTGAGCGCGAAACGCGCGCCGTGTCAGCGCGCCAGCGGCGCCGCCGTGCTCGCGCGCTCGACGAGCCGCACCGGCACCAGGTCCGCCGCGACGCTGACCCGCTCGCCGTCGATCTGGGCGAGCAGGTTCGCGACCGCTCGGCGGCCGACCTCGTCGAAGGACTGGTGCACGGTGGTGAGCGGCGGCCAGAACGAGTCGGACTCGGGGGAGTCGTCGAACCCCACCACGCTGAGCGACGACGGCACCGGGCGTCCGGACTCGTGTGCGGCGCGCAGGACCCCGAGGGCGGTCTGGTCGTTCGCGGCGAACACCGCGGTGATCTCCGGGCGTGCGGCGATCTCGAGCCCGGCCTCGTAGCCGTGCTCGGTCGTCCAGCCGCCGCGGAACACCGGGGGCACCGGTCGACCGGCGCGCGTCAGGGTGTCCTGCCACGCGGCGAGGCGACGGGCTGCCGAGTACGACGACTCCGGACCGGCGACGTGCCAGACGGTCTCGTGCCCGAGGTCGAGCAGGTGCTGCGTGGCCTGCCGGGCGCCGTCGGCCTGGTCGGTGTCGATCGCGGGGTGGTCGGTGCTGCCCGTGGAGTCGATGATGACCATGGGCACGCCGTCGGGCAGCACGACCTCGGCGGTGTCGATGATGTGCGACTCGATGATGATCACGACGCCGTCGACGGCCTGTTCGTGCAGGCGCGAGAACGCGGAACGGACGCCCGCTTCGGTGCGCGAGGCCATGGGCAGCAGGGTGATCGTGAAGTCGGCGACCCCGGCGGCGTCGGCGATCGCCTCGAGCGTGCGCATGTTGCCGAAGGACGCGAGCGTGAACATGATCACGCCGATCGTGCGGAAGCGGCCGGAGCGCAGGGCACGGGCGGCACGGTTGGGCCGGTAGCCGAGGGACTCCATCGCGCGCTGGACGCGGTCGCGGGTCTCCGGGCTGACGTTGTCGAAGCCCCGGGCGACGCGCGAGACCGTCTGCATCGACACTCCGGCGGCGTCGGCCACGGCGGCCATCGAGGGGGCGCGGCGGGTGCCGGCGGGGGACTCCATCGTCACGCTGGCGCTCCTTCCGGATCGAGGGGCCGAGCGGTCGGCCTCCCCGGACGCTAGCGCATGTTGACGTTGCCATGCTATCGTCGCGTCGTTCGATGTTGACGTCAACATCGGTGACCGCCCGGACACCCTGATCCGGCCCGGGCCGAGCCGCCGACATCGACCACCCGAACGCAGCAGACGAAGGAGTCACATGAGCACGCTCGCAGCGCGCCCCGGTGAGGCAGCACCGCGCCCCACCGCCGAGCGCCCCGCCGGCCGCCGCCCCAAGCCGCGGGGACGGCTCACCGGATGGCTGTTCGTCGGCCCGTTCGTCGTCGTCCTGGTCCTGATGCTCATCGTGCCGATCGGCTACGCGCTCTGGCTCAGCCTGTTCCGCGACCAGCTCATCGGCGGCAACCAGTTCGTCTGGTTCGCCAACTACGTGCAGCTCTTCCAGGACGCCAAGTTCTGGTCCGGGTTCGGCCGGGTCGCGATCTTCCTGGTCGTCCAGGTGCCGATCATGCTCGGCCTCGCGCTCGTCGCCGCCCTGGCCCTGGACAGCGCCCGACTGTGGGGGACGAGCTTCTTCCGCATCGCGGTGTTCCTGCCGTACGCCGTCCCCGGTGTCGTCGCCGCCCTGATCTGGGGCTTCATCTACGGCAACCAGTTCGGTCTGACGGGCGCTGCGAACGACGCGCTCGGCATCGACCTGCTGCAGCCGTTCAGCCCGAGCTGGGTCCTGACGTCGATCGGCAACGTGGTCACGTGGGAGTTCCTCGGCTACAACATGCTGATCTTCTACGCCGCACTCCGCACCGTCCCCGGTGAGCTGTACGAGGCGGCAGAGCTCGACGGCGCCGGCCCGATGCGCACGGTCTTCTCGATCAAGCTCCCGGCGCTCCGCGGCCCGATGGTCATCGCCACGATCTTCTCGATCATCGGCAGCTTCCAGCTCTTCAACGAGCCGAACCTGCTCAAGACGCTCGCCCCGAACGTCATCGGCAGCGCCTTCACCCCGAACATGTACGCCTACTCGCTGTCCTTCAGCGGTCAGCAGTTCAACTACTCCGCCACGGTCGCGATCGTGATGGGCGTGATCACCGCGGTGATCGCCTACGTCGTCCAGGTCCGCGGCACCCGCGAGGAGAACCGATGAGCACCATCCAGCACCCCGCCGGGCCCGCAGCGGCCACGGTGACCGAGGCGACCACGACGCAACGTGCGCCGCGCACCCGCTCGATCCGCGCCTCCAGGCAGCTCCGCACCGCGGAAGGCGGACGCAAGCCGAAGCGTTCCGGCCTGCTGACCGCGGTCATGGTCGTCTTCGTCGTGTACTCGTTCGCGCCGCTGTTCTACCTGCTCGTGAACAGCACGAAGACGCAGGCGTCGCTGCTCTCCACGTTCGGTCTGTGGTTCGGCGGGGACTTCAACCTCTGGCAGAACATCGTCGACACGCTGACCTACAACGACGGCATCTTCCTGCAGTGGTTCGGCAACACGCTGCTCTACGTCGTCGTCGGTGCCGGCGGGGCCACCCTGCTCGCCACCGTCGCGGGCTACGGCATGGCGAAGTTCCAGTTCCCCGGTCGCCGCGCGGTGTTCGCCGTCGTCCTCGGTGCCATCGCGGTCCCCGGCACGGCCCTGGCGGTCCCGACGTTCCTGCTGTTCTCGCAGGTCGGCCTGACCAACACCCCGTGGGCGATCATCCTGCCCTCGCTGATCAGCCCGTTCGGCATGTACCTGATCTGGACCTACGCGGTCGACGCGATCCCCGCCGAACTGCTCGAGGCCGCCCGCATGGACGGCGCCGGTGAGTTCCGGATCTTCTTCACGATCGCGCTCCGCCTGCTCGCGCCCGGTGTCGTCACCGTCCTGCTGTTCGCGGTCGTCGCCACCTGGAACAACTACTTCCTGCCGCTCATCATGCTGAGCGACCCGAAGTGGTACCCGCTGACGGTCGGCCTGAACCAGTGGAACGCCCAGGCCACCGGGTCCGGCGCGCAGCCGATCTACAACCTCGTCGTCACGGGATCGCTCCTCACGATCATCCCGATCGTGGTCGCGTTCCTCTTCCTCCAGCGCTTCTGGCAGTCCGGCCTCGCGGCCGGGTCGGTCAAGGCCTGATCCCTCGGACGGGAGGCCCGTGGCGACCCCGCCCCGGTCCTCCGGTCCGGCACACAGCAGCACCACCCCCTCCACGAAGAAGTGAAAGGCACTCCCATGAACAAGCGTCTCCGGCGCGGGCTCAGCGCCCTCGCCATCGGCGTCACCGCCGCGATCGCCCTCGCCGCGTGCGCCTCCGGCGGCTCCGGCTCCGGCGGATCGGCCGACGACATCGACAAGGCCCTGAAGGACGGTGGCACCCTGACCTACTGGTCGTGGACCCCGTCGGCGAAGGCCCAGGTCGCCGCGTTCGAGAAGCAGTACCCCGAGGTGAAGGTCAAGCTCGTCAACGCCGGCACCGGTGCCGACCAGTACACGAAGCTGCAGAACACGATCAAGGCCGGCTCGGGCGCCCCCGACGTCGCCCAGGTCGAGTACTACGCCCTGCCGCAGTTCGCCCTGTCCGAGTCGCTGCTCGACCTGTCGAGCTACGGCTTCGACTCGCTCGAGAAGGACTTCGCGAAGAGCACCTGGAGCTCGGTGTCGATCGACGGCAAGGTCTACGGCCTGCCGCAGGACTCCGGCCCCATGGCGCTGTTCTACAACAAGAAGGTCTTCGACAAGCACGACATCGCCGTGCCGAAGACCTGGGACGAGTACGTCACCGCGGCCAAGAAGCTGCACGAGGCGGACCCGAAGGCCTACATCGCGGCGGACTCCGGCGACGCTGGCTTCACCACGAGCATGATCGCCCAGGCCGGTGGCACCCCCTTCACCACCGACGGTGACAAGGTGACCATCAACCTGCAGGACGAGGGCACCAAGAAGTGGACGAGCACCTGGAACGAGCTCGTCGAGCAGGGCCTGCTGTCGAAGACGGTCGGCTGGACCGACGACTGGTACAAGCAGCTCGGCAACGGTGAGATCGCCACGATGATCACCGGCGCCTGGATGCCCGGCAACCTGGAGTCCGGCGTCGCCCAGGCATCGGGTGACTGGCGCGTCGCCCCGATGCCGACCTACGACGGTGGCACCGCCCAGACCGCGAACAACGGCGGCAGCGCCCAGGTCGTCATGAAGCAGTCGAAGAACCCGGCCCTCGCCGCCGGCTTCCTCAAGTGGCTGAACTCCTCGAAGGAGTCCACGAAGGTCTTCATGGAGTCCGGCGGCTTCCCGTCGACCACCGCTGACCTCGACTCGTCGGCGTTCCTCGACGAGAAGCCGGAGTACTTCGGCGGCCAGCAGATCAACAAGGTGCTCGTCGACGCGTCGAAGTCCTCGGACAACGACTTCACCTACCTGCCGTACCAGGTGTACGCGAACAGCGTCTACGCCGACACCGTCGGTCAGGCGTACGAGAACGGCACCTCGCTTGACGCAGGCCTGCAGGCATGGCAGAAGGCCCTCGCCAAGTACGGCAAGGACCAGGGCTTCACGGTCTCGTCGAAGTAGTTCGACAGCACCCCCGCGGGGCCGTGCGGACACGTCCGCACGGCCCCGCTCCACGCCCGGCCCGGCCGGCAACGAAAGAAAGACACCATGCGCTTCGCCATCGGCGACACCGACTTCCTGCTCGACGGCGAGCCGCACCGGGTCCTGTCCGGCGCGATCCACTACTTCCGCGTGCACCCCGACCTGTGGGCCGACCGGATCCGCAAGGCGAAGCTGATGGGCCTCAACACCATCGAGACCTACGTCGCCTGGAACGCGCACGCGCCGTCGCCCGGGGTGTTCGACCTGTCGGGTGGCCTGGACCTCGGCCGCTTCCTCGACCTCGTCGCCGCCGAGGGCATGCACGCCATCGTCCGCCCCGGCCCCTACATCTGTGCCGAGTGGACGAACGGCGGTCTGCCGTACTGGTTGTTCGCGGACGGCTCCGTGGGCGTCCGGCGCAACGAGCCCGGTTTCCTCGCGGCGGTCGAGACGTACCTGCAGCAGCTGGCCCCCGTGCTGGTCCCGCGGCAGATCGACCAGGGCGGGCCCATCGTCCTGGTGCAGGTCGAGAACGAGTACGGCGCCTACGGCTCCGACCCCGAGTATCTGCGCGCACTCGAGCAGATGCACCGCGACATCGGGCTGACCGTCCCCTTCACGAGCGTCGACCAGCCGATGGGCACGATGCTCGAGGACGGCTCCCTGCCCTCGCTGCACAAGACCGGGTCGTTCGGCTCACGGTCCGCCGCCCGCCTGGAGCGCCTGCGGCAGGCACAGCCCACCGGGCCCCTGATGTGCTCGGAGTTCTGGGACGGCTGGTTCGACAGCTGGGGCGAGCACCACCACACCACGCCGGCGTCCGCCAGCGCCGAGGACCTCGACGTCCTGCTCGCCGCCGGCGGCTCGGTGAACATCTACATGTTCCACGGCGGCACGAACTTCGGCTTCACGAACGGCGCCAACGACAAGGGCGTCTACCGCCCGATCGCGACGTCGTACGACTACGACGCCCCGCTCGACGAGGCCGGCCGGCCGACCGAGAAGTTCCACGCCTTCCGCGCGGTGATCGCGCGCTACGCGCCCGTCCCGCCGCTGCCCGCGACGATGGAGCCGGGTGGGTCGGGTCGCCTCGGTCCCGTGGTCGCGTCCGGCGACGGCCTGGAGGCCCGGATCACCCCCGCCACGGACCTCGCCGTCCGTCTGGACCGCGTCGCGTCGCTCCGTTCCCTGCTGCCCACGCTCACGACGTGGTCCGCGCACGACGAGCCGCCGACCTTCGATGCCCTCGGAGCCGCGAGCGGCTTCGTCGCCTACCGCGCCGAGGTCGACCTGCCGGCCGGAGGGGTACTGACCGTCGGCACCGAGGTGCGAGACCGAGCGATCGTGTCGGCCGACGGTGTCGTGGTCGGGGTCCTGGAGCGCGAGCACCACGACCGCGCCATCGCCCTGCCGCCGGTGACCGGCACGCTCGAGCTCCTCGTCGAGGACCAGGGCCGCGTCGACTACGGCATCCGCATCGGCGAGCCGAAGGGCCTGATCGGCGGCGTCTCCATCGGCGGCGTCCCGGTGGCCCGGTGGACGGCGTCGCCGCTCGCCCTCGACCCCATCGCACCGGCCGCCGTGACCGCGCTGTCCGAGGTCGCTCCGACCGGCGGCGAGGTGCTCGCCGGGCCGACGTTCGCAGCTGGCTCGTTCGACCTCGACACCGTGGACGACCGGTACCTGTCGCTCGACGGGTTCCGGAAGGGTGTCGCCTGGGTCAACGGGTTCTGCCTCGGTCGGTACTGGTCGCGAGGCCCGCAGCGGACCCTGGCGATCCCGGGGCCGGTGCTCCGCCACGGTCGCAACGAGCTCGTCGTGCTCGAGCTGCACGCCGCTGCTTCCCGTACCGCGTGCCTGCTCGTCGAGCCCGACCTGGGCCACACCGAGGCCTAGTCGGGCGCCCTGGTCGAACCGGGCGTCCCTGGTCGAATCGGGCGTCCCTGGTCGGAAGTTTCGACCAGGGACGCCCGATCCTGCTTTCCATCGCGGGCGTTGTGGGAAGGATCAGTCGCGGTCGAGAGCGTCCAGGTCGGCGAGGGCCTGCTCGGCATCGGCGATCCGGTCGGCCTCGGCGCGGGTCCACCACTCGGGTCCGCGTTCGCCCAGCCCGTGCTTGGCCAGGCCGTTCCGGTGCCGCGCCGCCGCCAGGGCCTCGTCGTCGCCCGCGCGCTTCGCGGTCTTCACGGCGTTGCGCCCGCGCCCCAGGTGGGAGCGGAGTGCGGCGGCGAGTTCCTCGGGCAGGGCTGGGTCGGTGCGGCGCCAGCGTCGGCCGTCCACGACGAAGAAGTGGTCGTCGGGTTCGGCGGTCATGGTCCGAGTCTGCACCGTCGGTGGTGCCGGGTAGACAGGAGCCGATGAGCGACGAACGCGTCCGCCCGATGCTCGACGTCCGACGCATCTACGCCGAGCCGGCCGCCCTCGAACTCCAGCGCGGGCAGGAGATCGTCGGGCGCTGGCCGGACGCCGAGATCGTCCCGGTCGAGTCGCACTGGAACATCCCCGAGGTGCACGGCGACGAACGGAACGTCCAGCGCTGGGTGCGGATCAAGACCGAGGCGCTCGTGCTCGGCGTGAAGAAGTCGTTGGTGACCCGGCCGAACGGTCGCTCCGCCGACTTCATCGCACCGTCCACCGCGAACGGCTGCGCGATGGCGTGCGCCTACTGCTACGTGCCGCGGCGCAAGGGCTACAGCAACCCCGTGACGGTGTTCGCGAACATCGACCAGATCACCAAGCACGTGGCGCGGAACATCGCCAAGCAGGGGCCGAAGACCGAACCGAACCAGTGCGACCCGGAAGCCTGGGTCTACGACATCGGCGAGAACAGCGACTGCTCGGTCGACGCGATGATCAGCGACAACGTCCGCGACCTCTGTGACCTGTTCCGGATGACGCCGACGGCCAAGGCCTCGTTCGCCACGAAGTACGTCAACCGCGACCTGCTCGACTGGGACCCGATGGGTCGGACCCGGATCCGTTTCTCGCTGATGCCGCACGAGACCGCGAAGGTCACCGACATCCGTACGAGCCCGATCGCCGAGCGCATCGCCGCGGTGAACGACTTCGTCGACGCCGGCTACGAGGTCCACCTGAACTTCTCGCCGGTCATCCTCACGCCGACGTGGGAGTCGGACTGGGCCGAGCTGCTCCGGCAGGTCGACGACGTGCTGTCCCCGGGCGCCAAGGCGCAGCTCGCGGCCGAGGTGATCTTCCTGACCCACAACCAGTCCCTGCACGAGGTCAACCTCGGGTGGCACCCCAAGGCCGAGGACCTGCTGTGGCGTCCGGACCTGCAGGAGCAGAAGGTGTCCCAGAACGGTGCCGTGAACGTGCGCTACCGGTCCGGCATGAAGGGGCAGCTCGTCGAGCGCTTCCGCGAACTCGTGGCCGAGCACCTGCCGTCCTGCCGGATCCGGTACGCCTTCTGACCGGCCCCCGACGGATCAGGGGATGAGGCGGTCGGCCCGGTACCGGGCGAACAGGTCCGCGAAGGCCTGCTCGGTCCGGCGGAACGCCGTGAACCCGGCGTCGCGGCTCTTCCCCATGTCGGTGACGACCTCCATCGCACGACCGAGGTCGGCGTCGGTGTGCCACCACGAGGCGAGCCGGGTGATGTCGGCCTCGGCGAGACCGTGGCGCTCGGCGATGCCGGCCCACTCGGACTCGTACGGCGCCATCTGCTCCTCGAGCGGTCGCGGAGCGTCCTCGTAGCCCACGACGCGCGCGGGGTCGACACCGAGGTGCGCGGCCAGGCGCGGCCACATCCAGCGCCACCGGAAGACGTCACCGTTGACGATGTTGAACGGCTCGTCCGCACCCTCGGGTGACGTCGAGGCCCACACCATGTGCTCGGCGAGGATGCCGGCGTCGGTCATGTCGGTCAGGCCGTTCCACTGGGCCTCGCTGCCCGGGAACACGAAGTCCAGGTCGAGTTCCTTCGCCAGCGTGGCCTGCACGGCGAGTGTGAGGCCCATGTTCATGGCGTTGCCGACCGCGTGCCCGATCACGGTGTGCGAGCGGTGCACGGACCAGGTGAACCCCTGGCGCTCGGCTGCGGCGAAGAGCTCGTCCTCTTGCGCGTAGTAGAAGTTCGGGGTGTCGAGGCGCGGTTCCTCCTCGTGGAAGGGGGTGTCGGGCATCTCGCCCGCGGCGTACGCCTCGAACGGGCCGAGGTAGTGCTTCAGGCCGGTGACCAGGGCGACGTGCTCGAGCGGAGCGTGCGACAGCGCCGCGAGCAGGTCGCGGACCATGCCGCCGTTCACGCGGATGTTCTCCGCCTCGGTGTCCTGCCGCTGCCAGGCGGTGAAGAAGACGTGGGTCGGGTGCTCGTCGGCGAGTGCGGCCGCCAGGCTCTCGGGGTCGCGCAGGTCGGCTGCGACGGTCCGGACGCCCTGTTCAGCGAGCGGTCGGCGGGAGAGCGCCGTCACGTCCCAGCCCAGGTCGAGCAGGTGGCGCACCAGGGCGGAACCGGTGATGCCACTGGCTCCGACGACCAGGGCTTCGCGGCGGGCAGGGGTCGGTTCGGTCGATCCGGTTGCAGTCATCCCTCGATGCAACCCACGTTGGGCGACACGTGTTCCCTCACCGCGTCCCGGCGACTGGCCTGTGTACACAAAGACGCACCACTTGTACCGTTGAGCGGTACACTCCTCGCGGAGGAACCAACATGCAACTCGTGCAACCACTCGCCACGCTGCTGGGAGCCACACAGGCCGACGCGCTCCGCGTCCTCGCCCGGACCGATTCGGGCATGACCGGACGACAGGTTGCGCGGGTCGCGGGCGCTCCGCAGCACACCGGCATCAAACGAGCGCTCGACAAGCTCGAGGCGGCAGGGCTCGTGCAGGTCGAGCGCGGTCTGCAGCACTCTGCTTACCGGGTCAACCGGGAACACCTGCTCTGGCCGGCGGTGGAACTCGGACTCGAAGCCAGCGACGAACTCGAACGTCGGATCGGCGCGTACGTCGCGTCGGCGCAGGCCGGAGTCCTCTCGGTCTCGATCTTCGGGTCAGTCGCGCGGGGCACCGCGACGCCGACGTCCGACCTGGACCTCCTCGTCGTCTTCGAGGAGACCGTCGACACGGACGTCGTCGTCCGCCTCGGTGACCTCGTCCGGCGGTGGACCGGCAATGAGTGCCAGGTCTTCGACGTGACCCGCGCTGATCTCCGTCGGTTCGTGGCCGAGGGAGACCCGCTCGTCGGGTCGTGGCGAGAAGAAGCCCGAACAGTCTTCGGCGAGGAGATCAGGACGTACATCTGATGGGTTCCCGCGTGCGCGCCGTCGACAGGGCCGCAGTCGCGATGCGCCGAGACGAAGCGGAGTCCTACCTCGAGGTCGCGCTCCTCTCCGTCGAGTCGACGAGTCACGCGGACTGGAAGGCCGCCGGTGCGAACGCTGTGCTCGGCGGGATCGCGGCGTCGGACGCGATCTGCGGTGCGATCCTCGGCCACCACCATCTCGGCGACGACCACGCCGCCGCTCGACGGCTGCTCGACACGGCCTGCGCACCGGACATCCGACCCGGCCTGCACTTCAAGCGCCTGACCGATGAGAAGACGAACTTCCAGTACTCGACGTCGCGTGTGACCCAGGAGAAGACACGGGCGCTGGTGACCGCGCTCGAACGGCTCATCCGAACGGTTCACGAGCACACCTGAAACAGGGGCGCCGCGACCCGGATCACCGCGGACGGCGGATGCGGATCGGGCCCTTGGCGGTCGACGGGTCGACGACGGACCCGCCCTGGGTGATCTCGACCTCGCCGCGCGCGACCATGCGCCGGGCGGCTCGACGTGCGGGCTCCATCAGCGGTCGCCAGTCGTCCGGCTCCAGTGAGCGGGCGACCTCGGACGGGCAGATGCTCGAGGTCCGTGCCCGTGCCGCGAGCAGTTCGTCGATGCGCTGCTCGAGGGCCCGGTCGGTGTCGTCGAGACCGTGCCGGCGGCAGGCTGCCGAACACCACTTCGCCTCCGGTGCCGCCGAGGACGGCATCCGTCGCCCGCACGAGGCGCAGGTCCGTTCGGCGTGTGCCGACTCCGATGCCGACGCATCGGCTTCCGTCCTGATCGCCCGTCCCATGGGCCCATCCTCGTCCTGCTCGGCAGGGCGGCACACAGCGACCACGCACACGGTCCAGGTGCGCCTGGCAGCATCGGAGCGGTGAACCCCGAGACCGCCCCCGCCCGTCCGTCCGAGCCGGCCTGGGTCCAGCACGTGATGTGGTGGCACGTCTACCCACTCGGCTTCGTCGGCGCAGAGGTCCGCCCTGCGTCACCGGTGGGGGAGCGTCCGCTCGAACACCGCCTCGACCGCCTGACCGGGTGGCTCGACCACGTCGTCGACCTCGGTCTGAACGGCCTGCTGCTCGGCCCGGTGTTCGCGAGCTCGACCCACGGGTACGACACGGTCGACCACTTCCGCATCGACCCGCGCCTGGGCGACGACGCCGACTTCGACGCCCTGGTCACCGCAGCGCACGAGCGGGGCGTGCGGGTGCTGCTGGACGGGGTGTTCAACCACGTCGGCCGTGAGCACCCGGCGTTCCGTGCGTTGTCGGACCAGGGCCCGGAGGCGCCCACCGCCGACCTGTTCGCCATCGACTGGTCCGGGTGGCAGCCGGGGCAGCCCGTGCCCGTCGGACTGTTCGAGGGCCACGACATCCTCGTCGCGCTCGACCACGACAGCCGTGCCACCGAGGACCTCGTGGTGCAGGTCATGACGCACTGGCTGGCGCGCGGGGTCGACGGCTGGCGGCTCGACGCGGCGTACGCGGTGCCGCCGGCGTTCTGGGCGCGGGTGCTGCCGCGGGTGCGGGAGCGGTTCCCGGACGCCTGGTTCAGCGGCGAGGTGATCCACGGCGACGCGGCGGCGATCGCACGCGACTCGACGATGGACTCGCTGACCCAGTACGAGCTGTGGCAGGGGATCTGGCACGGCATCGCGGACCGCAACGGCCACGAGCTCGCGCACGCGATCGAGCGGCACGACGCGCTGCTGGCCACCTTCGCCCCGACGACGTTCGTCGGCAACCACGACGTCACCCGGATCGCGAGCGCGGTGGGGGAGCGGTTCGCCGGGCACGCCGCCGCGGTGCTGTTCACGGTGGCGGGGACCCCCGTGGTCTACGCGGGCGACGAGTACGGCTGGACCGGGGTGAAGGAGGAACGCGAGGGCGGCGACGACGCGGTCCGCCCGGAGTTCCCGGCCGAGGTGCCGGCGCCGACGGATCTGACCCACGCGTACGAGGCGCTCATCGCCCTGCGTCGCCGGAACCCGTGGCTGCACCGCGCACACACCGACGTCGTGCACCTGACCAACACCGCCGTGGTGCTGCGGACCGCGACGGCGGATGCCGCCGTGGTGACCGCCCTGAACCTGTCGGACGAACCCGTCGAGGTGCCCGTGGCCGACGCGACGCAGGTCGAGGCGGGCGGGGCCGATCTCGGGGACGGGACCCTGCGCCTCCCGGCCGGGGGTTGGGCCGTCCTGTCGCGTTCGTGAGCAGAAACGGTCGGGTCCCCATCGAGGACCCGACCGTTTCTGCTCACCAAGCGAACGCGCGAACACGCCAACGCGCGCACGCGAACGCGCAGGCGCGCGAACGCTACTTGCGCGCGGACGCCGCCCGGCGCTTGTTGAACACGTCGAACGCGACGGCGGCGAGCAGCACCAGACCCTTGATCAGGGACTGGAACTCGGTGCCGACACCGAGGATCGACATGCCGTTGTTCAGCAGGCCGATGATCAGACCACCGACGATGGCTCCCGGCACGGTGCCGATGCCACCGGTGACGGCCGCGCCACCGATGAAGACGGCGGCGATGGCGTCGAGCTCGAAGCCGTTGCCCGCGCCCGGTGCCGCCAGGTTGAGCTGGCCGGTGAAGACCACACCCGCCAGGGCCGAGATGACACCCATGTTGACGAAGAGCAGGAACGTGACGCGCTTCGTCTTCACACCCGACAGCTGCGCGGCCAGGGCGTTGCCACCGATCGCGTAGATGTGGCGGCCGAACACCGCGCTCCGCATGACGACCGAGTAGATCACCACGAGGGCGCCGAGCACGACGAGCACGATCGGGGTGCCGTTGTAGCTGGCGAGCAGGAGCGCCACGTAGATCACGAGCACGGCGCCGAACGCCGTCTTCACGATGAACCAGGCGAACGGCTCGCTCTCGAGCTGGTACTTGCGACGCGTGATGCGACCGCGGAACGCGGCGATCACCATGACGGCCGCGGCGGCGAAGCCGAGGATCATCGTGAGCGGCTCGTACCCGGTGGTGCCGAAGGACGGCAGGAAGCCGGAGCCGAGCGAGCGGAAGCCGGCGGGGAACGGCGAGATCTGCTGGTTCTGCAGGACGATCTGCGCCGCGCCGCGGAACGCGAGCATGCCCGCCAGCGTCACGATGAACGCCGGGATCCCGAAGTACGCGATCCAGAAGCCCTGCCAGGCGCCGACGAGTGCACCGACCACCAGGCAGAGCACGACCGCGATCGGCCACGGGATGTTCCACTGCGTGATCATGACGCCGGCCATGGCACCGGTGAAGGCGACCACCGAGCCGACCGACAGGTCGATGTGGCCGGCGATGATGACCATGACCATGCCGATGGCCAGGATGAGGATGTAGCTGTTCTGGACGATCAGGTTCGAGACGTTGATCGGGGCCAGCGTGATGCCGTTCGTGGTCACCTGGAAGAAGATGACGATGACGATCAGCGCGATGAACAGGCCGATCTGTCGGAGCTGCCCGGTGAGGTAGCCGACGGCGGACTTAAGCGCGTTCATTGACAGGGGTCTCCCGTTCCTGGGTCATGTACTGCATGAGGACCTCGGGCGTCGCCTCGGCGCGCGGGACGTCGGCCGTGATGGTGCCCTCGGAGAGGGTGTAGATGCGGTCGCAGATGCCGAGCAGTTCGGGGAGCTCGGAGGAGATCACGATGACCGCCTTCCCCTGGTCGGCGAGCTGGTTGATGATCGTGTAGATCTCGTACTTCGCGCCGACGTCGATGCCGCGGGTCGGCTCGTCGAGGATGAGCACGTCGGGGTCGGCGTACATCCACTTCGACAGGACGACCTTCTGCTGGTTCCCGCCGGAGAGCTTCCCCGTCACGACGTCGACGTTCGGCGCCTTGATGTTGAGGCTCTTGAGGAACTGGGTCGCGACGGTGGTCTCCTCCGAGGAGTTCACGAACCCCCAGTTGGCGAGCTTGCCGAGGGCCGACCCGGAGATGTTCCGCTTGATGTCGTCGATCAGGTTCAGGCCGTACCGCTTGCGGTCCTCGGTGACGTAGGCGATGCCGTTGTCGATCGCCTGCGAGACGGTGTGCGTCTTGATCGGGGTTCCGCGCTTGTAGACGGTGCCGCTGATGCCGGTGCCGTAGGACTGGCCGAAGACGCTCATCGCGAGCTCCGTGCGGCCGGCGCCCATCAACCCGGCGATGCCGACGACCTCGCCGGCACGGACGTTGAGGTTGGCCCGGTGGATGATCTCGCGCGACGAGTCGAGCTGGTGGTGGACGGTCCAGTCCTCGATCCGCAGCAGTTCCTCGCCGATGACGGGGTTCTCGCGCTCGGGGTACCGGTTCGACAGGTCACGGCCGACCATCCCGCGGATGATCCGGTCCTCGGACACGTCGTCGGCCCGCATGTCGAGCGTCTCGATGGTCTTGCCGTCGCGGATGATCGTGACCTTGTCCGCGATCGCCTTGATCTCGTTGAGCTTGTGGCTGATGATGATCGCCGTCATGCCCTCGGCCTGCAGCGAGCGGATGAGCTCGAGCAGGTGCGCGGAGTCGTCGTCGTTCAGCGCGGCGGTGGGCTCGTCGAGGATGAGGAGCTTCACCTCCTTCGAGAGCGCCTTCGCGATCTCGACGAGCTGCTGCTTGCCGACACCGAGGTCGACGACCTTGGTGACGGGGTTGTCCTTCAGCCCGACGCGCTTGAGCAGCTCGGCGGCCGTCAGGTTCGTCTTGTTCCAGTCGATGAAGCCGCCCTTGGACTGCTCGTTGCCGAGGAAGATGTTCTCGGCGATCGACAGGAAGGGGCTGAGCGCCAGCTCCTGGTGGATGATCACGACGCCCGCAGCCTCGGAGTCGTTGATGTTCGCGAACCGCACGGGTTCGCCGTCGAGCAGGATCTCGCCGTCGAAGGAGCCGGCCGGGTAGACACCCGACAGCACCTTCATGAGCGTCGACTTGCCCGCGCCGTTCTCGCCGCAGATCGCGTGGACCTGGCCGCGCTCGACCTCGATCGAGACGCCCTGCAGGGCCTTGACGCCGGGGAACGTCTTGGTGATGTCCCGCATCTCGAGGATGGTGTCCGCCATGTGGACGCCTTTCCGTCGTGCGCGCGTGCGCGCGCTGGTGGAGACGGACTGGAGGCGCGGTGCGGGCTGGCACCGCGCCTCCGGTCCGTGAGATGGACCTGACTACTTCAGGTCGGCTTCGGTGTAGTACCCGGAGTCCACGAGGACTTCCTTGTAGTTGTCCTTCGTGACGACCGTCGGCTGGAACAGGAAGGTCGGGACGACCTTGACCTTGTTGTCGTAGCTCTTCGTGTCGTTGACCTCGGGGTCCTTGCCGGTGAGCAGGTCCTCGGCCATGGTGACGGACTGCTTGGCGAGCTTGCGCGTGTCCTTGTAGATCGTCGAGTACTGCTGGCCGGCGATGATCGACTTGACCGAGGCTGCCTCGGCGTCCTGGCCCGTGACCGTCGGGAGCGGGCGGTCACTCGTGCCGTACCCGGCGCCCTGGAGCGCCGAGATGATGCCGATCGAGATGCCGTCGTACGGCGAGAGCACGCCGTCGAGCGTGGTGCCGCCCGAGTAGGACTTCGCGATCAGGTTCTGCATGCGGGCCTTGGCCGTGGCCGGGTCCCACTGCTGCGTCGCGGCCTGGGACAGCTCGTCCTGGCCGGACTGGATCTTCAGCGTGCCGTCCTCGAGGTACGGCTTGAGCGTCTTCATGGCGCCGTTGAAGAAGAACCCGGCGTTGTTGTCGTCGAGCGAGCCGGCGAAGACCTCGATGTTGAAGGGGCCCTTCTCGCCGGTCTTCTTGCCGTCCGCGTCGAGCACACCGAGGCCGGTGAGCAGGCTGTTCGCCTGGTCGACGCCGACCTTCTCGTTGTCGAAGGACACGTAGTAGTCGACGTTCTTGTTGCCCGTGAGCAGGCGGTCGTACGAGATCACCTTGATGCCGGCCTTGGCGGCGGCGTCGAGCTGGTCGGAGAGCGCGCCACCGTCGATCGACGCGATGATCAGGACCTTCGCGCCCTTGGTGATCATGTTGCTGACCTGCTGGGCCTGCTGCTGGACCTTGTTGTCGCCGTACTCGAGGTCGACCTTGTAGCCGGCCTTCTCGAGGTCGCTCTTGACGGCGTTGCCGTCCTTGATCCACCGCTCGGAGACCTTGGTGGGCATGGCGACGCCGACGAGGGCGCCCTTGTTGTCGCCGCTGCCGCCACCATCGGTGGACGCACGGCCGCCGGCCGAGCAAGCGGCCAGCGAGATCGCGATGCCGACGGCTGCGACGCCCGCGATGATCCTGCGCTTCATCATCGAAGTACCTCTGTTCCTTCGCGTCGTCCTCGACGCGGTCGGGTGCCGGGGCTGCTGTGCCCCGTGGGATGCGCTCGTGTGAGCGCTCACATCTTGTGGGTTCCGTGACGGGGTGTCAACTCAACACCGCCGTTTCGTGATCTTGCCGCGGCGACCGGACCGAGCGGTACGGTTGGCGCGTGAGCACCACGACCGCCCCCGAGGGCAGGGGCGGCAAGCGCCGGAAGGCCCCGACGATCTTCGACGTCGCCGAGCGCGCCGGCGTGTCCCACCAGACCGTCTCCCGCGTGATCAACGGCGATCCGACCGTCCGCGAGCAGTTCCGGACGCAGGTCACCGACGCCGTCACCGAGCTCGGGTACCGGCCCCGCGCCGCCGCCCGGGCGCTCGCCGGTGGGCGGAGCAAGGCGCTCGGCATCATCACCGCCGGCGACGCGCTGTACGGTCCGTCGAGCACCTCGATCGGCTTCGAACGAGCTGCCCGCTCCGCCGGGTACCACGTGCTGCTGTCGACCCTGCCCGAGGAACCGCGGCCGTCCGACCTGTCCGGGGCGCTCACCACGCTGCTCGCGCAGGACGTCGCCGCGATCGTGCTCGTCGCCGCCGACAACCGGGTGCTCGACGCCCTCGCATCGCTCACCGTGCCGGTCACGGTGCCCGTCGTGGTGTCGAACGCGGTGCAACGAGACGCCGTCCGGACCCCGGTCGCGCCGAGCGTCGCCGCCGTCGCCATCGACCAGGCGGCCGGCACCTCGCTCGTCATGCAGCACCTGTTCGACCGCGGACACCGCCGGATCGTGCACATCGCCGGGCCGCACGTGTCGCAGGAGTCCGAGGTGCGCCGCGCCACCTACGTGCGGATCATGCAGGACGCCGGGCTCGAACCGGTCGTGCTCGAGGGCGACTGGACCCCGGCGAGCGGCTTCGCGGCCGCCCGGCACATCGACGTGGGGACGGTCGACGCCGTCTTCGCGGGCAACGACCAGATGGCGCTCGGGGTGCTGCACGCCTTCGCCGACGAGGGGCTGCGGGTCCCCGACGACATCGCGGTGGTGGGGTTCGACGACGTTCCCGAGGCGGCGCACTTCACACCGCCGCTGACCACCGTGCGGCAGGACTTCCGGGCGATGGGGGAGCGGGTGCTCGACACCGTGCGGGCCCTGGTCGAGGGGGAGCCCCGCGACGAGACGCTGCTCGCGCCCGAGCTGGTGGTGCGGCGCAGCACGTAGCGCCCCCTCGCACCGTGCGAGCCCCGGTGCCGCGCGCTCCCTCGCACCGTGCGAGGTCTGGCACCGCGCGATCAGTGTGGTGCGAGGTTCCGTACTCGGTGCGAGCCCCTGCGCCCCGCACGGAGTACGCAATCTCGCACCACACCGGCGGCACCCCTCGCACGGTGCGAGGGGCGCCGCCGGCGAGCTGACCCGACCGTCAGCCCTTCAACGCGCCGGACGACAGCCCGGCGACGTAGAACCTCTGCAACCCGACGTACAGCGCGATGCACGGGATCATCGCCACCACCGACCCGGCGACGAGGTTGCCGTACGACACCTGCCCGTACGCCCCGGTCTGCAGGTTGAGCAGCGCGACGGGCAGCGTGTACAGCGAGTCCTTCGTCAGGAACGTCAGGGCTCCGAGGAACTCCGTCCACGACGCCAGGAACGCGTAGAGCGCCGCGGTCGCCGCCCCGGGCAGGAGCAGCGGGCGGAGCACCGACACCACGACGCGGAAGCGCGAGGCCCCGTCGACGAAGGCCGAGTCCTCGAGCTCGGTGGGGATCGACTCGAACGCGTTGCGCATCACGAACACCCCGAACGGCAGGTTCACGGTCGTGTAGAACAGCACGAGCCCGAGCAGCGAGTTCGTCAGCCCCATGGCGTTCATCTCGAGGTACAGCGGCGTGAGGATGGCCTGGAACGGCACCATCATCGTCAGCAGCACCAGGCCGAACACGAGCCCGGCGCCCCGGAACCGGAAGCGGGCGAACCCGTAGCCGGCCATCGTCGCGATCACCGCGGTCAGCACCGCCGTGGCGATCGACACGATGAGCGAGTTCACGACGCCGGTGAGCAGGTGCGACGACGAGGCGAACACGGCGGCGAAGTTCTGCCACCCGAGTTGGAAGAACGTCGCCGGGTCGGGGGCCTGCGTGATGACGGCCTCGGACTGGAACGCCCGCAGGATCGACCAGATGAGCGGGACGCCGAACACGAGCGCGGAACCGATGCCGGCGATCGCGTACAGGGTGCGCTTCACGGTGGTGTCGCGCGGGTGCTGGACGCTGCCCTGCTGGTGGCGCCGACGTCGGCCGTCACCCGTGGTGGTCAGGGTCCTGGTGGACAGGTCCGGCGCCGCGAGGGCCGCACGGGAGGTCGTGGTGCTCATGGCGTCAGTCCTTCTCTCGCAGTGCCCAGAACTGGAACACCGTCACGGCGGCGATCACCACGACGAGGGCGATCGACTGGGCGGTCGCCGCTCCGAGCTGCAGGTTCACGAACCCGCGGTTGTAGATCGCGTTCACGATCGTGGTGGTCTCGGTGCCCGGCCCGCCCTGGGTCAGGATGTAGAACTGGTTGAAGGCGAGCAGCGAGCCGATCACCGAGATGATGACGCTCAGCGCCACGGTCGATCGGATCATCGGGAACGTGATGAGGCGCTCGGTCTGCCACCAGGAGGCCCCCTCGAGCTGCGCCGACTCGTAGACCTCGTCGGGGACGCCCTGCATCGCCGACATGAGCAGCACCATGGTCAGCCCGGACACCGCCCAGACCACGAGCACGCAGATGAGCAGTGTCGCCAGCGGACCGTTCACGAGCCACGCGGTGCTGCCGTCGGTGATCCCGAGCCAGCGGAGCACCATGTTGACGGCGCCGGAGTTCGGCTGCGCCTCGAGCACGAGCATGAACGAGAGCGTCGTCAGCCCGACCACGTACGGCAGGAAGAACACCGTCCGCAGGATCGTGCTGCCACGGCGACGGGCCCGGACGAGCACGGCGAGGAAGTACCCGAGCGCCAGGATCGGCAGGGTCACGATCGCCGTGTACAGCAGCGTGTAGCCGATGGCGTGCACGAACGTCGGGTCCTGGAACAGCGTCAGGTAGTTCTGCAGCCCGATGAACCGGTACGGGCCGATCAGGGGCCAGTTCGTGAACGAGATGTAGAGCGCGAACACGAGCGGGACGAGCACGAAGACGGCGACGAACAGGATCGCCGGGGCGACGAGGACGGCGCCGGTGCGCGGCGGGTGGGTGAGCGAGTTGCGGGTCCGGACGGAGCCGCCACGCCCCGGGCCGCGGCCCACGGTGGGACGGCCCGGGCCGGTCCGGCCGGCGGGGCGCCGGGTGGAGATGGTCGACATGCGTGCACCTCTCTGTGCATCAACAAGAGCGAGACGAGCGAGACGAGCGGGACGAGCGGAGAAGACAGGCAGGCAGGCTCAGGCCTGCACCTGGTCGAGGATCCGCTGGTAGTCGGACTGCGCCGTCCGCATGGCGGCAGCGCTCCCCGACCCGAACACGGCCTCGCGGAACATCGCGAAGTACGGCGACGACGGCTGGTTGTTGAGCAGGTTGTACGCCAGCGTCTGCGGTGCGTATCCCTTGTCGATGGCGTCGAGCGGCCCGTACGCCAGTGGGAACCGCTTGCGGTACTCCGGGGTGGCGGCGTCGGACCGCGTCGGGAAGTACCCGCCGTCCGGCAGCGCCTGCTGCTGCTGGAGGCCGTTCGCGTACTGCATGAACGCCCACCCACCGGACGGGTTCGCCGCCCCGTTCGGGATGCACATGTTGTCCCCGCCGTCGAAGAACGACCGCTGGCCGTCCCACGACGGGATGAGCACCGTCTGCATCTTCGCCCGCATCGCCTTGGTGGCCGCGGGCACGGTCGCCCCGTACGAGGTCGGGAAGATCCCCACCTTGCCGGCCCGGAAGTCGGCACCCCACGTGGTGCCGGCATCGGAGTACGTCGCCTTCGACAGCACGCCGTCCTTCCACAGCTGCCGGTAGAACTCGAGCATGCGTTCGAGGGCCTCGTTGCCGGTGATGTTCGCCCGCTGGGACCCCACCTCGCCGGTCATCATGTCGACCCCGGTCGCCCAGACGTGCGGCTGCGTGACGAAGCCGATGATGCCGGCGGCGTTGCCGGAGATCGACCAGCCGTAGACGTCGTCGTCGAGCTTCCGGATGGCCTTCGCCGCGTCGAGCAGCGTGGACAGGTCCTTCGTCGACTCCTCGACGTCGAGGCCCGCACGCTCGAACAGCTCGGTGTTCACGAACAGCTGCGAGTTGTCGGCCAGGTAGGGCAGCCCGTAGTACCGGTCGCGGTACTCGAGCAGGCGCAGGTGCCCCGGCGAGATCGCGTCGAAGTAGTCCAGGCTCTTGACCACGTCGGTCAGGTCGGCGAACGCCTCGCGGAAGATGAACAGCTGCGAGTTGATGTCGTCGATGTCGACGACGTCCGGCGGCTCACCCCCGCGGATCGCGGTCGCGAGCTTGGTCACGTACTGCGCGTCCGGCACGGGCGTCAGCTGGACCTGCAGCGCCGGGTTCGCCTTGTTGAACCCGGCGACGGCCGACGTCAGGCCGGCCTGGGTCGCCGACCGGCACCACACCTGCACGGTGCCGGTCGCGTTCTTCCCGAAGCTCGCGGGCTTCGCGACGACCTTCGGCAGGGTGCCGGAGCACCCGGCCAGGGCGAGGGCTGCCCCGCCGGCGACGCCGCCGACGAGGAACGCTCGGCGGTCCACGCCGGTCACCGCGCCAACGGGAGCCAGACGCGCATCGGCGCGGCTCCCCGGTTGGCCCACGCGTAGTACGGGACGGCGATCGCGGTGACGTCGCGACCGGCCTGGAGGCCCGTGGTGGCGCCCTGCGGACCGGCCACGTCGTCGACGTTGGCCGCGTCGCGGGCCGTGGTCGCGCCTCCCGGCCCGTCCAGCCGCTGGTACGGCCAGGCCGGCTGCACGTGCTCAGCCGGGGCGTGCCCCGGGATCCGCAGCGTGACGACGCCGTCGAGCAGGTCGTCGCGGCGCTCCTCGGTGATCGGCGCGTCCGCGTCGACCGTCAGGTCGTCGACCGTGAAGCCCTGCTGGTCCGCCTGCTCGACCGCGTACACGAGCGGGCCGCGCTCGATCGCGACCTGCCCGCGGGCGGCGTCGATGCGGGCGTCGGCCACGTAGCGGTGCGGCGTGGTGTCGAACGCGAGTTCGACGGAGTCACCGGCGGTCCACTCGCGCTCGATGACGTGGAGCGTGCCCGCTGCGGGACTCGCGTCGCCACCGGCGCCCGTGACGGTCGTCGTGTCCGACCAGGCCGGGATCCGCAGACCCAGGGCGAGCGGGCCGTCCTCGGTGACCGTGACGCGGACGCGGCCCTCGTGCGGGTAGTCGGTCTCGACCCGCACCGGACCGAGGTCGGCGGTGGCGTACTGGTGGACCTGCAGGCCGCCGTCGGTCGCGGTCGCCAGGTAGCCGTCGAGGCTCGCGAAGGTGCGCATGATGTTCGGCGGGCAGCAGGCGCAGTCGAACCATCCGCGGCGCCCGTGGGCGGGGGAGCGGTTCTCGTCCTGGTGGGCGTGGTCGCGCTGCTGGAGCGGGTTCACGTAGAAGTACTCGGTGCCGGCCAAGCTCACCCCGGCGAGGAACGCGTTGTAGAGCAGGCGCTCGATCGCGTCGGCGTAGACCGGCTTGCCGGTGGCGAGCAGCAGCCGCCAGGCCCACTGCACCCCGCCGATGGCCGCGCAGGTCTCGGCGTAGCCGCGGTCGGTCGGCAGCTCGTAGGGGTCGCCGAACGCCTCCCAGTCCCAGCGCGCCCCGAGGCCGCCGGTGATGAAGGCCTTCGTCGCCATCATGTCCGCGAACTGGCGCTCGCTCGCGGTGAGGAGCTCGGTGTCCCCGGTCTCGATCGCGACGTCCACGGCACCCGCCGCCAGGTACACGGCGCGTACGGCGTGCCCCTCGACGGTCGTGGCCTGCCGGCTCGGCACCCGGTCGGAGAAGTACGTCGGCTCGCCGCCGGCGCGCTCGATGATCCCGTGCCCGCGGGCGTCGACGAACCAGTGCGCCAGGTCGAGGTAGGCACGGTTGCCGGTCTCGCGGTACAGCTCGACCAGACCCATCTCGACGACGGGGTGGCCGTCGACGTCGCGCGTCTTCGGCGTGCCGTCCGGTGCGGTGCCGTCGCCGAACGTGCGGACCAGGTGGTCGGCGTTCTTGATCGCGACGTCGAGCAGACCGGTGTCGCCCGTTGCACGGTGCTGGGCCACGGCCGCCTGGTACAGGTGCCCGGCGCAGTACATCTCGTGGCTCCACTTGAGGTCCGTGTACCGCTCGCCCTTCCCACGGACCTGCTGGACGGAGTCGAGGTACCCGTCGTCGGCCTGTGCCCGGGCGTACAGGGCGGTGACCTCGCGCTGCAGGTCGAGCAGGTCCTCGGCGGGGGCGCGGCCGTACTCCCAGGCCACGGCCTCGAGCCACTTCGTCACGTCGGAGTCCATGAAGATCGGGCCGACGGCCTCGCCCTCCTCGAGTCCGGCGGCGATGCGGAGGTTGCGGAAGTTGCCGGCCGTCTCGAGCTGCTGGTAGCCGCTGCGGACGGCGTCGCGGCCGTTGCGCTCCTGGCGGAGCGCCCAGAAGCCGCCGGTGATCCGGGCGTCGCCGGTCGGCAGCGGCCGGAGCGTCAGGCAGGCGTCGGCGGTCGGGAGGACCGGGGTCGCGGTGTGCGCGCCGCGATCGGTCGCGAGCGTGGTGGTCATGTCGCCTCCTTGCGATGTGACTGGCACCGTCCGGATGGAGCTGGCAATCCGGAAAACGGTTTCTGCGGTGGACGCTACGACACGGGGCGCATGCCGCGCAAGAGCATTCCGGCGGTTTTGTGTAAGGTCATCGGCACGCCCTGATCGTCGGAAAGGTGGTTGCCGTGACGCTCGAACGCACCGGACAGCCGATCCGGATCACCGACGTGGCGGCGCTTGCCGGGGTGTCGATCGGCACCGCGTCGAAGGCGCTGAACGGCACCGGGCAGCTGCGGGACGCCACCCGGCTGCGGGTGAAGGAAGCCGCCGAGAAGCTCGGGTTCGTCGGCGATGCCCGGGCCCGTGCGCTGTCGTCGGGGCGGACCTACACCGTCGGCATGATCACCACCGACTCGTTCGGACGGTTCTCGATCCCGGTGCTGCTCGGCGCCGAGGACGCCCTGTCCGCCGGGCGGATGGCCGTCCTGCTGTGCGACACCCGCGACGACCACGTGCGCGAGGCCCACTACCTGCGCTCCCTGGCGGCCCGCGGCGTCGACGGCATCATCGTGACCGGCCGCTCCGCCGACGCCCGGCCCCCGATCGACGTGTCGATCCCCGTCGTCTATGCCTTCACGCCCTCGACCGATGACTCCGACGTGTCGATCACCCTCGACGACGCCGCCGGGTCGGCACTCGTCGCCTCGCACGTGCGCTCGCTCGGGCGGCAGCGGGTCGCGATCGTGACGGGGCCGGCGCGACACCGGTCCGCGGCACGACGGGTCGCCGGTGCCGCGTCGGTCCTCGGGTCCCACCTGGTCACCGACCCGCTGTACGGCGAGTGGTCGGAGCGCTGGGGGAGGCAGGCCGTGGACGTGCTCGCGCGGGAGTCGCCCGACGTCGACGCGATCGTCTGCGGCAGCGACCAGATCGCCCGGGGCGTGTGCGACCGGCTGCGGGAACTCGGGCGTTCGGTGCCCGGAGACGTCGCGGTCACGGGGTTCGACGACTGGGACGTGATGGCGCTCGCCTCGAGGCCGCCGCTGACCACCGTGGACCTGCGGCTCGAGGAGCTCGGGCGCGTCGCGGGGCAGGCGCTCCTCGCCCTGATCGACGGCGGGACGGCGTCGTCGGCGGCCGTGACCCCGTCGCTCGTCATCCGCGAGAGCACCGTCGGCGCGTAGGGCGCGTTCGGGGCGACCTCGGCGGCTCGCGAGGTCGCACGAACTGCCGCGCATCGTGCCGTCCGACGGCAGTTCGTGCGACCTCGGCGGACCGGTTGCGGCGTGTCGTGCGATCTCGATCGTGCTGGTGCTGGTGCTGGTGCTGGTGCTCGTGGTCGAGCGGTCACAACACCCCGTCCGCCGTGGTCGAGCGGTCACGACTCGTCGCCCGGCGCGCCTCCAGCCGACACTTCGTGACCGCACGCTGGGGAGGCAGCGGGGTGTCGTGACCGTCCCGAGCGCCGCAGTTCGGGGTGTCGCGGGTTCGGAGAGCCGGTGGTCGGGACGTGCGCGGGTGCGGGGCGGCGAGTGGTCGGGACGTGCGCGGGTGCGGGGTAGCCGGTGGTCGGGACGTGCGCGGGTGTGGGGCGGCGGGTGGTCGGGACGTGCGCGGGTGCGGGGTAGCCGGTGGTCGGGACGTGCGCGAGTGTGGCATTGCGGTGGTCGCACGTCGTCGCCGACCTCGTTCGTCGCGCGGTCACGACCCGTCGCGCGTGGGGCGTCGAGTGGTCAGGAACCGTCGGCTGCCGATGCGCCGGACGACGGTTCGTGACCGTTCGGGGGAACTGAGCGGGGTGTTTCGACCGCTGGCGAGACGCGCGCACCGGCGGCGCGCCGCGGCGTTGCACGAGTGAGCGCTCACGTGCCAGGATGTGAGCGCTCACTGAGGACGACGAGGTTCTGGAGGAACACATGGGTGACGACCGCCGACAGCGGATCGTGGACGGCCGCACCACACTCGGGATCGAGCTCGGTTCCACCCGCATCAAGGCCTGCCTGGTGGACGAGGACCTCGTGCCCATCGCGGCCGGTTCCCACGAGTGGGAGAACGAGTACGTCGACGGCCGCTGGACCTACTCGCTCGAGGCCGTCGAGACCGGACTCCGTGCCGCGTACGCCGCCCTGGTGGCCGACGTCGAGGCGCAGTACGGCGTCGCCCCGAGCACCTACCGCGCGGTGGGCGTGAGCGCGATGATGCACGGCTACCTGGCGTTCGACGCCGCGGGCGAGCTGCTCGTGCCGTTCCGCACCTGGCGCAACACCTCGACCGGCCCCGCGTCCGAACGGCTCAGCGAGGCCCTCGGGTTCAACATCCCGCTGCGCTGGTCGATCGCGCACCTGTACCAGGCGGTCCTCGACGACGAGCCGCACGTGGCCGAGATCGCCGGCGTCACGACCCTGGCCGGCTACGTGCACCGCCGCCTGACCGGCCGGAACGTGCTGGGCGTCGGCGACGCGAGCGGCATGTTCCCGATCGAGGGCGGTCCCGTCGACAGCGGCCCCGGCGACCCGGGCGCGAAGGACTTCGACCACGCCATGCTCGCCACCGCGCAGGAACTGATCGGCGTCCCGGACCTGCGGTCCCTGCTGCCCGAGGTCCTCGTCGCCGGTGCCGAAGCCGGTGAGCTGACCCCCGAGGGTGCGGCCTGGCTCGACCCGACCGGCACGCTCGAACCCGGCGCACCGCTCTGCCCGCCCGAGGGCGACGCCGGCACCGGCATGGTCGCGACGAACGCCGTCGCCCCGCGCACCGGCAACGTCAGCGTCGGCACGAGCATCTTCGCGATGGTCGTGCTCGAGCAGCCGCTGACCACCGCGCACGAGGAACTCGACGTCGTCACCACCCCGGCCGGGGACGCCGTGGCGATGGTGCACTGCAACAACGGCGCGAGCGAGATCGCGAGCTGGGCCCGCGTGTTCGGACGCTTCGCCGAGGCCTCGAGCGAGCGGACCGGCGCGACGCCGATCGGCATCGACGACGTCTACGCGACCCTGCTCGCCGAGGCCGTCGCCGACGACACCGACCCCGACGCCGGCGGCCTGCTCTCGTTCAACTACCTGGCCGGCGAACCCGTCACCCACGTCGAGGACGGCCGGCCCCTGCTGCTCCGCACCCCCGGCGCGCGCTTCACGCTCGGCAACCTGGTGCGATCCGAGGTGCACGGCGCGTTCGCGACCCTGGCCATCGGCATGGACGTCCTGCACGGCGAACAGGTGCAGGTCGACCGGATGACCGCGCACGGCGGGCTCTTCCGCACACCCGGCAGCCCGCAGCGGCTCCTCGCGGCGGCCCTGCGGGTGCCGATCGCGCTCGAGGAGACCGCGGGCGAGGGCGGCGCGTGGGGGATCGCCGTGCTGGCCGCCTACCTCGAGCACACCGACCAGCAGCTCGCCGACTACCTGTCCGACACCGTGTTCGGCGGGGACGCCGTGCACGTGGCCGAACCCGAGCCGGCGGACGTCGCCGGGTTCCAGACGTACCTGGAGCGCTACCGGGCCGCACTGCCCGTGCAGGACGTCGCCGCGGCGGCGACCCGCCCCAGCGCGACCACAGGACCGACCGAAGAGACCGACGGCGCCGACCCGCGCCTCCAGACAGAGGAAGTGACCCGATGACGGACGCGATCGACGAGACCACACGCCAGGCGGTGGCGACGACGCGGGAGCGCGTCGCGCGCCTGCACGGCGAACTCGTCCGCTACGGCCTCGTGATCTGGACCGGCGGCAACGTCTCCGAGCGCGTGCCCGGCACGGACCTGTTCGTCATCAAGCCGAGCGGGGTGTCGAGCGACGACCTGACGCCCGAGAACCAGGTCGTCTGCACCCTCGACGGCGTGCCGGCCGAGGGCTGGGGCAACGAGCACGGCCCCTCCAGCGACACCGCCGCGCACGCCTACGTGTACCGGAACATGCCCGAGGTCGGCGGTGTCGTGCACACCCACTCGACGTACGCGACCGCCTGGGCCGCCCGCGCCGAGGCGATCCCGTGCGTCATCACGGCGATGGCCGACGAGTTCGGCGGCCCAATCCCGGTCGGCCCGTTCGCGATCATCGGCGACGACTCGATCGGCCACGGCATCGTCGACACCCTGAGCGGCCACCGCAGCCGTGCGGTCCTGATGCAGAACCACGGCGTCTTCACGATCGGCAAGGACGCGAAGGACGCCGTCAAGGCGGCCGTGATGTGCGAGGACGTGGCACGGACCGTCCACATCGCGAAGCAGGGCGGCGAGGTCGTCCCGATCCCTGAAGCAGACATCGATCGACTCTTCGATCGCTACCAGAACGTCTACGGACAGAACCCCGAAGGAGCCATGCGATGACGCAGGACACCACCGTCGCCCCCCAGGCCACGCTCGACAGCTACGAGGTCTGGTTCCTCACCGGCTCCCAGGGGCTGTACGGAGAGGAGACCCTGCGCCAGGTCGAGGAGCAGAGCAAGGCGGTCCACGCGGAGCTCGCCGGGCACCTGCCGGTGAAGCTCGTCTGGAAGCCCGTGCTCAAGGACGCCGACGGCATCCGCCGGGCGCTCATCGAGGCGAGCGCCGACGACAAGGTCATCGGCGTCACCACGTGGATGCACACGTTCAGCCCGGCCAAGATGTGGATCGGCGGCCTGCAGGCGCTGACCAAGCCGCTGCTGCACCTGCACACGCAGGCGAACGTCACGCTGCCCTGGGCGGACATCGACTTCGACTTCATGAACCTCAACCAGGCCGCGCACGGCGACCGTGAGTTCGGCTACGCCCTGGCCCGCCTCGGCGTCCGGCACGCCACGGCCGTCGGCCACGTCTCGGACCCCCGCGTCCAGCAGCGCGTCGCGAACTGGACCCGTGCCGCCGCCGGCGCCGCGGCCGTCCGCGAGCTGAAGCTCACCCGCTTCGGCGACAACATGCGCTACGTCGCCGTCACCGAGGGCGACAAGACCGAGGCCGAGATCGAGCTCGGCGTGCAGGTCAACACGTGGGCCGTCAACGAGCTCGCGGCAGCGGTGGACGCCGCCGCAGCGGACACGGCAGCGGTCGACGCGCTCGTGGCGACGTACGAGCGCGACTACGACGTGGACCCGTCACTCCGCAGCGCCGGCGGCGAACGGCACGCCGCGCTCCGCGACGGTGCCGCCATCGAGATCGGCCTCCGCACCCTGCTCGCGCAGAACGGCAGCGCCGCGTTCACCACGAACTTCGAGGACCTCGGCTCGCTCAAGCAGCTGCCGGGCCTGGCCGTGCAGCGCCTGATGGCCGACGGCTACGGCTTCGGTGCCGAGGGTGACTGGAAGACGGCGGTCCTGGTCCGCGCGATGAACGTCGCCGGCGCCGGCCTGCCCGGTGGCGCCTCCCTGATGGAGGACTACACCTACGACCTCACCCCGGGCGCCGAGAAGATCCTCGGGGCGCACATGCTCGAGGTCTCGCCGACGCTCACCACCACGAAGCCGACGCTCGAGATCCACCCGCTCGGCATCGGCGGCAAGGACGACCCGGTCCGCCTGGTCTTCACCGCCGACTCCGGCGAGGCCGTCGTCGTCGCGCTGTCCGACACCCGCGACGGCTTCCGCCTCACGGCGAACGTCGTCGACGTCGTGCCCCCGACCGAGGCCCTGCCGAAGCTGCCCGTGGGCCGCGCGGTCTGGGAGCCCCGGCCGTCGTTCCCCGTCGCCGCCGAGGCCTGGCTCACCGCCGGCGCCGCCCACCACACCGTCATGACGACGGCGGTCGGCCTGCAGGTCGTCGAGGACTTCGCGACCATGGTCGGCACCGAGTTCCTGGTGATCGACGAACACACCACCGCACGCGGGTTCCGCGACGAGCTGCGTCTCCAGCAGACGTGGCACCGTCTCGACCGCGGCTTCTAGAGGAGTCAGGACCCACGATGGACGACGTGATCGCGGCCGAGCGCACCCGCACCAACTGGGCGGGCAACGTCACCTACCGCGCCTCGGCGCTGGCCCGGCCGACGTCGGTGGACGAGCTCCAGCAGCTCGTCGCCTCGACGCCGCGCCTGACGGCGCTCGGCTCGCGACACTCGTTCAACACCATCGCCGACACCGATGCCGTCCAGGTCTCGTTGTCGGACCTGCCGCCCGTGCTCGACATCGACACGTCGCGGCGCGTCGTGCGGGTCGCCGCAGGCATGACGCACAGCCAGGTCGCGGCCGGTCTGGAGGCCCGTGGCTGGGCACTCGGGAACCTCGCGTCCCTGCCGCACATCTCCACGGCCGGGGCCGTCGCCACGGGGACGCACGGCTCCGGTGTGCGGAACCCGTCGCTCGCGCAGACGGTGGTCGGCCTCGACGTCGTCCGCGCCTCTGGTGAGATCGCCCACGTCGACGCCTCGTCGCCCGACGGGCTGCTCGACGCCCACCGGGTGGGGATCGGCGCGCTGGGCGTCGTCACCGCGGTGGAGCTCGCGATCGAGCCGACGTTCCAGGTCGCCACGACGGTGCACCTCGACCTGCCGTGGGACGCCGTCGCCGCGCAGTTCGACCAGGTGATGTCCGACGCGTACTCCGTGTCGATGTTCACCTCGTTCGACGACCGCGGTGCCCGGCAGGTCTGGGTCAAGCACCGCGTCGACGAGGCCGCACCGACCGTCGACCTCGTGGCCCTCGGAGCCCGTTCGGCCTCGGGGCCGGTGCACCCGGGGGAGAACGACCCTGCCGGGGTCACCGAGCAGGGCGGCGTGCCGGGGCCGTGGTCGGAGCGACTGCCGCACTTCCGGTCCTCGTTCACCCCGTCGACCGGGGCTGAGATCCAGGCGGAGTACCTGATCCCCGCTGCCTCGGCGGTGGCGGCACTCGAGGCGCTCCGACCGCTGGCGTCGCTGTTCGCCCCGATCCTCATCGCCGCCGAGGTCCGCACCATCGCGGCCGACACCGCGTGGCTCGCACCGTCGTCCGGACGACAGTCGGTCGGCCTGCACTTCACGTTCCGCCGCGACGCCGCCGCCGTGGCCGCGGCGGTGGCCCGGATCGAGGACGTGCTCGAGCCCTTGGACCCGCGGCCGCATTGGGGCAAGGTCTCCGCGGCCAGTGCCGAGCGGCTGCACGAGGCGTACCCGCGGCTGTCCGACTTCGCCGCACTCGCCCGGGACCTCGACCCCACGGGGCGGTTCCGCAACGCGTTCCTGGCCCGCATCCTGTCCTGACGCGATGGACAGGTGTCCCGCACCACCGGCTGCGGTGCGGGACACCCGGGTCCTCAGTCCTTGCGAGACAGGTCGATCAGGAGCCTGACCACGGTCACGAGCAAGCTCGCGATCCCCAGCCATGGCACCCGACGCCTGGACCGATCATCGGTGTCGTTCGACATCGCTGACCTCCTGGTGTCGTCGCCGGCTGACACGAGGAGCTTCGGCCGAGGGATGCGTCGCCGAGCGGGCTCGGCTACCATCGGTTCCGAGCGTTGGACTCGGGATGGTTGACGCATCCCTTGGCTTTCCACTCGGAAGGCGAATCGAGGCCCGGAACTGTTGTCGCAGTCCCGGGCCTCACGCTTTCGCCCAGGTCGCGCTCCGGCGGTGACGCGACCGGAGCCAGCCTACGTGTATGTGTCCGCTGAAATGCAGCCGGAATCTCACAGGGGATCCTCATCGGATGCCCTGGCGAACCCCCGCCTCGGTGCCGGTCGTCCACATGTGAGGACGCAAAGGTGGGGGCATGGCGAACCTCAACCGCATCATCGGCATGGCCTCGAAGGTCATCGACAAGCAGCTCCAGAAGCGTGGGCAGGGGGGAACCGCGCCCGGCGCCGGATCGCAGCAGGGCGGAACCGACTGGCGCGGCATCGTGCGCAGCGCCGCGGACAAGCTGACCGGCGACGACCGGAACCAGCAACAGCCGCTGCAGCAGCAGTACGGCCAGCAGCCGTCGCAGCAGTACGGCCAGCCGCAGTACGGCCAGTCGCAGCAGTACGGCCAGCAGCCGCAGCAGCACGCCGGCACGCCGCAGCACGGGGCCGACGCCGACAAGGTCGCCCTGGCGAAGTACGACTACCTGCTCCGCACCTCGTCGCCGGAGCAGCTCGAGCAGGTCCACCACGACGCCTTCGCGCGGCTCACCCCGGGGCAGCGCCAGCAGGTCCGCGACCGCCTGAACTCCGAGCTCCCGCCCCACGAGCACCTGCGCGACGACTCGGCTGGCGGCATGGCCCGTGCGATGACCCGCGGTGAGATGTCGCGTCCGGGTCTGGTCCGACGGGTCCTCGGCGGTTCCGGCCGGGGTAACGGCAACGGCCGCGGCCGCGGTGGGGCCTTCGCCGGTGGTGCGGCGGTCGGTGCCGGCGCGATGGCGTTCGGTGGCCTTGCCGCCGCGGTGGCCGGGGGAGCGGTGCTGAGCGCTGCCGCCGGCCCGGTCCTGGCAGGGGCGGCCGACCTCGGCGTCGACTTCGAGGGCATCGCCTCGGGCATGGGCGACCTCGGACTCGGTGACCTCGGCGGTGGCGTCGAGGGCGTCCTCGGCGAGGGCGAGCAGCTCCTCGGCGGGTTCGGTGAGCAGGCCGCGGGGTTCGGTGAGCAGGCGTCCGGGCTCGGCGAGCAGGCGTCGAACCTCGGCAACGACTTCCTCGGCGGGCTCTTCGACCGCTGACGCTCCGCGGTGCGATCGCATCGGGAATAGCGGGACGGCGTCCGGCGCTTGCAATGTTTCGTCGTGCGTCGTCCGACGCACGCGAGATTCGGACGGGCCACCGTCGCGGTGTCAGGATGGACGCCGCCCGGCGGGTGAACCGTTCCGCCGTCGCAGCGACCGCCACCGCGATCGCGACCCCCTTCCCCGAGGAGCAGCACCGTCATGAGACGCCCCAACCGCCTGACGATCACCGCGGCCGTCGCCGCAGCAGCAGCCCTGGTCCTGACCGGCTGCTCGGGTGGGGGTTCGTCCGACGACGGCGCCGAGGGCACGGCCAAGGGCGGCACGCTCAACATCCTGACGCCGCAGACCTCGTTCCACCTCGACCCCGCGACCAGCCAGAGCCTCGGCATCACGTCGATGGGCCTCGTCGCCCGACGGCTCACCACGTGGGACGTCGAGCCGGGCAAGACGGCGAAGGTCGTCCCCGACCTGGCGACCAACACCGGGGTCTCGAGCGACGACGGCAAGACCTGGACCTACACGCTGAAGGACGGCGTCGAGTTCCAGGACGGCACGCCGATCACCACGAAGGACATCAAGTGGGGCATCGAGCGCTCGTTCGCGCCGACCCTCAGCGGTGGCCTGAGCTACCACAAGTCGCTCCTGGTCGGTGGTGACTCCTACAAGGGCCCGTTCGACGGCAAGTCGCTCGACAGCATCGAGACCCCGAACGACAAGACCATCGTCTTCAAGCTGAACGACGCGTACGGCGACTGGCCGTGGCTCGCGTCGATGCCCGCGTTCACCCCGGTGCCCGAGGGCGACGGCAAGGACACCGGCGCCTACGACCTGAAGCCGGTCGCATCCGGTCCGTACCAGGTGCAGTCGAACACGCAGGGCTCGCAGGTCACGCTCGTCCGCAACAAGAACTGGAGCGCGAAGACCGACGAGGTCCGCACCGCCGGCCCGTCGAAGATCGTCTTCAAGGAGAGCCAGGACCAGTCCACGGTGACGCAGACGCTCATCGCGGACAACGGCGACGCCAAGAACTCGTTCGGCGCCATCTACCTGGGTGCCGCCGAGCTCAACCAGGTCCGCAGCAACCCGGCCGCCCAGGACCGCCTCGCCACCTCGAAGGCCGGCCCGATCAGCTACATGGCGATCAACACGCAGCGCGGTGAGCTCAAGGACCTCAAGGTCCGCCAGGCGCTGCAGTACGCGGTCGACCGCAAGTCCTTCCGGATCGCCGCCGGCGGCGCGATCGCCGGCTCGTACGCCTCGACGCTCATCACCCCGGGCATCGCCGGACGCCAGGACTACGACCTGTACAAGACGAAGGCCACCGGTGACGTCGACAAGGCGAAGGAGCTGCTCAAGGAGGCCGGCGTCAGCAACCTGAAGCTGACCCTGGTCACGCAGAACGACCCCACGTACCTCGCCCAGGCCCAGGCGCTGCAGTCCGGCCTGAAGCGTGCCGGCATCGCCGTGACGCTCAAGCCGCTCGACTACGACTCCTTCACGCAGGCGACCACCAACGGCACCGACTTCGACCTGTCGCTGTCGAGCTGGCAGCCGGACTTCCCGAGCGCGAACGCCAACCTGCAGCCCCTCTACGACTCGTCGCAGATCGGTGGCGGCGGCTACAACGTCTCGAAGTACAGCAACCCCGAGGTCGACGCCCTCATCGCGAAGGCCAGCTCCACGGTCGACCAGGACGACGCGCAGAAGCTCTGGGCCCAGGCGGACCAGAAGATCATGGCCGACGCCCCCGTCGTGCCGCTGATCTACGCGAAGCAGTCCTTCCTCGCCGGCTCGAACGTGCAGAACTTCCAGATCGCGGACTTCCCCGCGTACCCGAACTACCTCAAGGTCTCGCTCAAGCAGTGACCGAACCGATCCTGCAGGTCGAGGGGCTCCGCGTCGCGTTCGGCGACGCGGAGCCCGTCGTCCGTGACGTCTCCTTCGACCTGACGCCCGGCCGGGTCCTCGCCCTGGTGGGGGAGTCCGGCTCGGGCAAGTCCGTCAGCGCCATGAGCGTGCTCGGGCTCCTGCCGCCGCAGGCCTCGGTGTCGGGCAGCGCCCGGTTCCGTGGCGAGGAACTCATCGGTGCCCCCGTCGAGACGGTCCGCGCCGTCCGGGGTGCGGGCATCGGCGTGGTGTTCCAGGAGCCGATGAACTCGTTCACGCCCGTCCTGTCGATCGGCACGCAGATCGCCGAGGCCGTCCGAGCGCACCCGACCGGGCTCGACCGCGCCGGGGTCCGGGCGCGCGTCGACGAACTGCTTCGTGACGCCGGGCTCACCGACCCGGAGCGCATCCGGAAGGCCTACCCGCACGAACTGTCCGGCGGTCAGCTCCAGCGCGCGATGATCGCGATGGCCCTGGCAGGCGACCCGGTCGCACTCTTCGCCGACGAGCCCACAACCGCGCTCGACGTCACCGTGCAGGCGGGCATCCTCGACCTGCTGCGGCGGCTCGGTCGCGAGCGTTCCCTGGCTGTGCTGCTCATCACCCACGACATGGGCGTGGTCGCGGACGTCGCGGACGACCTGCTGGTGCTGCGCCGCGGGGACCCGGTCGAGCACGGGACCGTCGCCGAGGTCTTCGCCCACCCGACCGCCGACTACACGCGCGAGCTCCTCGCGGCCGTTCCCAGCCTGGAGGCGCGCCCCGCGTCCGCAGCGCCGGCTGCGGACCCGGACGCCCGGGCCGGCGATCCCGGCTCACGCGCCCAGCGACAGCTCACGGCTCCGGGCGCGCGTGAGGTGTCGCCCAGCGCGAAGACCGCTGCGGTGACCGACGAGGCGGACGCGAGTCGCGCCTCCCGGTCGCTGGTGGCGCGCCTGCGCGACGTCGCCGTGCGGTACTCGCGCCGAGGCGGACCGACCGTGTCCGGCATCGACCTCGACCTGCATGACGGCGAAACCGTCGGCCTGGTGGGCGAATCCGGTTCCGGCAAGTCCACGATCGGGCGCGCGCTCGCGGGCCTGGTGCCCGTCGTCGCCGGCTCGGTCGAGGTGGACGGCAGCGACCTGCGCACCGCTCGCGGACGACGACTGCGCGAGTTGCGCAGTCGGGTCGGCATCGTGTTCCAGGACCCGGCGTCGTCGCTCAACCCGCGGCAGACCATCGGCTGGAGCATCGCGGAACCGCTGCTCGTGCACGGCACCGACTCCGCTGCGGAGCGGTCCGAACGGGTCCGTGAACTGCTGACCGCTGTACAGCTCGACCCGACGTGGGCCGAGCGGTTCCCGCACCAGCTGTCGGGCGGCCAGCGGCAGCGCGTCGCCGTCGCGCGTGCGCTCGCACTGCGGCCGGCACTCGTCATCGCCGACGAACCGACCTCGGCACTCGACGTGACGGTGCAGGCCGCCGTGCTCGACCTGCTCGCCGGGCTGCAGCGGGAGTTCGGCTTCGGCATGCTGCTCATCAGCCACGACCTCGCCGTCGTCCGCCAGCTCGCCGACCAGGTGATCGTGCTGCGCGACGGCCGGATCGTCGAGCGGGGGAGCACCGACGCCGTGCTCGACGACCCGCAACAGGACTACACGCGCATGCTCCTCGCTGCCGCGCCCGTCGCCGATCCCGTGCGACAGGCCGCTCGCCGCGAGGCGTGGCGCGCGTGGGAAGGAGTGGCCTCGTGACGGCCAACGTCGTCGACCGACCGGTCGCACCGTCCGGCCGGACCACCGGCTTCCGGGCCGTGGTGCGACGCGTCCGGCAGGACCGCTGGGCGGTGGCTTCAGCCGTCGTCATCGCGGTGTTCCTGGTGGTCGCCGTGGCGGCCCCGCTCATCGCGAAGGCGTCCGGGCAGGACCCGTACTCGTACGACATCGACGCGCTCAACTCGTTCGGTGCGCCCCGGGGTGCGGGTGGCGGCATCAGCGGCGAACACTGGTTCGGCGTCGAGCCCCTGACCGGGCGCGACCTGTTCTCGATCGTCACGTACGGTGCTCGGACGTCGCTCGGCATCGGACTCGCAGCAACCCTCGTCTCGATCGTCATCGGCGTGCTCGTCGGCGTCACGACCGGGTTCTTCGGTGGCTGGTACGACCGGGTGCTCTCGCGGGTCGTCGACGTGATCTTCGGGTTCCCGTCGCTCGTGTTCATGATCGCCCTCACCGCGATCGTGCCGTCGTCGTTCCCGAAGCCCGTGCTCGTCGTGCTCGTCATCGGGTTCTTCGGCTGGCCGGCCGTGGCCCGTGTCGTGCGGGGGCAGACGCTGTCGCTCGTCAGCCGCAACTACGTCGTCGCCTCCACCGCGATGGGCGCCGGACGGTGGCACGTCATCCGCACGCAGCTGCTGCCGAACCTCGCCGCGACGATCACCGTCTACGCCACCATCTCGATCCCGTCGATGATCGGTGCCGAGGCCGCGCTCTCGTTCCTGGCCGTCGGCGTCAACCCGCCGACGCCGTCGTGGGGTCGCAGCATCGGCGACGCCATCGGCTGGGTGCAGACCGATCCCATGTACCTCGTGTTCCCCGGAGCCGCACTGTTCCTCATCACCCTCGCCTTCAACGTGCTCGGTGACGCCCTGCGCGACGCCCTCGACCCGCGAGGGGGCACCGCGTGAACGCCGCCACCTTGCGCTTCCTGGCGATCCGCGTGCTCGGGGCCGCCGTCGTGCTGCTCGTCGTCGCCGCCATCACGTACGCGCTCTTCATGCTCCTGCCGACCAACCCGGCCCGAGCGATCTGCGACAAGCCCTGCACGCCGGACCGGCTGCGAGAGGTCCAGGCGTTCCTCGGCACCGACAAGCCCTGGCTCGCGCAGTTCGGCGCCTACCTGGCCGGCATCTTCACCGGCCGCACCTTCGGCAGCGGCAACAGCGTCATCGAGTGCGCGGCGCCGTGCTTCGGGTACTCGTTCCAGCTGCACGAGAGCGTCACCGAGCTGATCCTCGCGCGCCTGCCCGTCACCGCTTCGATCGCAGTCGGCGCTGCCGTGCTGTGGCTCGTCGTCGGGGTGTTCGGTGGCACCGTCTCGGCGCTGCGCCGCGGCACCTTCGTCGACCGGGCCGTGATGACGGTCGCTGTCGCCGGTGTCTCGTCCCCGGCGTACCTGGTCGGGCTGCTCGGCATCCTGCTGTTCGGCTTCGTGCTGGGGATCCTGCCGACGAGCGGGTACGTGGCCTTCGGTGACGACCCAGTCGGCTGGTTCACCCACCTGATCCTGCCGTGGTGCGTGCTCGCGTTCATCAGCGCGGCGATCTACGCCCGGTTGACCCGTGGCGAGATGCTCGAGTCGATGTCGCAGGACTTCGTCCGGACCGCCCGGGCCAAGGGGCTGCGGGAGCGCCAGGTCGTCGTGCGGCACGGGCTCCGGACCGCCATCCTGCCCGTGGTGACGCTGTTCGGGCTCGACCTCGGGTCGCTGCTCGGTGGCGCGGTCATCACCGAGAAGGTGTTCTCGATGCAGGGCCTCGGCGCGCTGCTCATCGACGCGGTGCACACGCTCGACCTGCAGGTGGTCGTCGGCTTCACGCTGTTCTCGGCGCTGCTCATCGTCACGGCGAACGTGATCGTCGACGTGGTCTACGCGTTCGTCGACCCGCGGGTGCGGCGCCGGGCGTAGGGGCGCCCCCGCTCGTGCCGAGCCTCGCACCGTGCGAGGTCAGGTGCCCCCGCCGCTGTTGTGGTGCGAGGTTCCGTACTCCGTGCGAGCGCATCCGCCTGCCACGGAATCGGGAACCTCGCACCAGAGCGCCCGCCCCTCGCACCGTGCGAGGTCAGCCGGCCGTTGCCGCGCCGTCCCACCACCGCAGGACCCGCGTCCCCATCAGGGTGAGCCACTTCGAGCGTTCGCCCGCCGGGACGTCGACCTCGAACCACTGCCGCCCTGGTGCACGTTCACCTTGGGTCCAGGTGCCGTCGGCGTTGCGAGCCGCCCGGACGAGCTCGATCGCCTCGGCAGCACGTGGGTCCGGCGGGGTCCCGTCCTGCAACCCGGCCGCCCGCAGGTGATCGGTCGTCCGAAGCGCGGTGTAGATCCATCGCGACGGGTACGCGAAACGGTGCACCCAGGAGCCGACGAGCTCGCCGTCGGACTTCCGGTACAGCAGCCGCCGTTCGAGCAGGTACTCGGCTCCGCGGTGTCGGGCGGCGCGGAGCTCCGTGGCGCGCGGGTGCGATCCCTCGGACAGCTGCTCGTGCTGCAGCAGCCCGTCGAGCACGTTGAGGGTCGAGTGGAACGACGACACGGTGGACCCTTCGACCCACTCGCAGTTCCAGCCACCGTCGGCGAGCTGGTGCTCGAGGATCCACTCGGCGATGTCATCCACGTCAGCACCGAGCCAGGTGCCGTTGGCGAGCGTGAAGGCGTTGATGCAGCAGTCCACTTCGCCGCCCCAGTACGGCAGGTCGTCGTAGTCCCACCGACTGTTCTCGGCGAGGCGCACGGCGGTGTCCCCGAGCACAGCGGCGTCGAGCCCCCAGTCGCGCAGCGTGTTGAGCGACCAGGTCGTCGCCGTGTAGGGCTGTCCGGCGGCCTGGGCCTCGGGACCGTCGGGGTCGAAGTCGGCGGGGAAGTACGAGCCGCCAGCCCACTGTCCGTCCGGGTCCTGGTGAGCGAGGAGCGCTGCGCCGAACCCCTCGGTCGCGACCCGGGCACGGGTGGCCTGCCACGTCGCGGCGGGGGCGTCGACGAGGTCCCGCTCGACCTGCCAGCGCAGTGCCGGGTCGGAGGCGACGAGCCAGTCGACCACCGTGTCGTCCGTCATGGCGGGGAGACTACTCGCTGCTGCGCGCCGTGCGGGACGACCGAGCAGCATCAGGCCGGACGACGCACCATCCGGTAGACCGAACCGTTGTCGGTGCGCGTCAGGACGCCGAGGTCCACGGCGTCCCGGCGCACGACGGAGACATCGGTCGCGAACATGCCGATGGCCGCGTTCAGGACGGCCTCCGGCACGGCTCGCTCCTGTCCGAGTCGCTCGAACACCAGCTCCACGATCCGGACGGACAGCGCATGTCGTTCGACGTCCTTCACCGGCATCCGCTCGATCCGGTCGAACTCGAGCACCGCTGCCGGCGACTGCAGCCGTTGGAGTTCGCGTGACGTCCTGCCGAGCACCGACGCGTCGGGACCGTCGTCGGTGAGCCAGTCGAACGAGTCGATCGCTGCCCGGGTGCGGTCATCGACGGGGCTCCCGCCGAGCACCGCTGCTCGCAGGGTGGGGGACGCCAGGACGGAGACGACCTGACGCGCGCGCCCCACCACCCGGGCGACGTCCATCAGAAGTACGTGATGCCGTGCGGCGTCCGCGGCGGCAGCAGCATCGCGCGGAGCAGCTCCACCGACGCCGGGTCCGCAGCGCGGACGAGCCCCGCGGCGGCCAGGGTGACGGGGGAGACCGACCCGATCAGCAGCGCACCGAGCTCTGCGACGTCGAGCTGGACGTCAGACCCGGCCACGTCGACGTCGTCGGCGATGCGCGTGACGGTGCCACGGGCCTCCTGGACGTCGAGGCGGTACGTACCGGTGGTGAAGCCGAGCGCGTCGGTGACCCCGAGTGTCAGCGACCCGTCGACGGCGAACGGCCGCGAGGCCAGCACCGTCGGCACGTCGAGCACGCGCAGCCAGACGTGGTCCTCTTCGTGGTCGACGTCGTACGCACGGTTGTCGCCGAGCGCCGCGACGATGGGGTCGTCGAGGCGGGAGCGGTTGTACTTCACGACGTCGTTGAGGTCGACCGAGAGCAGGAACTCCCACAGCGCAGTGTAGGCCTGGTCGTCCGCGTAGACCAGGTCGACGATCTCGAGCGCGGTGTCGGAGCCGCGGTCCTCCTTGACGCGCCAGGTCACGTAGCCGTCGATCTCATCGGAGCCGTCGGGACGGTGCACCGCCGCACGGACGTCCTTCGCCTTCTGCCCGTCGTGCCCGAGCAGGCCGAACACGATCGGCCAGGTGCCGGTGTTGCGGACCATCGAGCCGGGGGTGCGGACGTGGAACCGGTCGAAGACCGCCTTGCCCGGGCCGTCGGCCAGCCACTGCGGCGTGACGACCGACACCGTGCCGGAGGTCGGGGCGAGCAGGGGGAGCGCGCGCTCGCGGCGGACGTGCACGGCACGCTCGCGGATGGCGCAGCCGAAGCCGAAGCGGCGGTAGATGGTGCCCTCGGACGCGGTCAGCGACGCGACGGCGTAGCCTTCGGCGACCCCGCGCTCGAGCGCGTGCGTCATCATCCGGCGCAGGATGCCGCGGCGACGCTCGGTCGGGCGGACGGTGACCGCGGAGATCGCCTGGGTGTCGACGGAGGACCCGTCGCCCCAGCTCAGCGCCTTGCGGAACCACGTGAAGGTGCCGGCCGGCCACGTCTCGTCGACGGACCCCGGGAACGGCTCGCGCACGTAGACCCCGAGGAACGTCTCTTCGTCGGCGATGAAGTGCGACGCCATGCGGGCTGCGCCCTCGGCGTCGGGGTCGGCTTCGTGGAAGCCCATCCCGACGGCCTGCATCCACGCTGCCGTCTCGGCGTTCGGTGCCCCCTTGTCGTCCGTCCCGGGCGCGAACTCGCGCAGCTCGTAGCGGTCGTCGAATGCCTCGTTGCTCACGTTCCGACACTATCGGGACCGGGTGACGTCGCGACAGGCGCGTGGTCGGTCCGGTCGGACTGGAGGCCCGGATCGCGTCCGGCGGACTGCCTGCGGGGTGCGGGTGGCCGGTTCGGGTGCCGGGTTCGGGTGCCGCGGACGCACGGTGCGGGATGCAGGGCGGGCCGCACGGTGCTGGGATTCCGGGTGGCGGGCCGCAGGGTGCTGGGTTCGTCAGTGGGGGCGGCGGAGGTGGTTCGGTGCAGGGTCGTGGCGGGGCACGGGGCGGGCAAGTTCGCACGAGTCAGGAGATCCGGCACGGTGCGGTTGTGTGGCTCTGGGCACGAGCTCGCACCGGGAGCGGGAACGCGCACGGAGTCGCCGCCGCTGCACGGTGCGCACGACGAAGCCGGCACGGTGCGCTTCCGTGGTCGCGTCCTTGGGGCTCACCCGGAGCCGCACGGTGTGGGGTTCGTGGGTCGGGGCGGTCGCGGTGGTTCGGTGCGGGATCGTGGCGGGGCACGGGGCGGGCAAGTTCGCACGGGTCGGGCGAGCCCGCACGGCACGACGAACCCAGCACCGTGCGATTCCGTGGCCGCGGGCCGCGTCAGTCGGCCGCGCCCCGCGGGGGATCGACGAGCAGCCCGACGCGGTCGTCCAGGTAGTCGGCGAGGGGGACCGCGGCGCCGGTGGTCGGGGACCACCGGACCGAGGGCACGTCCTCGATGACGACGAGCACGCCCTCGGCGCCGACGAGGGAGTCGTCGACGGGGATCGGGACGGCGCCGTGGTTCACCGTGTCACCGGCGCTGAAGTGCCCCTTCGCGGCGGCGGCGCGGTAGGCGCGACGGACCTCGGCGGAGACCGACTGGTACTGCGACCGACCGGGTTCGGTGACACGGGTGATCGACCCGGTGGCCCAGACACGGCCGGCGGTCTCGGGGGACGACCCGATCAGGAGTGCTCCGACCCGCCACACCCGGCCGAGGGGTCGCATCGTCGGGTCACGACGGATCCCGAGGACGGCCTTCGGCTGCACGTACTCGCCGAGTGCTTCGTCCGGGACGTCCGCGGCGCGGAGCCGTCGGGCCGCTGCGTCGAGGAGCTCCCGCGCCCGCTGCACTCCGTCCGTCACGTCCACCGAGCCTAGACCGGGTGGTGGTCGTGTTCTCGGTGGTGGTCCGCTCGACGTGGTGCGCTGCGCTGCGGCGTCCGTGGCTGGTGCCGGCGCGGCTCGTGCCAGCGCGTCGACGACGTGCGGCGCTCACGAAGCCCGCCGTCATCATCACTGCCCCGTACGTCAGGAGCACGCCGGCGACCGCAGGGATGAGCCAGCTCCGCGACCCGTTGACGACCTGGTTGACGATGCCGATCTCCGGCACGGAGTACCAGACCACGCCGCGGATCTGCACGGCGGTGACCGGTGCCGGGTCGGCCTCGGCGTTGTTGTCGCCCTTGAGGACGAAGGTTCGCTCGCCGTCCGACGACGACGACACCGAGACCACCCGGTGGCTGACGACCGCGGGCTGGCCCGACACGATCTGGTAGGTCACGACGTCGCCGACGCGGATGTCGTCGATCGGGGTCGGACGGACCACGAGCAGGGTCCCCGGCGGCAGTGTCGGCTCCATCGACTGCGTCAGGACGGTGAGCGGCATCGAGCCGGTGGCCTTCGGCACGACGATCAGCACGACCGCCAGGGCCGCGACGAGCAGCAGGAGTCCGGTACTGAGACCGAGCACGACGGCGTGGACGACGGCGCGCCAGCCGGAGCGCGGGGTGGGGGTGCTCATGCGCCGCATCGGATCGCCGCCCCGTTGTCCTGCGTGAAGAGCGTGACCTTGCCGGTGCCCGCGACGGTCGACGTGGGGTTGCCGGCGCTGTCGAGCACCTTGACGGTGACGGTCAGCGTGCCAGCGGTGCCGGCGCTCGCGGGGACGTCCGGCGGGGCGATCGTGATGAACGCGGAGTAGTCCTGCGCCTTCTGCCCGACCGGGGTCGAGCCGACGAACGCGCCGTACCAGGTGTCCATCGGCCGGTTCGCGGCATCCCACCGGATCTCGACGTACCAACCGCCGTGGTCCGTGCAGACCAGCGAGGGCGTGGTGTCGACGGTCGCCGCCGGGGTGGTCAGGGTGAAGCCGCCGGCGACGACGCCCGAGGTCCAGGTGCCGCTCGTGACGGTGAGGTTGACGTTCACCTTGGCGGTCGAGCCGGCCGGGGCCGATGACTGCAGGGTGCTGCGGGTGCACCAGACGGCGGAGGCGCCGGCGGCCAGCTTCGCGCTCATGCTCGGCAGCGACGCCCAGGTGCCGGTGACGGACCCGGTGCCGACGGCCGTGCTCGTGGTGCAGCCCGCGGTCGAGGCGACCGGCCAGGCGACGACGGTGACGGCCTTGGCGAGCGCGGTCGAGCTGCCGGACACGACGGAGACCGTGGTGGTGGCGGTGCCGGCGAGGGTGCCCGAGTCGGTCAGGGTGATCGGCTTCGTCGTCGAGGTGACGCTCGACGAGAACGCCGTGGTGAGGGCGCTCGTGCCGCCGATGGACGCCGCGACCGTGCCGACCGTGGTGCTCGCCGCTGTGGTGCCCGACGCGCTCCACAGTGCCCACGCGGCGCTCGAGGTGCCACCGACGAACACGGCGGTGAGGAGCACGGCGACGAGGAGCCGGAGGCGGCGGTTCATGCGGAGACCTGCGTTCCCGTGACGGTGAGGGTGAAGTCGGTGGTGGCGCCGGCGACGCTCTGCGGGGCGTCGGCGTCGAGGGCCATCTCGAGGCAGGCGATGCCGCTGACCCCGGCCGGCAGGGTGAAGGACCCGGTGCCGGTGTCGAAGGTGGCGAGCCGCGCGCTCGTGCCGGTGAGCCCGGGCACGCACTTCGCGGCCGAGGACACCATCGCGAGGTGGAGCGTCAGCTCACCGGTCGCCGCCGCGACGGACGACTTGGAGGCCGTCGTCGTGACGCGCATGGACAGGGGGATCGACCCGGTGTTCCGCACCGTGAAGGTGCCGGTGGTGCTCGTGCCCGGCCCGAGGACCGCGGTGTTCATCGCCGTGGTGCTGCCGACGGTGACGGTCGCCGTGGCGGAGCGCACCGTGGTGGCTGCAGTGCTGGCGGTCCCGTTCCAGAGGGCGTACGTGCCGCCGGCGCCGAGGAGCGCCGTTCCGACCGCGACGACCAGGGCGATCGCGACCGGCCACACCCAGCGGTACCGTCGGGCTGCGCGGTGGCGTCCCGTCGTCCGCTGTGTGGCGGTCATGTGCGTGCTCCTGGTCGTCGTGGTCGGTGGGGTGCGATCGGGGGATCAGGAACCGATCGCGGTCTGGGTCAACGTGAAGGCCAGCGCGCTGAGGTTGATCGAGCCGCCCTGACCGGTGGTCGCCGACGAGGGGAGCGTCACCGTGAAGACGACCTTGACGGTCGACGTGGACGAGGACGGCGAGACCACGAAGGTGTTCGTGTTCGACGAGGACTGCACGACCGAGGCGCTCGTCGACGTGACGGCCAGCGTCTTCGTCGTGGCGGCGAGCAGCGCGGCGTCGCCGGTGATGCTCTGGTTGGCGTAGGTCAGGTTCGCCTTGAGGTCCTGGCCGGTCGCACCGATGTTCAGCGTCTGGGTGAACTGGGACGTGTTGCCCGGGACCATCAGGGCCTTCGTCGGGTCGATCGCGGTGGAACGACCGTTCGTGATGTCGGTCCAGGCGCCGTCGTTGTTGGCGCTCAGCGTCAGGGTGCCGGCGCTCACGGCGGATGCGGCGCTCGAGGCGCTGGCGTTCCAGAGGGCGAACGTGCCCGCACCGCCGAGGAGGAGTGCGACGCCTGCTGCGCCGGCGATGGCACCGGTGACGATCTTGTGCATGGGGTGGATCCGTTCCTGCGTGCTCCGGGCACGCTGAAGCCCACCGGGGACATTCGGGCGTCGTGTCCGGTGGGGAGGTTGTCATCGACCCAGTGGTTGGAGGGGGTCGCGGCTGACCGGTGCCGAGAACGGTCGCCGGGCCTCGGAGCGCATGTGCTGCTGCTCGGGCGGGCTGGACTCGCTCTGGTGACGACGTTAGCTGTCCCCCAAAGTGCCGACAAGCGAGAACGATCGTTCACCCGGACCCCAGAACAGGGGTCATTTTTGTCCCCACTAGGGAGGACATGGTTTGTACCCCGCTTTCTGGGTGCGCGCTTCGCGTGCGCAGGGCAATCGCGGAAGGAATGCCGGTACGCACGGCGTCGTTGCACCGTCCGGAAACGAGGAGGGCCCATGGGCATCGTGCGCTGGTTGTTCGACGCGCAGATCGTCATCGGCGACCAGACGGTGCTCTGGCGCGAGGTGATCGGCAACGTCTTCGGGCTGCTCAGCGCCCTCGGGGGCATGCGCCGGAAGGTCTGGGCCTGGCCGGTCGGACTGGTCGGCAACGCCCTGCTCTTCACCGTCTTCATGGGCGCGCTCTTCGACACCCCGAACCCCGTCAACCTGCTCGGGCAGGCCGGCCGTCAGGTCATGTTCATCATCGTGAGCATCTACGGCTGGTACCGGTGGACGCACCGCCCCGAGGACGCGACGACCGTGATCGACCCGCGCTGGGCCTCCTGGCGGACCCGTCTGCTGCTCGTCGTCGGCATGGTCGGCGGCACCGCCCTGCTGACCCCCGTCTTCCGCGCGCTCGGGTCCTACGAGCCGGTGTGGAGCGACGCGTGGATCTTCGTCGGATCGCTGCTCGCCACCTACGGCATGGCGAAGGGGTGGGTCGAGTTCTGGCTCATCTGGGTGGCGGTCGACCTGGTCGGCGTGCCGCTGCTGTTCTCCGCCGGGTACTACGCCTCCGGGTTGATGTACGTCTTCTACGGCGTCTTCACCCTGACCGGGTTCTTCGTTTGGATGCGCCAGCGGGTCCGCCCGCCGGCGGCGCCCGTCACCGTCGGCTGACCGCTGTGATCACGACGCGCTGACGCGGCCCGGAGCACGGCCCCCGCTCTGGGACGAGACAAACGGCCCGGAATGCGCTGCAATGGTCGGATGGAACCCCTGCACGGCGAACGCGTCGAGGACGACGAGTCCCTCGCAGAGCGCACGGTGCGCGCGGCCATCCGTGCCTACCGGCTGCACCCGTTCGACACCGTCGACGCGGCGGTCGTCGCCGAGGTGGCCGGTATCCCGCTCGAGACCGTCGAGCGGCTGTTCCCGACCTGGCACGCCCTGCTCCTGGTCACCTACGACCGGTGGGCGCAGCTGCGGGGGACCCGGCGGAAGAACCCGCCCACGTGCACGATCGAGCACGTCCGTCTGACCCTGGCCGAGGACGTCGCCGACCCCGGGCTCGTCCGGGTGCTCGCCGGGCTGATCACCGTGGCCAGCTCGGAGTCCGGGTTCGCCGAACTGTTCCGCAAGCGGTTCGAGGAGTACGCCGAGCAGCTGACCGTCGGGCTGCAGCGCGACTTCGACAAGGGCTCGGAAGAGGCCGGCATCCCCGCGTACCAGGCTGCGACCCAGCTGCTCGCGGTCTACGAGGGGCTGCAGATCCAGATGCTGGTCCGCCCGCACATCGATGTCCTGGTGGAGTTCGACCGCGCGGCGAACACCCTGCGCCAGGGCTGGAAGCGGCATGCCGTCCCGTCGTGGGACCTCGACGAGGCACCCGTCCGCGTCTGAGCGCAGCGGCAAGCTCTCCGGTTTGGAAAGTATTTGCCAAACTGGAAAGTACTTGCAACACTGGTGTCAACGAGAGGGGACACCATGGAGGACACCACCGCACGACCCGGACCCGCCGAGGCGGCCCGACTGCTCGACCAGGCGGACCGGATCGGCCGACGTGCGCACGACGCCGTCCGCTGGCCGTACGTCATGTTCATCACCGCGCTCGGCGTCGCGACGTCGCTCGGCACGCTCGGCATGGGGCTCACGACCGGGGACGCGTTCGCCGCCGTCTACGTCGGCACCCTCGTGGCCCTGTTCGCCCTGGTGGTGTTCTTCATGGTGAGCATCCGCGGCCGCTCGGCCTTCGCCCGGAGCCGCCGCTGGACCGTCTACATCGCAAGCTGGGCTGTCACCTACCTGGCGGCGATCGCCGTGGTCGGGTGGGTGCACGGCTCGGTGCTCTGGTCGGGCATCACCTCGGGGCTGGTGCTGCTGGTCGCCCTGGTGTGTGCGGCGCGCGAGGCCCGCTCGTGAGCACCACCGACCGGGTGCACCCGCGGCACGAGCTCGACGACCTGCTGCAGCACCCCGTGCGCTTCTCGGTGATCGCCGCCCTGACCCGTGCCGGCACCCTGGGGTTCCGCGAGGTGCGGGACGCGGTCGAGGTCAGCGACTCGGTGCTGAGCAAGCAGGTCTCCGCGCTCGAGGCGGCCGGCTACGTGTCGGTGGGGAAGGGGTTCGTGGGCAAGACACCCCGCACGTCGATCACCCTGACGGCGTCGGGTCGGGCCGTCTGGGCCGCCCACCTGGACGCGCTCCGCCGCATCGCCGCCGGCTGATCGGCGGGGATCAGCCCCGCCGCCCCCGCCGCCACGACAACATCTGCCGCACTGTCACCTTCGACCCGTACTGCGCGACCGAGTGCCGGAACAGGTACTCCGCGAACCACAGCAGCAGCCCGGCGACGACGAACACCTCGACGATGCAGACCACCGACTCCGCCACGGTCAGGGCCCCGACGGCGTTCCGCACCATCGCGGTGATCGGGGTGAAGGTCGGGAAGTACGTGAAGAACTGCGCGACGGGCGACGTCGGCGTCGTCATCACGAAGAACGCCGCGTACAGGGGGATGATCAGCGCGAAGATCGCCGCCGACTGCAGGGCCGAGGCGTCCTTGATCGACGGGACGGCGGCCCCGACGGCGACGAACAGCCCGGACGCCAGCAGCACCCCGCCGACGAGCAGCAGCGCCCCGGTCACCATCCGCCACGGGTCGACGGTCAGCCCACCGAGCTGCGACGACACCAGCGGCAGGGCGACGAGCAGCCCGACCAGGCCGGGCACGACGAACACGCTGACCTGCACGAAGCCGACGAGCAGCATCGCGATGACCTTGCCGCGGATCAGGTCACCCGCGGTCACCGTGGTCAGGATCATCTCGGAGATCCGGTTCTCCTTCTCCTCGACCACGACGGTGACCATCCGGGCGGCGAGCAGGATGACGAGCCCGAAGAACGCGGCGACGAACAGGAACGGCGGCACGACGGACAGCCAGCCCGGGGCAACCCGGCCGTCGGCGTAGGTGGTGACGTCGGTGGCGGGCGGACTGCGGAGCAGCTGCACGGTCTCGGGGTCGTCGACCGACGCGGCGACGCTCTGCTCGAGCACCCGCTCGGCCAGCGACGAGTACACCCCGTTGGCGAAGAGCCCGCGGTCGGCGGCGTCGACCCGGATGGCCGTCGTGGACGGCGACGACGGGAACACGATGAAGGCGTCGAGGTCACCGGATCGAACGGCTGCACGTTCGGCGGCGGCGTCGGTGGAGGGGGTCCCGCCCCACTTCGCGGCCACGGACTCCGACACCAGGCCGGACTCGTCGACGTAGTGGAACGGGGTCTTGGTGGCCGACGACCCGGACACCACGGAGTTGGTGCCGGCTGCCTGTCCGATGCCCACGAGCAACGAGACGACCACGATGACGATCGGCAGCGCGAGGGTGCCGATCCAGAACGCGGGCTTCTTGACCGCGCGGACGAACTCGAACCGGACGACCGTGCCGAGGTTGCTCATGCCGCTGCCCCGTCGGTCGACGCCGCAGCCAGGGCGTCGTGCCCGTAGACCTGCACGAAGATCTCGTCGAGCGGGATCCGGCGCATCTCGAACGCGGTGACGTGCACCCCGGCCGCGACCAGTTCTGCCAGGACGTCCGCACCGTCCGGAGCGGCGGCCTGGGTCGGGACCAGGTACGCGACGTGCCCCTCGTGGCGGGCGAGCCGGTACAGCGGTGACTTCGGTACGGGGCCGTCGAGCCCGACGCGGGCGACGGCGCCGCCGAAGGCGTCCTGCACGTCGGGCACGGATCCGTACGCGGCGGCCCGCCCGTCCTTGAGCAGCAGGATGCGGTCGCAGAGCCGCTCGACCTCGTCCATGTGGTGTGTCACGAGGACCACGGTCGCCCCGTCGGCCTTCCGTTCGTCGACCAGGTCGAGCAGGAGCCGCCGGTTCACGGGGTCGAGGCCCTTGGTCGGTTCGTCGAGGATGAGCAGCCGGGGCTGGTCCATGATCGTGATGCCGAGCTGCACCTTCTGCTGCTGCCCGCCGGACAGTTTGTCGACGCGCAGCTTCGCGCGGTCGGCGAGCCCCACCCGGGCCAGGTAGTCCATGCTCCACGCGGTCGCCTCGGCACCGCGGAGTCCGCGCAGGCGCCCGAAGTAGGTCATCACGTCGATGACGGACTCCTTGCGGTACAGCCCGCGCTCTTCGGGCAGGTAGCCGATGCCGCCGGTGGCCGGTCGGTAGGGGCGGCCGTCGATCGTCAGCGTGCCCGCCGTCGGGGTGGTGATGCCGAGCAGGGCCCGGATCGTCGTGGTCTTGCCGGAACCGTTGCTGCCGAGCAGCCCGAACGTCTCGCCGGGGGCGACGTCGAACGACAGTCCGTCGACCACGTTGCGGTCCCCGAACCGCATCACGAAGTCCTGCACGCTGATGCTCGCCCCGCTCATGCGGCGACCCTACCGGGACTTCCTTCCCAGAACGGCTGCGATGGGATGCGAGAACGGGCGTACTTGGTCGGAACTCTCGACCCGGTACGCCCGCTTCCGGCAGGTACGCCCGTTTCGACCCGGTACGCCCGTTTCCGCCGGGTACGCCGGGTTCCGCGGGCAGACGCGGGACACGGCGGACGGGAGGCGCGGTGCCAGCTGGCACCGCGCCTCCCGTCCGTCGTCCGGTCGCGCCCAGGGCGCGGCTCGCGTCAGGAACGCAACCAGGCCGTCCCCACGCCCGACAGGGCGCCGTCGACCACCGGGGCCGAGGCGAGCAGCAGCTCGCCGGCCGGCAGCGCGAAGGGCTCGTCGCCGAAGACCGTCACGCTCGTCCAGCCGTTCGGCCGACGGAACGCGAGCACGTCGTCGCGGCCGGTCTCGATCCACTCGAGCTGTTCCTCGGACTGCAGCTGGCCACGCAGGCCGAGCGCCTTCCGGTACAGGTTGAGGGTCGAGTCGGGGTCGGCGTCCTCGGCCTCGACGCTGGAGTCGGCGAACCACGCCGGCTGCGGCAGGTGCGAGCCGTCCGGACCGAAGCCGAACGACGAGCCGGTGCGCGTCCACGGGATCGGAACGCGGCAGCCGTCACGACCGACGTCGACGCCCGGGTTGCGGAAGAACGCCGGGTCCTGGCGGTCGGCGTCCGGGATGTCGCCGACCTCGTGCAGCCCGAGCTCCTCGCCCTGGTACAGGTAGGCGGAGCCGGGCAGGGCGAGCTCGAGCAGCGTCGCGGCCTGCGCGCGACGCAGGCCGAGCGACCGGTCGAGCGCGTCCTGCGAGCCACCGGCGAGCAGCCACGCGCTGCCCTGCTTGTCGGTGCCACCGGCGCGGGGCGGCAGGGCGTAGCGGGTGGCGTGCCGGACGACGTCGTGGTTCGAGAACACCCACGTGGTCGACGAGCCGGACTGCTCGGCGAGGCCGAGGTTGAACTCGATGATCGTGCGGAACTGGCCGGCGTCGAAGTCGGCCTCGAGCAGGTCGAAGTTGAACGCCTGACCGAGCCCCTCGGCGCTGGCGTAGCGGGCACGGCGGTGCGCGGGGACCCAGGCCTCGGCGACCGCGGTGCGGGCCGGCGTGTACTCGTTGAAGACCGTCCGCCACTCGGCGTAGATCTCGTGCACGTCGTCACGGTCCCAGAGCGGGTGCGTGCCGTCCTTCGGCATCTCGGCGAGCTCGGCCCAGGTGGGCAGGGTCTCGCCCAGGTCCTTCGCCAGGCCGTGGGCCACGTCGATGCGGAACCCGTCGACGCCGCGGTCGGACCAGAAGCGCAGGGTGTGCAGGAAGTCGTCGCGGACCTCGCGGTTCGCCCAGTTCAGGTCGGGCTGCTCCTTCGCGAAGCTGTGCAGGTACCACTGACCGTCGCCGACGGCGGTCCAGGCCGGGCCACCGAAGATCGAGATCCAGTCGGCGGGGGCTTCCTCGCCGGACGGTCCGCTGCCGTCGCGGAACACGTAGCGGTCGCGGGCGGGGGAGCCCTTGGGCGCTGCGAGCGCCTCGCGGAACCACTCGTGCCGGTCGCTCGTGTGGTTCGGGACGACGTCGACGATCACCCGGATGCCGGCGGCGTGCAGTGCCTCGACCATCCGGTCGAAGTCGTCGAGGGTGCCGAGGCGCGGGTCGACGCCCCGGTAGTCGTCGACGTCGTAGCCGCCGTCGGCCAGGGCGGACGGGTAGAAGGGGCTGAGCCAGACGGCCTCGATGCCGAGTGAGGCCAGGTACGGCACCCGCTCGGTGATGCCGGGCAGGTCGCCGATGCCGTCGCCGTTCGCGTCGGCGAACGAGCGGGGGTAGATCTGGTAGACGCTGGCCTGGCGCCACCAGGTCTCGTCGTGCGAGGTGGTGGCGGGCTGGGCGAGGGTGTCGGTCACGTCGGGCCTTTCGTGGGTCGAGGGGGTCGTCGGGTTCGAGGGGTGTGTGTCGGTCGGGCCCGCACCGGCGGTGTCGGTCACTTGATGGCCCCCTGGGTCACGCCGGCCATCACCCACCGCTGGGTGACGAGGTAGACGATGATCGCCGGGGCCATCGCCATCAGGTACGAGGCGAACGACACGTTGTAGTTGTTGCTGAACTGCGTCTGGAACATCTGCTGCAGCACCGGCAGGGTCTGCAGCGCCGGGTCGGAGGTGATCAGCGACGGCATCACGAAGTCGTTCCAGGACGCGAGGAACGCGAAGATGCCGACGGTGGCGCTCATCGGTGCCAGCAGCGGGAACACGAGTCGCCAGAACACCTGCCCCGTGCTCGCACCGTCGATGCGTGCACTCTCCTCCAGTTCCGCCGGGATCGACCGCAGGAAGGCCGTGAAGAGCAGCACGCTGAAGGACAGCTGGAACATGACGTGCAGGATCGCGACGCCGAGCGGGTTGTCCAGGTGCGCGAGCCCGGTGAGCTTCACCTGCGACAGCGCGAGCACCGGGAACGGCAGGAACATCGCCGCGAGCAGGTAGAAGAACGACCAGCGGAACAGCCGGCGGTCCCAGTTCCGGGCGATCGCGTAGGCCGTGAACGAGGCGAGCAGGATCGTGCCGACGACGGTGATCGCGGCGACGAACACCGAGACCCCGAACGCCCGCGGGAAGTCGGTCAGCTGCCACGCCTGCACGAAGCCGTCGACGCTGAACGGTGCCGGCAGCGAGAACGCGTTGCCGTCGACGGCCTGGCCGGTGGTCTTGAACGCCATCGTCAGGGTGACGTACAGCGGCACGAGCACCGACAGCGCGCACAGCACGAGGACGACGGTGACGGGCCAGTTCGAACGAGCGCGGCCGGCCTTGCCCGAGCCGGAGGACCGGTCAGCGTCGACGGAACGGATGCTGCCGGTCGCGGTGGTCCCCGGTCGCAGGGGTGCTTGCAGGGACATCAGAGCGCTGCCTTCCCGCGGGTCGCCCGCAGCTGGATCACGGCGATGACGACCGCGATGACGAAGAAGATCGTGGCGTTCGCCATCTGGTAGGCGTAGTCGCCGCCGTTGAAGCCCTTGAAGATCGACATCGCGACACTGGTGGTCGAGGTGCCGGGGCCGCCGTCGGTCAGGCCGACGATGATGTCGTACGAGTTCAGGAAGTTCTTGAACCCGATGACCAGGTTGATCAGGATGTAGCCCGCCGTCAGCGGTGCGGTGATCGAGATGAGCTGCCGCCACGCGCTGGCACCGTCGAGGGCTGCTGCCTCGTACACCTCGCCGGGGATCGAGAGGACGCCGGCGATGTAGATGAGGAGCGTCGACGGGATCGCCTGCCAGGCGGTGACGACGACGATCGCCAGCCAGGCCAGGTCGGGGTTCGCCAGGATGCTCTGCTCGAGCGGCCCGAAGCCGATCGCGGTGGCGAAGGCCGGCAGGCTGTTCGCGAACAGGAACGAGAACACGTAGGCGATGACGATGCCCGAGATCACCATCGGCAGCACGAACACCGCACGCAGCGCGATCTTGCCGCGGATCTTCGACGTCAGCGCGATGGCGAGCAGGAACGCGATCGCGTTCACGACGATCACGGTGACGAGTGAGAAGCCGAGCGTGAACAGGTACGCCTGCAGGATCGCGGGGTCGGAGAACACCGCGATGTAGTTGGTGAGCCCGGTGAAGCGGAACTCGCCGAAGCCGACGGAGTTCGTGAAGCTCAGCACGATGCCCATCACGGCCGGCAGCGTGATGGCGAGCGTGAAGAGCACCAGGGTGGGTAGCAGGAACGCCAGGAAGAGCGGGTCGACGCGGGGCTTGCGTCGTCCGTCCCGTCGTCCGGCCTGGAGGCCCGGTGCGGCTCCGCCACGGCGGCGGCGGTCCGCCGTCGTGATGGATTCGGTGGTCGTGGTTGCCATTCGGACGTCTCCTTACGCGGCCGTGCGGAGCGCGAGACGCGCCCAGTCGGCGTCGAGGGTGCGGAGCTGGCGCTGCGGGTCGCCGCCGAAGGCGATCGACTGCGCGTAGTTCGCGACCGGGATCTCGGCGGGGATGAGCTGCGAGGCGCCGAGGTAGAAGGCTGCATCGTCGTAGTACGACTGCATGCCACGGAGGGCGGGGTTCGACGCCGGGGGAGCGTCCTTGCGCACCCCGAAGCCGTTGTTGTCCGCGTTGTACTTGTCGTTGACCTGCTTGGTCATCAGGAACGACAGGAACTCGCGGGCGGCCTCCTGCTTGCGCGACGCCTCCGGGATCCAGAGCGCCAGGTCGACGTTCACGCGGACCTTGCGGTCGGCCGGGTCGTCGGTGACGGGGAGCGGGAAGGTGCCGAGGTCCATGTCCTTCGTGGTCTTGGCGATCTCGCCGAGGGCCCACGGCCCCTGCAGGTACATGCCCGCCTTGCCCTGGGCGAAGGCGAGGTTGCCGTCGCCGTACCCGCGGCTCGCGGCGCCGTCCTGGTGCCAGGCGCGGAGCTGCACCATGCGATCCATCGGCTTCCGCAGGTCGCGCTCGAACGAGACCGCGGATCCCCTGCCGACGTTCGTGCCCTCGCGCCGGAGTGCCTCGAAGGTCGCCGGGGTGTCGATCATGCCGCCGATCGAGTAGTCGAACATGCCCTGGGCGATCGTCCAGTTGTCCTTGAACGTGCCGTAGATCGGCGCGATGCCGGCCTTGGTCAGGCGCTCGCACACGTCGGCGAACTCGCTCCACGTCGTCGGGACCTCGAGCCCCTGCTGCGCGAAGAGCGCCTTGTTGTAGATCACCGACGCCGCCGTCACCGAGTACGGCAGGGCGCTCTTCCGGCCGGGGTAGTCGGCGGTCTGCTCCATGAGCGGCCACAGGTCGGGGTTGATGGTGTCGGCCTGCGGCAGGTCGGACAGGTCGGTCAGCGCGCCGTGCTCGACGAACGGCACGACCGAGAAGTTGTAGTTCCAGCAGCCGAGGTCCGGCGGCCGGTTCCGCACGAAGTTCGCGGACATGCTCGAGGTCGAGTCGCGCACGACCCGGACCTTCGACTGGCTCTGGTGGAACTGCGCGATGACGTCGTCGAAGTAGCCGATGACCTCGGGCTTCGACACGTAGAACGTGATGGTCTCCGGCTTGGCGCTCGAGGACCCGATCGGGGCGCATCCGGCGAGCGCGAGGCCCGCCCCGATGCCGCCCGCTCCCAGCAGGAACCCGCGTCGGCTGACCGATGCTGCGCTCCTGGCGGTGGCGTGTGCTTGCACGTCGTCTCCGTCCGTCCGGACCCGGCGTCCCTGCCGTTCCGTCCCGCGAGCGGCTCCGATGCTGCCCGCGGAACTAAATGTAGCGAGAAAATCTAATTCCGCAAGGAACTCGTCGCGCGATAGGGTCACGACATGCCGCCACCCCGTGGAACGAGCGCAGAGACGCTGCTCGCGTACGCCTTCGACTCGTCCGCGTTCACCGCGACCGAGGCGATCGACGCCACCGGCCTGACCCGGTCGACCGTGCTCGGGGCGGCCGAAGAGCTCGTGCGGCTCGGCTGGCTCCGCGAACTCGACGATGCCCGGGCCGCGGGGGAGTACCGGATGGGACGCCCCGCCCGGCGCTACGAGCTCGACACGGTCGCCGGGGTCGTCGTCGGTGTGGACGCCGGCCAGCACCGGGTCACCGCCTTCGTTGCCGACCTGCGCGGCACGGTGCTCGGTCGCGCCGAGGGGTCGCTCGGAGAATCAGGCCTCGACGTGCCCGTTCGACTCGGGGTCCTCGCCGACACCGTGGCCGCCGCCCTCGCCTCGGCCGACGTCGACCGCGGACGGGTCCTGGTCACGGTCGTGGGCATCCCGGCGCCGGTCGACGCCGCCGGTGCCTCGCCCGACGACGGCGGCTTCTGGGTCCGGATGAACCCGGGGTTCGCCGACGCCGTGCCGGACGGGCGGGTGCTGGTCGAGAACGACGCGAACCTCGCCGCGCTCGCCGAACGGCCGTCCTCGGGTGACGCCTCGTTCGCGGCGCTGCTGTCCGGCGAACGCTTCGGCGCAGGCCTCGTCGTCGACGGGGTCCTGCTGCGCGGTGCCCACGGTGGTGCCGGGGAGATGCGGGTGCTCGAACTCGTCGAGGGTGTCGGCTCCTCCGACGGCATCGGCGCGGTCGCCCGCACCTTCGTGGCCGACGCTGTCGCTGCCGGGCACATCCCCGCGGACGCCGCGCTCGCCGCGGACGCCGCCCTGGTGTTCGCGGCCGCACGGAGCGGTGATCCGGTCGCGCGCACGATCGTCGACCGTCTGGGTGACCGCCTGGCCCGGGTCTGCATCCTGCTCGCGAGCCTGCTCGACATCGACCGCGTGGTGGTCGCCGGCGCGATCGCCCAGCCCGCGGTCGCCGTCATCGACCGCGCGCGCGACCTGCTCGCCAAGGGGCACTTCGACCCGGTGCCCGAACTCGTCGCGTCGTCGCTCGGGGCCGACGTGGTCGTCATCGGGGCCGTGGCCCACGCGGTCGACGCGGTGCGGGCCGACCCGCTGTCGTTCCCGCTGCTCAGTCGGGCAGCGGCACCTCGAGGCTCCGGTCCCACGGTTCCGTCCAGCCGAGTCGGTCGAACAGTGCATCCAGCAGCATCGCGGTGAAGCCCCACACCAGGTGCTCGTCCCCGTCGGCCTCGATGGTGAACGCCGGTCCGCGCCACTCCTGACCACTGCGGCGGATCACGGTCACGCCGCGGTTCGCCGGATCGAGCAGGTCGGCCACGGGGACCCGGAACACCGCCGCCGACTCGTGCTCGTCGACGACGCGGATCGGTGAGGGGTCGCGCCACCAGCCGATGACGGGTCGGACCAGGTGGTTCGAGAACGCCAGCGGCACGGCCGGCAGGGTGCCGAGCACCTCGACGCCGGCGGGGTCGAGGCCCGTCTCCTCCTGTGCCTCGCGGAGTGCGGCGGCGACGGCGTCCGCGTCACCGGGGTCGATGCGTCCACCGGGGAACGCGACCTCGCCGGCGTGCGCGCGCAGGGTCGTGGCCCGGGCGAGGAGCAGGACGTCGAGGTCCCGCGGGACACCGGGCGCTGCTGCCGGTCGGTCACTCGGCGTGTGGTCGAGCGCGCCGAAGAGCATCAGGACCGCGGCCCGACGTGGTGAGGCCGTGCCGCCGGGTTCGACGAGCGGCCCACCGTCGCCCCAGCCGTCCGCTGCGACCGCCGCGAGAGCAGCCCGTACCGATCCGTCGTGCGTCACTCGTTCACCCTAGGTGCGCGCCACCGAGCGGTCCCGCGGCAGCGTCGCACCGGACGCCTCACTGGGCGTTGTTCGAGTGCCGTCTGGGAGCCGCACAGGTGGGAACTGTGCGAACCGGAAGCGCCTCGGTGCCCCGTTCGCAGCAGGCCGCCGCCACGATTGCACCGTCCGCCGGGAGGCCCCATGTTCCACGATCTGCTCCGTCCCCTGTTCCACGTCGCCGTCGTCGCACCGTCCGTGCTCGTCCCGGTGGACGTCGCCGCGGGGCTCCTCACCGTCGCCGCGCTCCTGCCGGCGTTCGGTCGTCACTCCCGCCATCCGGTCCGGGGCCTGCTCTGGCGGCTCGGTGCCGTGGCTGTCGGCGCCGTGATCGGCCTGGTCGCGGTGTGGTGGTTCGGGGACGTGCAGGACCTGTACGGGGTGTCGTTCACCCCGATCACCCGGATGTGGGTGGCCCTTGCGTTCGGCGGTGTCGGGCTCCTCGTCGTGACGGTCGTCCAGGGCGGCTGGCTCCGCCGCGTGCTCGGCGTGCTCGTGGCGGTGGCGGTGGCCCTGGCCGCCGTCCTCGGCGTCAACGTCGACTTCGGGGCGTACCGCACGATCGAGCAGGCCGTGACGACCGATCCGTACCCGTCGGGTCCGCTGGGACACGAGACGGGGGTGGGGCGCGCCTCCAGTCCGGTGGTGGACCCGGCCACTTGGCGGGCCCCCGCCGGCATGCCGCGACGCGGGAAGGTGCTCTCGGTCACCATCCCGTCGACCGTCGCCCACTTCCACGCACGGCCGGCGGTGGTGTACCTGCCGCCGGCCGCCCTGACCGAGCGACCACCGACCCTGCCGGTCGTGATCAGCCTGGCCGGGCAACCCGGGCAGCCGAGCGACATGTTCCAGGCCGGTCGGCTCGGCGCGGTGATGGACGCGTTCGCCGAGGCCCACCACGGACTCGCCCCGATCGTCGTCGCGCCGGATCAACTCGGGGCACCGGACCGGAACCCGATGTGCGTCGACTCGTCCCTCGGCCGTTCCGCGACGTACATCATGACCGACACCACGAACTGGATCCGGCAGCACCTGCGCGTCGGGGCAGCGCCCTCGGCCTGGGGCATCGTCGGGTTCTCGCAGGGGGCCACGTGTGCCATGCAGTTCTCCACCGCACACCCGGACGTGTTCGGCACGACCTTCGCGATCTCGAGCGAGCTGGCACCCCTGAACGGCTCCGTCCAGCACAGCATCCGGTACGGGTTCGGCGGCTCGGCCTCGCGGTACGCCGAAGCGGCACCGCGGGCGATCATGCGTGCGCACGGTCCCTACCCCGGGCACCTGACGGTGTTCGCCTACGGCAGCGACGACGCCCCCTACGTCGCCTCGACCACGGCACTCCGCGCCGCCGCGAACGCCGCCGGCATGCGGACCCGGCTGTTCGTGTCCGAGGGCTCCGCCCATGACTGGAACACCGTCCGCTACGCGCTGCGCGTCGGGATGCCCGGCGTCATCGCGCACCTGGGCCTGCGGTGAGCGCGGTGGTCGCGGCCCTCGCGTGGGCGCATCCGAGACGGCTCGTGCCGGCAGCCCGTCGGTACCCGCTGACGAGCGTCGTCTCGGCCCTGACGATCGTCGCCGGCATCGCCGCCGTGGTGCTCCGATGCCTCGGCACGGAGGACGGCCGGACGCCCGACACCCTGGGCGGGACGATGGGTCCGCTCGGCGTGGTCGCGGTGACGAGCAGCGTCGTCGGGTTCCTCGTCACCTTCGTCGCCGTCGTGGTCTGCACCGCGGCGTCCGAACGGCTGCTCGGCTGGCGGCGCACCCTGCTCGCGATGGTCGTCACGACCGTGGTGGGGACGGGGCTCGGCGCCCTGCTGCAGCTGTTCGACGGCGCCCCGGCGAACCGCGGTTTCCTCGTGCACCTGGGGCACGTCGGACCCTGGACGTGGATCGTCGGCACCATCGTCACCGCGAGCGCGTTCGCCGGCGCCCTGTGGCGACGCCGGATCCGGGTGGTGTCGATCGCCGTCGTCGCGGCACTGCTGCTCTACGCCGGACACGCGTCCGACCTGCACGCGGCACTCGCTCTGCTCGTCGGCCTGGTGCTCGGCCGCGTGCTGCGACGGTCACCGGTACGGAGCGGCTGGACCCGGAGCTCCTCACGCGAGACCCGGGTGCTGCTGGTGGCCGCGGTGACCGTGTCGGCCGTCGGGCCCGTCCTCGCGCTCGTCACCGGTGCGCAGTTCGGGCTGCTCGCCCCGCTCGCCGTGGTGCTCGACACCGGGCCGACCGGACGGATGCCGCACTGTTCGGTGACCGGGGTGACCGCCAGCTGCGTCCGGGCGCTCGCCGAGGTGCACCCGCACGGCCTGTTCCACTCGCTGCTGGCCGTGATGCCGCTCGTGGTCCTGGCGGTCGGCGCGGTGGGACTCCGGAGCGGGAGCCGGTTCGCACTGTGGCTCGTCGCGACCGTCGACCTGGTCTCCGGCGTCGCGACCGCCGTCTCGTACGGGGTGCTGCCCGAACGCCACCACGCCGTCGTGCAGCGCCTGGCGTCGGACCACCTCGCGGTCTCACTCTCGATCGCCGCGTCGGTGCTGGTGCCGATCGCGACCGCCGTGGTGCTCGTCCTGCGCCGCGCGGACTTCCCGGTCCGGACCGACCAGCGACGACTGCGGACCTTCGTCCTGACGGTCGCCGGTTCGGCCGTGGTGCTCGCGGTCGTCGTCGTCGGTGTCGCCGTGGCCTCGGGCGACAGCGTGCGCGAGCCCCTCCACCTGGCGCTCGCCGTGCTCGGCCCGATCGCCCCCGTGACGCTGCCGACGCACCTGGCGCAGGCCGACCCGGCGCTGCGGTTCGTCGTGGGTGTCTCCGGCCCGCTCCTGTGGCTCGCCGTGGCGATCGCCGCGGTCCGGCCGACCGGGGCAGGACGCTCGGACAGCGACCTCGACGGGCAGGACGCCGCTCGGGTGGCCGCTCGGGCGCTCCTGGTCGCCGGCGGTGGTGACACCTTCGGGTGGATGACCACCTGGCCCGGCAACGAGTACTGGTTCACCGAGGACGGCCGCGCCGGTGTCGCCTACCACCGCACCGGGAGCGTCGCCGTGACGACCGGTGGCCCCTTCGGACACGAGGACGCGCGGCTGGCGGCACTCGAGGGCTTCGCACGGGCCGCGGACGACCACGGCTGGACGCCCGTCTTCTACGGCATCGACGCCACCCTCGGCGCGGCGCTCGCCCGACTCGGTTGGACGACCCTCCCCGTGGCCGAGGACGCCGACCTCGACCCCCGCACCTGGACCACGACGGGCAAGCGCAAGCAGGACGTCCGCACGGCCGTCAACAAGGCCGCACGGTCCGGCACCACCGCACTCTGGTCGGACTGGGCCTCGCTGCCCGGCTCGGTCACCCGCCAGATCGAGGCGATCTCGGAGGAGTGGGTCGCCGAGCGCGAACTGCCCGAGATGGGGTTCACCCTGGGCGGGATCGACGAGATGCGCGACCCCGCCGTCCGCACGCTCGTCGCCCTGGGCGAGGACGGCTCGGTGCTCGCCGTCACCAGCTGGCTGCCGGCGTACCGCGCCGGGCAGGTGGTCGGATGGACGCTCGACGTGATGCGCCGCGCCCCGGACGCTCCGAACGGTGTGATGGAGTTCCTGGTCGCGAGTGCGGTCGACCGGATGCGCGCCGACGGTGCCGAGCGGCTCAGCCTGTCCGCGGCCCCGCTCGCGTCCTCGGCGGAACCACAGGGAGCCGGCCGGAGCGGCGTCGAATCGTTCCTCGACGTCGTCGGCGGTGCGCTCGAGCCCGTGTACGGGTTCCGCTCCCTGCTGCGCTTCAAGGCGAAGTTCGGGCCAGACCTGCACCCGCTGGTGATGGCGTACCCGGACCCGGTGGCGCTGCCCACGATCGGCGTCGCGATCGTCCGTACCTACCTGCCGGGGTTGTCGCTGCGCCAGGCGGTAGCGATCGTGCGGGAGCGGCGTCCGGCACACGGGGTCCGGGCCGAGCAGCCGGGGGAACGGGTCGGCTGACCCGGACGGTTCCCCAGCGCCGTCGGTACGTTCGGAGCATGGGAACCGAACGGGCCGACAGACCGGCCGTGGACGAGCACGATCCGTACGAACGCCGCCCCGGTTACGTCACGAGTGTCGACGGCCGGACCGACCGGATGACCTCGGACATGTTCGTGGGCATCGCGGTCGGGTTCGTCCTGGTGATGGTCTTCGGGTTCTTCCAGCTCGTCGAGTGGATCGCGATCGGAGCGGCCGTGGTCATCGGCGCGGCGGTGTGGTTGGTCCTGCGCGGCCGGCGACGGCGTGCAGATCGCCGCGCTGGTCGGTCGCCGGACGCCGTCCCGCGTGCCCGGGACCGGGCGATCGCCGAAGCGAACGGTGGGCGCCGGTTCTTCGTCGCCCAGAACCCGGTCGTCGTCATCGTGATGGGGGCGATCTTCATCGGCGTCGCGGTCGCGCCGCTGCTGTTCGGCGGGGTCTCCGTCGGTCGGATCGTGACCGGGGTCATCGTCGTCGCGAGCGGCGTCGTCTGCATCGTGCAGGGGATCGGCACGCTGCGGGTTCGCCGTCGGGAGCGCAGCAGCGGCTGAACCCTGGTCGTCAAGCATCTGGGGGCCGGTGGAGGTCTGCGGCTCGACGAACGGCGGCCCCGAGACCTGCCAGACCTACTGGCCCTGGGAAGCCTGACGCGTCGTCGACGCGACCACAGGGCGGACGGGAGGCGCGGTGCCAGCTGGCACCGTCCCTCCAGGCACGGCCGCCTCGTGTGGTCTTCCGGGCGTCAGGGAGAGGGCTCGCGGGACCAGTAGTCCGCCTGGATCACGAGGAGGTCTCCCTGGACTTCTGACGTCAGGTTGATGACGCGTGGGTCCCACAGGCTCCCGGGCAGCCTCGCGAACGGTTCAGTGCCCAACGTCGTCGACAGTTCGGTCGGGCTCATCCCCGACGGCGGCTGCACGGACACGAGCGACCAGCACCCGCCGGACGCGCACTGCTCGTCCTCGTCGACCACCCTGCTCCCGGCCGGCAGGGGGATCGACGCCGTCGCCGGCACGTCGCCTTCCGTCGCGCCCATGAACAACAGTGCGGTGCGCAGGCCGATGAACAGGAGCGCCGCGGCACTGACGATCAGAACGGTCACGACGATCGCTCGTCGGGTGTTCGTCCGGTGCCTGGTCACCTCCGCAGCCTAGGCGGCGGTTCGGGCGGACCACCGGACGTCAAGCCGCCGACACCGTGACCGAGCGGCGTTCCATCAGCCGCCATGATCCGCCGAGCAGCGGCGTGAGCGTCACGACCGTGTACACGACCGCGACGACGGCGAAGGTGGCCTCGACCCCCACACCGTCGGCAGCGAGCCCGGCGAGCAGGCCGCCGACGGGGATGCCCGCCCACGCGCCGGCACCGAGCAGGCCGAACACCCGCGCGCGCATGTGCTCCGGGATCCGCTCGAGCTCGACGGCTCCGAGGATCGGGTTGATCGACCCGGCCGCCAGCCCGGACAGCGCAGCCGAGGCGAGCATCCACGGCAGGCCGAGCCCGAGCGCCGGGACCACCAGGGACGGCCCGCCGGCGAGCACGAAGCACAGGGCGAAGACCAACCGCCGTGGCACGCGGTGCGCCACGTACCCGAAGGCGACGGAGCCGAGGAACGCCGCACCCCCGAAGACACCGGTGACGAGCCCGAGCGCCTGCGCGCCGCCGAGCTGCTGGTCGGCGTAGAGCGGCAGGAGCGTGGTCGAGCGTGCGGCGTCGAGCAGGTTCGTCACGAGCACCAGCGCGACCACGAGCCGGAACAGGGGATCGCGGACGCAGAACCGGAACCCGTCGGCGATGTCGCGCCAGTACCCCTGCGACTCCACGGGCTCGCCGGACGCGACCGGCGCCACCGCACCGCGGACCGTCAGCGCCATGAGCATCGCGGCTGCCCCGAAGGCGATCGCCACGCAGGCGAGACCCGGCATCGGACCGAGGACGGCGACCAGGGTCCCGCCGAGGGGCGCACCGATCAGCACCGACAGCCGTGACGACGCCTCGAAGTGGCCGACGGCACGTTCGAGCGGCACGCCTGCCGCGGTCGCGAGCCCCGGCAGGAGCACCCGTCGGGCGGACTCACCCGGGGTGTCGAACAGCCCGCTGACGAACACGAGCGCGAGGAGCGCCCAGAACGGCAGACCGACGGTCCAGGCGAGCACCGGCATCGCGAGCAGGGTGAGCCCGCTGACGACGTCGGACGCGACACTCGAGCGGACGAAGCCGACCCGCTCCACGATGGCACCGCCGAACGGGCCGCCGAGCACGATCGGCACCGTCGCCATGAACGCGGCGATGCCGACGTCGGTGGCGGAGCCGCCACGCGCGAGGACGGCGAACGGCACGGTGATGGTGGTGATGACGTTCCCGACGCGCGACACCACCTGCACCGCGAGCAGTGCGCGCAGTTGCGCCCGGGGGCTCAGCCGCGAGGCCATCGGTATGCCTGGTTCAGCACGAAGACCTGCTCGGAGCCGTCGCCGGCGTGGTGCTCGGCAGCGACACCAGCCCAGCGGTCCACGACGCCGCGGAGTTCCTCGCCCATGTCCTGGAGCTCGGCTGCCGTCAGGCGGAGCACGCGGTCCGAGCTCGAGGACGCCGACACCCACTCGCGTCCGAACGTCGGCGCGAGGTCGACGAACGCCTCGTAGTTCGCGGCGTACACGCGGGCGACCGCGTGGTCGAGGGTGTTGGTGGCGAGCAACCGCTCCGGGTCGTCGAGCGCATCGGCGAGCTCCCACACGGAGGCGTCGTGCGCGGCTCGCCACCAGCGCTCACGTCGGTCCGTGCCCGCGTCGGGAGCGGGTTCGATGAAGCCCGCGGCGGCGAGTCGGGTGCAGTGGTAGCTGATCGTGCCGGGCGCTTCGTCGATCACCTCGCCGATCGTCGCGGCGGTTTGCGGGCCGTTCGCACGCAACAGGCCGAGGATGCGCAGGCGTGTCGGGTGAGCGAGGGCGCGCATCTGGGCGGGGTCGTCGATCCGTCCTTGGGTCATGGTGCGACCCTATACGCACAAGAAGTCTTGTGGAATTGTTTCGAACAGGCGCAACCGCGGGGCGTCCGTACTCAGCGGTCGAGCAGCATCCTGTTGCGCGCATCGATCTGGTCTGCGGTCGCGGGGAAGTAGCTGCTGACACCGATGTGCTCGGCGTCGTGCTGTACCGCGTCGACGACCGGCCGGAGCGCGCGCTCGTAGTCAGCGAATGCTTGCTCGACGTCGCCGTCCGCGTCCCGCAGGGCGTCGTGGAGTGCAGTGGCACCGATGATGGCGAGCGAGCCGCCCATCCCTGCGGCCGGGGAAGGGCAGTAACCGGCGTCGCCGACGAGTGCGACGCGGCCGGACGTCCACGCCGGCATCTTGATCTGGCTGAGCTTGTCGAAGTAGAAGGTCACGGCGCCGATGGCTTCGTCGACGTGGTCCGAGAACGGCGAACCGGCCCGGAGCATGTGCTCGCGGAGGATGCGCTTCTGTGCCGCTTCGTTGTGGTGGTCGAAGGGGATCTCCTGCTCGGAGCGGAAGCCGAGGACGAGGTCGGTGGTGGTGTCGTACGAGTTGACCAGCATCGTGACGCCCGGTGCGTTGGTGATCCGGGTCGTCTGCGGTTCGATGACGAGGTCGTCGAGGACGGCGACGGAGAAGTACGTCCGCAGGAAGTGGCTGTACAGCGCTTCCTGCCCGAAGTGCAGTCGACGCACTGTGGAGTGGTTGCCGTCGCAGCCGAACACCATGGAGAAGTCCCGTTCGGTTCCGTCGCGGAAGGTGACGTGCACGCGCTCTTCGTCGGTCTCGTGCAGGGATGTGACCGAGTTGTTCCACAGCATCTCCACTTCGCCCTCGGTCGCGGCGGCGAGGATGTCGAGCAGGTCGTCGCGGTGGACCTCGTAGCCGTCGCCCGTCGATCCGGCCGAGGGAGGCACCGGATCCATCCGCGCGATGCGGTCTCCCTCCGGCGTCGTGAACTCTGTCACCCGCGGCGCGAGCGCCTTCGCCGAGATCTGCTCGAGCAGGCCCATCCGGTCGACGATCGCGATGGTGTCGTCGCGGATGTCGACCGGGGTGCCGCCTCGCTTCAACCCGGGAGCGACCTCGACGATCGAGACGTCGTACCCGAGCCGACGCATCCACAGCGCGGTCGTGAGCCCAGCGAAACTCGCTCCTGCGATGAGTACCTGTTCCTGCTTCTGCGTGGTCATCGATCGTCCTCGTTCCTCGGCATCCACCGAACTTGTAGTGACTCTAAGTTCGGCAAACGTACCAGAACTTTGGGTCACTCAACGTTTCGTGCCAGACTCGGGGGATGGTGGAGTCGAGCACGGGCGTTTCGTCGGGCCTGCGAGAGCGCAAGAAACGGGAGACCCGCGAGCGCCTGGGTGACGTTGCTGCACGGCTGTTCGCTGAGCACGGGTACGACGAGGTGTCGATGTCAGACGTGGCCCGAGCTGCAGGCGTCTCGGATCAGACCGTCTACAACTACTTCCCGACCAAACCCGATCTGGTGTTCGACCGAGCCGATGAGGTGCTCGAGAAGATCCGAGCTGCGGTTGCGGACCGAGGTGCGCAGCAGTCACCCGCGGAAGCGATGCGCACCATCGTGCTCGAGGATGTCGATCGGTACGTCGCAGAGGACCCGGCCTTGGCGCGAGGGGAGTTCCCAGCGCAGTGCCGGCTCAGCGCGGTGCTCCGGCGACGGGCGCTGGAGTTCTACGACGAAGTCACGTCCGCGGTGGCGGCAGAACTGGCGGACACGGGTTTCGACTCGATGACCCGGCGTGCTCAGGCTGCCGCGCTCGTGGCCGTCGTGCACCAGACCACCGAAGCCATCGGCGACGCGGTCCTCGCGGATGCCGACCGGGAATCGACCCGCAAGCGCTTGGTGACCACGGCCGGAGCGGCGCTGGACCACCTGTCCACCTGGTGCGCGCCGGCCTGATCCACGTCGAGGGACAGGGGGGTGCGCGGAATGCGTCCGATGCACCTTGTGGCCCTCTCATGGCGCGGGGCGTCCCACCAACCTACCGTCTACTTGTCAGACGATCGTCTGTCGAATAGGCCCTCTGGAAGGAACCTGCTCCATGCGTCACGCTCCTCGCCTCCGCCGGACCAACGCGCTGCTGATCACCAGCGGCGTCCTCACGGCGGCAGCGCTCGCTGTCGGGGCGGCCGGGCCCGTCTCCGCGGCCAACGCCGACGGCGCGGCACCCACCCAGTCCGTGGCCACCGCCAGCGGTGACAACTACGTGGCCCTCGGCGACTCGTACGCGGGCGGCTTCGGCGTCGCCCCCTACAGCTCGGGTCCGGCAGCCGGCTGCTTCCAGTCCACCACCGACTACCCGCACCAGGTCGCAGCATCACTGGGACTCCAGCTCGACGACCGCGCCTGCGCCGGTGCCACCACCGGCAACATCTCCCGGGTCGCGCAGAAGACCGGAGCCGGAAGTGCCACCGCGCCCGTCCAGGCCGACGCGCTCTCCAAGGACACGGACGTCGTCACGGTGTCGATCGGCGGGAACGACCTGGGGTTCTCCGGCGTCATCGCGAACTGCGTCGCGCTGGACAAGGCCGGCCCGGTGTTCTCGGAGATCCACGGGAAGACCTACGACCACTGCAAGGACTACTACGCACCGGTCGTGCACGGCGTCACGCGGGATCGTCTCGCATCGCGCATCCGCACCGTCGTGGCACCGCGGCTCGCGTCGACGTTCCGCGTGATCGCGCAACGTGCTCCGCAGGCGAAGGTGTTCGTCGTCGGCTACCCGATGATCGCGCCGGGTGCGGCGCAGGCCCCGAAGGGATGTTTCTCGAGCCTTCTCGGTGACTCCGGTCTCGAGCCGCCGTTCCCGCAGAACGCGTTCCCCTTCACCGCGACCGACACCGCCTACTTCCACCGCACCCAGAACGCGCTCGACGCAGCGGTCAAGGCTGCGGCGAAGGCTCGTGGGTTCACCTACGTCTCGACGCTCCAGGGCTCTGCCGCGCACACCCCCTGTGCCGCGTCGGGTTCCGCCTGGATGGCGGGACTCACCCTGACCGATCGCGGCACCGCCGCGAACAGCACGCCGCTGGCCGGGACGAAGTACAGCATCCTCTTCGGCGCACTCCACCCGAACGCCGCCGGCATCGCGTACCTGCGTGACCAGACCAAGGCCGCGATCGTCCGATCGCGCTGACGCACCAGCGCCTGCTCGTCGCGTCGTCGACGCGACCATCATGCGGACGGGAGGCCCGTTGCCAGCTGGCAGCGTCCCTCCAGGCTCGGCCGTCGCCCCGCTGGCGCGGTGCGCCGGTACCGGCTGGTGGGGCCCACCTCCCGTCCGTCTGGTGTGGACCATCGGGCGTCAGGTCGCCAGCGCTCGACATGTTGTCGGACCGTGACCCGGCAGGGCGTCTCGTTGAGCCATGCTCGTCCTGTGCAGAAGCCACTGGTCCTCGCCGCCGCCGGACTCGCGCTGGTCGCGCTGCCGCTCCTGTCGGCGTGCAGCGAGCAGCCAGCTGACCCCATCGCGTCCGCCCGCACACTCGCCGATGCGCCCGAGTGGGTCAGCAACCCGAGCGGTACCGACTGCGGTGACGTGGAGCTCGAGGCCGACGGTGCGCTCCCTGCCGAGAGCCTGCGGTGTCTGCGGGACGCGAGCGAAGCGGGCGAGGTGGCCTCGCTCCAGTGGGTCCGGTGGACGACCGAGGGTGATCCGACCCCGTCCTTCGTCCGGACGGCTGGTGCAGGGGCCACGGTGGCGTCGACTGCGGCGTACGACACCTACGGCCAGGGTGGGTGGAGCGAGTACGGGTGCACGGACATCGCGGCGTTGCCGGGCTGCTCGGACGTGGGGGAGTAGGGGCGGTTCCGGTTGCGGATGGTCTTCGGAGACTGCTTTTCCTGAGTGAAGGCGTTCGCCGTGGGATGCTGATGCGGTGATCCTGCTGACCGAAGCCCTGCGAGGCGATTGGCTCGTGAAGCGAGCCGGTCGATGGGCGACCGTCGGCGGTGTCGCTGGCACGGGCTTCGAGGCGTACGCGCGGCTGCTGCACCCGGTGGATGCGCACCGTACTGACCCGAACACGGTCGACGAGTGGGGCAATCCCGTCGATGTTGAGCACACGCGTTGGCGGTGGGCTGAGGTTGCGCGCCGTAACGGCCGGGTGATGCATCCCCTGGTGCAGTGGTTCCGCATCAGCGATGACGAGCACACGAGGGACTGGTCGGATGGGTGGAGTGTCGGTCAGTCCGACGATGGGTGGTTCAACCCGGAGGACCTCGCGGTCCTGACCACGCATCTGCGGGCCGCGACGCGGAACCCGGACGACCTGGTCATCGGAGCATGGGAAGGCACCGGCAACCCGCCATGGGCCGAAGGAGGCCGGAACGCGCGCGCGCGGGCTCGCATGCAGATGCCGTGGCCCGGTCGGGACATGTGGTTGTTCAGCTCGAGCCTGCGCGAGCTTGCTGACCCATCGTGGGCGCAGCGCTCCGTCCCCGGATGGGGATGCAGTCGCCCCCAGCAGGAAGGGCCCTACACGTCGCTGATCTGGCCCGGGGATCACACCTGGGTCGTCGCTTCCGAGGAAGACTGGGACTCGACGATCGTCGCCGGCTCACGCGCACTCGTCGACAGCATCCTCGCGGACGATCACTTCGAGGCCTTCGAGGTGCACGAAGACGACGACCTGAGCTGGGACGGCGATCTCCTCAACCCCCGCCAACAGCCGACGTCAGAGCTCTGAGGCGACCAGACCCCGGTGGTGACGAGTCACCACACAACACGGTGCTCGGTGTCTTCGCGACTGAGTCCGAAGCGTCGAAGTTCAGCGACGAGGTAGAAGCACGATTCCCGCTGGGAGTCATCTACTCGCGCTTCGGGGCTGCGCCGGCGCGAACTCCGAATCGGCCTTGCTGGTTACCGCAAGATCGGTGAGGAACCGTCGTGTGGGCCGACGGTCCGGCAGTACGGTCCGGGAACAGCCTGACTCGAGGCTGCGAGAAGCCGACCCGAAGGCGACCCGATGGACAACTGCGACGAGCGACGGCCTGGCGCCCTTGCGTTCAAGAAGCATCTCGGCGAGCAGTTCGGCGGTGATCTCCGGCGGACAAGAGCAGCTCCGGTCGCGCCACGACTCCACGGCGCGGTGAAGGCGACTGCCGTGCGAGCGCACACCGCCGGCGGCTCGAACGGCGGAATCCGTCAGGTCGTTGCTGAGCCAGTCCCGTTGCGGTTCGAGATGGCGAGCATGGGGCTGTCCCTCGCCGGCCTGGGTGTCGCGATCGGGTGCGGAGTCGCGCGCACGATCGGCCAGCAGATCCTGCCAGTCGCGAGGATCGTGGATCCCGAGGCGGGCGACGCGGAGCTCGACGAACGCGGCGTGTTCGAGGCACAGCTCGCCGAGGTGCTCACGGAGTCTCGGCCTCTCACCGTGGAACTCGCTGCAGAGGAGCTGGCGGCGGACACCATCATCATGCCCGTCGTCGGTGATCGCGTGCACTACAGCAGGGGTTCCGGGCACCTCATCGGGCTGCAGGGAGTCGTCGTTGAGTCCGATGACGGACAAGCCCTGCCGCGCGGGCTGCGGTCCGTGCAGCTCGACGGTGAGGCGTGGCCGATCGTCGTCGCGGTGGCGTCCCTGGACCGGATCTAGCTGATGCTGCGAGCAGGTCCCGGCACGAGCACCACGATGCGCTCGTGCCGGGGCTGCCGTCAGACTGCCGGGTTGAGGAGGCGACCGGTGAACTCGCGCAGGGCCCGCACGGCCCGCTGCGACAGCGTCGCGTCGGGCATCATGCTCGTCGATCCGTGGAACGCTCCCGGCCACACGTGCAGTTCCGCCTGGACTCCTGCCGCCCACAGCGAGCTGGCGTAGGCGACGGTCTCGTCGCGGAACACCTCGGTGCTGCCGCAGTCGATGTACGCGGGTGGGAGCCCGGTGAGGTCGGTCGCGCGGCCCGGTGCGGCGTAGACGGAGACGTCCTCGCCACCCCGCCGGTCACCGAGGTAGGCGTCCCAGCCGAACCGTGTCATCTCCCGGTCGGCGACCCCGACACCGTCGAACTGCCGAGCCGACAGCGTCGCGTCGCGGTCGTCGAGCATGGGACTCACGAGCACCTGGCCGATGACGGAGGGCCCCTGTCGGTCGCGGGCCAGGAGGGCCGTGCCGGCGGCGAGACCGGCACCGGCGCTCTGCCCGACGAGGACGATGCGCTCCGGGTCGATGCCGAGTTCGTCGGCGTGCTCGGCTGCCCAGACGAGACCGGCGTAGCAGTCCTCGACCGGGTACGGGTCCGGGTGTTCCGGAGCCAGGCGGTAGTCCGGGCTGACCAGGACGACGTCGTGCACCAGCAGCCACTCGTCGTAGGAGTCGAGGTTGCCGAGGTGGTGGCCGAACATCATGCCGCCGCCGTGGATCGCGTAGGCCAGGGCAGCCGTGCCGGTGCGGCCGGCGCGTTGGATCACGGCGAGGTCGATCGGGTCGCCGCGGTGCCCCGCGATCGTGATGCTGCTCCGCTCGAGGCCACGAGCACGCAGTCCTTCGTCGAGCTGCGCCTCCGTCATGTCCAGTTGTCGCATCTGCGGCAGCATCTGGGTCGTGAGGTGGAAGCGGCCTCGCGCGTCCATGGCCGTGAGGAAGGGCACGAACTCGGGATCGAACGGCGGGCGGGGGAGGGCGATGGTGTCAGGCACGGGAGGTCTCCTCGGTGATGGTGATCGGGTCGGGCTGTGCAGGCGTGGTGTTGGCAGGTTCGGACGAGGCCGCGTCCTCTGGTTCGACGGCGGGCCGGGCTCGGAGCATGCCGACCACGACGAGCAGCGCTGCGACCGCGGCGAGACCGAGGCCGGCGACGGTGAGGGCGTCCTGGAAGCCCTCGAGCCGGGCGGTGGTCCAGGTGGTCGTGGTGATGCTCCCGGTGACGAAGGCGGCGACGATGGTCCCCGCCGCAGCGACGGCGGCACCGCCCGCGAGCTCGCTCGAGGTGTCGACGAGCGCCGCTCCGACGGAGGCGCGGTCCGCGGGCAGGCCCGTGAGGACGGACGCGCCGGCGACGACGCCGACGACCCGCATGCCGGCGGCGACGAGCACGAGCGCGACGAGCACCCACGGGTACCCGTGCCGGCTCAGGGCGCCGAAGACCGCGAGACCGGAGACGACCGAGACGGCGCTCATCCAGGCGGCGCGGCCCAGGCCGACCCGCTGCACGAACGGCCCGACGAAGCGGCCGCCGACGAGCAGCACGACCACCTGCGGCAACGTCCCGACGGCGGCCAGCGCCGGCGGCCAGCCCCAGGCGAACTGCAGCTGCAGGGTCACGAGGTACGACAGTCCGGCGACGGCCAGACCCGACGCGGCCTTGAACGCGAGGCCGCTCGAGACGAGTGGTCGGGCGAGCAGGTGCAGGTCGATCAGCGGGTGCTGCGCGGTCCGCTCGCGGGCGACGAACCCCACCGCGCAGGTGGCGGCGAGGGCGAGGACTGCCCACCCCCACCAGTCAGTGGCTCCGGACTCGACCAGGATCGTCGGCGTCACGAGTGCTCCGGCCGTGGTCACGGTGCCGAGCAGCGCTCCGACCACGTCGACCGGATCGCGACGGAGCCCCGCCGCCTCGTCGCGTGCGACACCCAACCGGATGCCGACGAGCGCGAGGACCGCGATCGGCACGTCTGCCAGCAGCAGCACCTGCCACGGGGCGACGGCGAGCACGAACCCGCCGACGGTCGGACCGACGGCCAGCCCCACGAGCCCGGCCGTCGAGATGACGGTGAGCGCCCGCACCCGGAGGCCTTCGTCGTCGAAGAGGCGGAACGCCAGCGCCATCGACCCGGGCGTCGTCATCGCCGCGGCGACGCCCATCGCGACCCGCACGGCGATCAGTTGCTCGGTCGACGTGACCACCGCCGTGGCGAGGCTCGCCAGGGCCAGCAGCACGAGCCCGGCGAGCATGACCCGACGGCGTCCGATGCGGTCGGCGACGGCGCCGAAGAGCAGCATCAGCCCTCCGAAGGCGACCGAGTAGGCACCCGAGACCCACTGCAGGCCCGTCGTCGACGAGCCCAGGTCGCGGCCGATCGTCGGCAGGGCGACGTTGAGCACGGAGTTGTCGAGCATCTCGAACAGGAACACCGCGGACAGCCCGGCGAGGGCGATCCAGGCGTCGCGCAGACGAGGCGACGAGTCACCGGCGGGTACGTGCCCGGTGGTGAGAGGGGGACTGGGGGACACGATGGCGCACTCCTTCGAGGGAAGAAGTGGCGACTCGTTCGATGCCGCGTGCTGGTGCGTCGCAGATCGCGGCGCCTTTTACCTCAGTGATCGAGACCATACACGGCCTGCACGCTCGAGGAAAGTCCGCGGTCGGGGCCCCTCTCGCTACCGGTACCACTCCTCGTCGACGCCGGCGAGCCGCGACGGGTGGAGCTCGCCGCCGAGGCCGTAGAACCGCTGGAAGCTCATGATGAGCGGACGCCACAGCTCGGGATCGATCCGGTTCGCGGTCCCCGCCATGCGGATGGAATCGTGCACGTGGACGCGGCTGATCGAGGCTTCGAAGACGAAGGTGCCGTCGTCTGATGCGAGCGGTCGCGTGTGCACGACGTGCGCTTCGAGGTTGACCGGGCACTCGTCGATCCGTTCCGTACGGACGGTGTCGCCGGGGCGGCCGTGGAGCCCGGCGAGGCGGAGCTTCTCCGGTTCGTGGCGGTAGCGGACGTGGGCCTTGCCGGCGGGGACGGGTGATCGTCCGGTCGTGAGGGCGAGCGTGTCCACCGCGGCCACCAGATCAGCGGACGGGAGGTTGATGACGCACTCACCGGTGGCGAGCAGATTCTACGCGGTCTGGGATCGGCTTCCCATGCCGAGGACGGCGGTCTTCCCGAGCCAGAAGACCGACGACATGGGGGCGGTGTTCGTGGTGCCGTCGTCAGCGATGGTGCTCAGCAGCGCCACAGGTGTGCCGAAGTAGAGGGTCGCAGGGTCGATGGGGCTGTGGTGCACGGCGCTCGGCTCTCGGTCGGGCTTCGCGGCGGTCGCGGGCTCCGAGCCAGTCTCGCCAAGCGCGGGAGTGATCACTGGCGGTTTCCCGACATCGCAGTTCGAGGTGGGAAGGGGCAGGACCTACCCTGGACGGATGCTCTCCCGCCGCGAAGCCGCCGTCCGGCTCGACATCCCCCTCGAGATGGCGACCCGCCACGGCATCCCGTCGCGCCTCAGCGAAGCGGAGCTCGACGCGATCGAGCAGGACCCGCCCGCCTGGCTCGTGCAGTCCCGCGCCAACCGCACCGGCACCAAGAAGGTCTGGACGCGCCTGGAGTGCGTGGTCTGCGGCTTCGACGAAGAGGCGCGCCCGAAGAAGTGGTGGCCCGAATGGGACTACCTGATGTGCGACTACCACGCCCCGTACCAGGCGCCGGAGCCCACCGCCGGGTTGACGCGGCGCGAGGTCGAGGGCATCGGCAGCCGCTTCATCGCGCTCGTCGACGAGAAGCTCTGAGCAGCAGCACGATGCGCCTGCTGAGCGATGCATCGCGGGGCGACTGGCTCGTCGCGCGTGCCGGGCGTTGGGCGAGCGTCGGTGGTGTCGCGGGCACCGGGTTCGAGGCGTACGCACGCCTGTTGCACCCGGTCGGCGCGCACCGGGCGGACCTCGACACCACGGACGAGTGGGGCGACCACCCGGACGTCGAACACACCCGCTGGCGGTGGTCGGAGGTCGCGCGCCGCAACGACCGCGTGATGCACCCCCTGGTGCAGTGGCAACGCCTGACCGACGACGAGCAGACGACGTCGTGGGCCGACGGCTGGCGCGTGGACCAGTCGGACGACGGGTGGTTCGACCCGCAGGACCTCGCCGTCCTCACCACGCACCTACGGAGCGCGACGTCGACCCCCGAAGACCTGGTCGTCGGAGCGTGGGAGGGGACGGGCGGGCCGCCGTCCGCTGAACGCCGGCACCGGATCCGACGTGCGCGGGGCTTGATGGCCTGGCCCGCGCGGGACACCTGGCTCTTCAGTGCGACCCTGGACGAGCTCGTCGATCCGTCGTGGGCGCAGCGGGCGGTCCCGGGTTGGGAGAGCTTCGGGCTGCACGGCCAGGTGGCGCCGCACACGACGTTCATCTGGCCGGAGGACCACGCGTGGGTCGTCGCCGCCGAGGAGGACTGGGACTCGACGATCGTCGCCGGATCGCGCGCGCTCGTCGACCGCGTGCTCGACGACGGCCGGTTCGAGGCGTTCGAGGTCCGCGAGCACGACGACCTGTCGTGGGACGGAGACCTGCTGAACCCACGCAGGTCTCCTCGCCCCGAGGGCTGAGCGGCCCCACCGCGTCGTCCGGAACCCGCCAGCTCGTCCGCGCTCGGACCGCTGGGATCGAGGGGTGAACACCACTTCGACCAGAGCCGCGACCTTCCACGGCCTCCACGACCACCGATCCCGGCCACTCGTCCTCGTCAACGTCTGGGATGCCGTGAGCGCCCGACTCGTCGGGGATGCCGGCGCGACCGCGATCGCCACGACCAGTGCGGGCGTCGCCTGGTCCCTCGGGCGACCGGACGGGAACACCCTGACCCGCGCGGAAGCGATGGACGCGGTCGCGCGGATCGCGGCTTCGGTGTCGGTGCCGGTCACCGTCGACATCGAGTCCGGGTACGCCGACGACGCGGACGGCGTGGCGCGCACGGTGGACGCGGTGCTCGAAGCGGGCGCCGTCGGGATCAACATCGAGGACGGCAGGTTGCATCCGGATGCGCTCGCCGACCGGATCGGGGCGGCCCGGCGCGCGGCGGACCGAGCCGGGGTGCGCCTGTCCGTCAACGCACGGACCGACGTCCACCTCGCCGGTCTCGTCGATCCCGAACGACTCCTGGCCGAGACGCTCGAGCGTGCTCGTCGCTACCGCGGAGCCGGCGCGGACGGCGTGTTCGTCCCCGGAGTGCGAGACGTCGAGACCATCCGTGCGCTGGTGGAGTCGATCGACGGCCCGGTGAACGTGATGGCCGGTCCGGGGTCGCCGACCGTGGCGGAACTCGCCCGGCTCGGGGTGGCCCGCATCAGTCTCGGTTCCGCCGTCGCGCAGGCCGCGTACGCCGTCGTTCGGCAGGCCACGGCCGAGCTGCGGACCACCGGCACCTACGACTCGCTGGCGGGCGGGGTGGACTACGCGGACCTGAACGCGCTCTTCTGAGCGGCGCGCGACGCCCTGAACGCGACCACACGGACGGACGGGAGGCCCGGTGCCAGCTGGCACCGGGCCTCCCGTCCGTCCGTGGTGCGGACCTGCGGACGCTACTCGGTCGTCGAGACCCAGTCGATGAGCAGGTTGCCCTGCTCGCCCCAGTTGCCGACCTGGAACATGAAGCGGTGCGGGGTCGTCGGCACGTCGTGCGTGACGGTGCCGAGTACCTTGCCGTCGACGCTGTAGGTCACGGACTCACCGGGGACCCAGTCGACCTTGTAGGTGTGCCAGTCGCGCCACGAGACGCCGGTGCCGAGCTGGACGCGCTCGGCTTCCTTGCCCGGGGTCATCGAGTGGTGGAACACCGAGGGGCTTTCCTCGAAGTTGCCCTCGGGGAAGTCGATCTCGCCGTCGGCCCACACGTTCGACGTCGGCCACAACATGAAGGCCGCGCCGTTGCCGTCGCCGCCGGTCGCCTTCGCGCGGACCGAGAAGGAGCCACCGACGTGGTCCCAGGCGCCGGCGGAGGAGCCGAAGGTGCCGGCTGCTCCGGCACCGGTGCCGAGGGCGACGTCCATCACGCCGTCGTGCACCGACACGGTCTTGCTCGGCGCGTAGATGCCCGAGGTGCCGTCGGGGTAGGGCTGCCACGACTGCGGGTACAGCGACTGGACGAGGCCGGTGACGGCGTTCGTGGTGAAGTCCTCGACGAACGGGGCGTCCGGTGCGATCGCGGACAGGTCCGCGGGGGAGGCCTCCGCCTCGGGCGCGGCTTCCGGCGCTGCTTCGGACTCGGGCTCGGCCTCTGCGTCGGGCGCGGGCTCGGCGACGGGGGCCGAGTCCTCGATCGGCGCGGAGTCCTGCTCGGGCTCCGCATCCGGGGTCCACTCGTCGGTGGGGGCCGGGGTCTCCGTCTCGTCCGGGGCCGGCGTCGGGGTGGGGTTCACCGGGGCGTTGTGCCAGCGGCGTTCGCCGTCCCAGCCCCACCACGTGCGGGCGGAGGCGGCGGTGGGGACACCGAGGACCAGGGCGCCGGCGGTCGCGACCGCCAGGATCGCGCGGTGGCGGATCATCGGGTGCCCCCTCGGGTTGTCGGGGGCGTGGACGTCGTGCGTGGGGTCGTGCCGCGAGAGGGCGTGCACGTGCTTCGGGTCGAGATGTCGGGCTCCTCGTGGATGCTCGGGCGCAGGATGCGGGGAGGGACGGACGCACCAGCCGGCCGGATGCCGAGGGTTTCGTTGACACGTCCACGGACATCTTGCATCATTTGTGACCCGTTCGGGGGGCGTCACGGAAATCGACCGACGAACGCCCGGTGTCCGCCGCCCGAACGTGCACGATGCAACGCGCGGGGAGCCGACCGCTCAGGCCCGGGGGATCGGCTGCAACCGCTGCAGCTGCGTCACGTGCCCCGGCTCGAGCTCGTCGAGCGAGGCCACCCCGAGCAGCCGCATGGTCCGCTCGATCTGCTCGGACAGGATCTGGATCATCCGGTCCACCCCGGCCTCGCCGCCCGCCATCAGCCCGTACAGGTAGGCACGGCCGACCATCGTGAACGTCGCCCCGAGGGCGACCGCGGCGACGATGTCGGCGCCGGACAGGATGCCCGTGTCGAGGTGCACCTCGGTGTCCTTCCCGACCTCCTTGACCACGGAGGGCAGCAGGTGGAAGGGGACGGGGGCGCGGTCGAGCTGCCGGCCGCCGTGGTTCGACAGCGTGATGCCGTCGACGCCCAGGTCCGCGAGGCGCTTGGCGTCGGCCAGCGACTGCACGCCCTTGACGACGACCTTGCCCTGCCACTGGTCACGGATCCAGGCGAGGTCCTCGTAGGTGACGGTCGGGTCGAACATGTGGTCGAGCAGCTCGCCGACGGTGCCGGACCAGCGGTCGAGCGACGCGAACGCCAGCGGTTCGGTGGTCAGGAAGTCAAACCACCACCACGGCCGCGGGATCGCGTTCACCACGGTCCGGGCACTCAGCTGCGGCGGGATCGAGAACCCGTTCCGCTTGTCCCGCAGCCGCGCACCCGCGACGGGGACGTCCACGGTGACGAGCAGGGTGTCGAAGCCGGCCTGCTGGGCGCGGGAGACCAGCGCCATCGACTTCTCGCGGTCCTTCCACATGTACAGCTGGAACCAGTTGCGCCCGTGCGGGTTGGCGTCGCGGACGTCCTCGATCGCGGTGGTGCCCATCGTGGAGAGCGAGAACGGGATACCGGCACGTCCGGCGGCCCGGGCACCGGCCCGCTCGCCCTCGGTCTGCATCATCCGCGTGAAGCCCGTCGGCGCGATGCCGAACGGGTACGACACCGGCGCCCCGAGCACCTGGCGCGAGGTGTCCACCCGCGACACGTCCCGCAGGATCGCCGGGGTGAACTCGATGTCCTCGAACGCCTGCCGCGCGCGGGCCAGTGAGATCTCCGCCTCGGCCGCGCCCTCGGTGTAGTCGAACGCGGCCTTCGGGGTGCGGCGGGCGGCGATCTCCCGCAGGTCCCAGATCGTCAGGGCCTGTTCGAGGCGCTGCCGTCGACCCGGCAGCGACGGCTTCTTGAACTGCATGAGCGGCGCGAGGTCCCGCACCGTCGGCAGCTGCCGCTTGACCCGCGTGCGAGCTGCGGACGCGGACCCGGTCGCGGGCGCCGGTGCGCCGGTTGCGGGGTCGATCCGGTGCTGGTCGTCGGTCGTGGTCATGCGTGGCTCCTGACGGGGGATCGATCGGGATCGGCGCGCGACGACGCCGACGGGGTGTACCGCACGGGCTCGACGCTCCGTGCGACGATGCTGCGGAGTGCCTCCAGTGAAGCCCCTCCGAGGCCCGCGAGTCCAGCGGCGCGCGCCTGCACCAGCACGTTGCCGAGTGCGGTGGCCTCGACCGGTCCGGCCACGACCGGCAGGCCGGTGCGGTCCGCGGTCAGCTGGCAGAGCAGCCGGTTCTGCGAGCCGCCGCCCACGACGTGCACGACCCGGATGGTCTTGCCGGTCACGTCGGCGATGGTGCGCAGGGTCTCGGCGTACGCCGTCGCGAGGGACTCGAGGATGCTCCGGACGAACTCCTCCCGCGACGCGGGGGCGCTCAGCCCGTGCGCCGCGCACCACACGGCGATCCGCGCCGGCATGTCGCCGGGCGCCGTGAACGACTCGTCCGCGGGGTCGAAGACGGGGACCGGGGCGGTGACGGCCGCGGCGGAGGCGAGCAGGGCCTCCAGGTCGACGTGGTCGCCACCACGCTCCCAGGTGCGGACGCTCTCCGACAGCAACCACAGTCCGGACACGTTCTTCAGGAACCGGACACGGCCGTCGACACCGCCCTCGTTCGTGCAGTTCGCGCGTCGTGCCGCGTCCGACAGGACGGGCGCGTCGAGCTCGACGCCGACGAGCGACCACGTGCCCGACGAGATGTAGGCGAAGTCCGGCTCCGTCGCGGGGACCGCGACGACGGCGCTCGCCGTGTCGTGCGAGCCGACCAGGGTCACGTCGGCCTGCCCGCCGACGAGCTCGGCGACGGACGGCAGCAGGGGGCCCAGTCGGTCGCCCGGGTCACGCAGCGTGGGCAGCAGCCCGGCCGGGAGGCCCGCAGCAGCCCGCATCGCGGGGTCCCACCCACGGGTGGTCGCGTTCAGTGCCCCGGTCGTCGAGGCGTTCGTGCGCTCGGCCGCCTCGACCCCCGTCAGCCAGTACCCGAGCAGGTCGGGGACGAGCAGCGCACGCTGCGCGAGCTGCAGTGACGGGTCGGCAGCCCACTGGAACAGGGTGTTGAACGGCAGGTGCTGCAGGCCGTTCCGCGCGTACAGCTCGGTGGCGTCCATCCGGTCGTGCACGGGGAGGACACCGCCCTGGTGCCGGTCGTCGCGGTAGTGCGACGGCAGCCCGAGCAGTCGGCCGTCGCGGAGCAGGCCGTAGTCGACCGCCCACGAGTCGATGCCGATGCTGGCGATCGCGGGGTGCTCGGCGAACGCGCGTCGCAGCCCCTCGGTCACCTGCCGGTACAGCTCGACGACGTCCCAGTGCAGGGCGTCGCGGCCGGTGTCGGCGTCGCCCTCGTGCAGGGTGACGGGGCCGTTCGGGAACCGGGCGACGTGGTCCATCCGGACCCCGTCGGGGTCGACGTGGCCGACGATCACCCGGCCGCTGGTGGCCCCGAGGTCGACCGCGGCGACGCTGCCGCTGGTGTGCATGGTCTGCTCCTGCTCGGTTCGTTGGTCGTCGCTCGTTGGTCGTCGCTACCGCAGGAAGGCCGCGGCGACGCCGGCGTCGACGGGCACGTGCAGGCCGGTGGTGTGCGAGAAGTCGTCGGTGCAGATGGCGTAGACGGCGTTCGCGACGTTCTCGGGCACGACCTCGCGCTTCAGGATCGTGCGCTGCGCGTAGAACTTGCCGAGGTCCTGCTCCTCGATGCCGTACGTCTTGGCGCGGTTGGCGCCCCAGCCGCTCGCGAAGATGCCGGAGCCGCGCACGACGCCGTCGGGGTTGATGCCGTTCACGCGAACGCCGTACTCCCCGAGCTCGGCCGCGAGCAGCCGCACCTGGTGGGCCTGGTCGGCCTTCGTGGCGGAGTACGCGATGTTGTTCGGCCCGGCGAACACCGAGTTCTTCGACGAGATGTAGACGATGTCGCCGCCCAGGCCCTGCTCGATGAGGACCTTCGCCGAGGCCTTCGACACCAGGAACGAGCCCTTCGCCATCACGTCGTGCTGCAGGTCCCAGTCCTGCTCGGTGGTCTCGAGCAGGCTCTTGGACAGCGACAGCCCCGCGTTGTTCACGACGAGGTCGAGGCCGCCGAAGTGCAGCAGGGTCTGCTGGATCGCCTGGTCGATCGCGGCGGCGTCCGTCACGTTCGCGGCGACGCCGATGGCTTGGTCGAGGCCGCCGATCTCGGCGGCGGTCTCCTGCGCCTTCGCCAGGTCGAGGTCGGCGATGACGACGGCGGCGCCCTCGGCCGCCAGGCGCTTCGCGATCGCCTTGCCGATGCCCGATGCGGCTCCGGTGACGAGGGCGATGCGCGTCGCGAGCTTCTTGGGTGCGGGCATCCGCTGCAGCTTCGCCTCTTCGAGGGCCCAGTACTCGATCCGGAACTTCTCGGCCTCGTCGATGGGGGCGTAGGTGCTGACGGACTCGGCACCGCGCATCACGTTGATGGCGTTGACGTAGAACTCGCCGGCGACGCGGGCGGTCTGGGCGTCCTTGCCGTACGAGAACATCCCGACGCCGGGCACCAGCACGATGAGCGGGTCGGCGCCGCGGATCGCGGGGGAGTCCGGCGTCCGGTGCCGGTCGTAGTAGGCCTGGTAGTCCGCGCGGTACTGCTCGTGCAGTTCGTGCAGGCGGGCGGTCTGCTCGTCGACGCTCGACGAGGCCGGCAGGTCGAGGATGAGCGGCTTGACCTTGGTGCGCAGGAAGTGGTCCGGGCAGCTGGTGCCGAGGGCCGCGAGTGCTTCCGCCCGTTCGCTCGCCAGGAACTCGAGCACGACGTCGCTGTCGGTGAAGTGCCCGACGACCGGCTTGTCGTGCCCGGCGATGCCGCGGATCGTCGGGGCGAGGGCGGCGGCGCGTGCGCGACGTTCGTCGGTCGGCAGTGCTTCGAACCCCGCTCGGAGGCCGCCGAACGGGTCCGCCGTGCCGTGCTCCGCGAGGTACTGCTCGGCGGTGTCGATGATCCAGCGGGAGTTCGCCTCGGCCTCGTCGCTCGTGTCTCCCCACGCGGTGATCCCGTGGCCGCCCAGGATCGCGCCGATCGCCTGCGGATGGTCACGCTTGACGCCTGCGATGTCGAGCCCGAGCTGGAACCCGGGCCGGCGCCACGGCACCCAGACGACCCGGTCGCCGAAGATCCGCTCGGTCAGGGCCGGACCGTCCGCCGCCGTGGCGATCGCGATGCCGGCGTCGGGGTGCAGGTGGTCGACGTGGGCGGCGTCGACGAGGGCGTGCATCGCGGTGTCGATCGACGGCGCAGCACCGCCCTTGCCGTGCAGCGTGTAGTCGAACGCGGCGACCATCTCGTCCTCGCGCTCGACCCCGGGGTAGACGTCCTGGAGGGCACGGACGCGATCGACGCGCAGGACCGCGAGGCCCGCCGGAGTGAGGGTGCCGAGGTCGCCCCCGGAGCCCTTCACCCAGAGCAGCTCGACCGGTTCGCCCGTGACCGGGTCGGTGTCGGTGCCCTTGGCGGAGGTGTTCCCGCCCGCGTAGTTCGTGATCCGCGGATCCGAGCCGAGCGCGTTCGAGCGCGCGACCAGCGCCCGGATCGTGGTGTCTGCGTCGGTGCCGTGCATTGCGGGGTCCACCCGTGCCTCCACTGTGTTCGTCATGTTCCTACGCGCCCCACCCGGCCTGGACGCCGCCGACGCGGTCCTCGGCGATGGACTGCTGGTAGCCCGAATCCAGGTACGCGCGCATCGGGTTCGCCGGCAGCCCGCGGGACTCGCGCCACTCGGCGAGGTCCTTCCGGACGTCGGTCTGGTACGCGTCCATGAAGACCTCGTTGGCGCCGAGGACGTCGTGTGCCTCCTGCGCCGCGGTCAGTGCGACGCGGTCCAGGAGCAGCGCGCGGGCCGTCATCTCCTGCACGTTGAGCACGGAGCGGATCTGGCCGGGGATCTTGTCCTCGATGTTGTGGCACTGGTCGAGCATGAACGCGACGTCGGGGTTGTCGTACCCGCCGCCGCGGATGACCTCGACCAGGATCCGGAACAGCTGGAACGGGTCCGCGGCGCCCACGATCAGGTCGTCGTCGGCGTAGAAGCGCGAGTTGAAGTCGAAGGAACCGAGCTTGCCGAGGCGCAGGAGCTGCATCACGATGAACTCGATGTTCGTGCCGGGGGCGTGGTGGCCGGTGTCGAGGCAGACCATCGCCTTCGGCCCGAGCGCCGCCGTCTGCACGAAGCTGGTGCCCCAGTCGGGGACGTCCGTGTGGTAGAACGACGGCTCGAAGAACTTGTACTCGAGCACCAGTCGCTGGTCGGCACCGAGGCGGTCGTAGATCGTGCTGAGCGACTCGTGCAGGCGGTCCTGGCGGGAGCGCATGTCCTCCTGCCCCGGGTAGTTCGAGCCCTCGGCGAGCCAGATCTTCAGGTCGCGGCTGCCGGTGGCGTCCATCACGTCGATGCAGCGCAGGTGGTGGTCGATCGCCTTCTGCCGGATCGTCTCGTCGACGTGGGTCAGGGCGCCGAACTTGAAGTCGTCGTCCTGGAACGTGTTCGAGTTCACGGTGCCGAGCGACACCCCGTGCTCCTCGGCGTGGCGCTTGAGGTCGGCGAAGTCGTCCACCAGGTCCCACGGGATGTGCAGCGCGACGGTGGGGGCCAGGCCGGTGTACTCGTGCACCTGGGCGGCGTCGGCGATCTTCTCGTACGGGTCGCGCGGGGTGCCCGGCGTGCTGAACACCTTGAAGCGGGTGCCGGAGTTGCCGAAGGCCCAGCTGGGCAGCTCGATCTGCTGTCGTGCCAGCTGGTCGGCGATGCCGGCGAAGCTCGGGGTCGATGTCATCGTGTCACTTCCTCGTGTGCGATTGAATCGTTTCATACAGTACGGCGCGCGGCGGTCTGCCGCAACCGTGGTGGGTGGGGCGGTGCCGCGGGGTGCTGTGGGCGGGGCGGGGAACCAGGTTCCGGATACGGCACCACGCACTTCCGCGGTGTTGTGTCCGGAACCTGGTTCCGGCAGCCCCCTACCCGGCGGGGACCGCGGCGGGCGCGCGGAGGTCGTGCGTTCCGCCGCCGAGCCACTGCTCCGCAGCACCCGGCAGGCGCACCACGGCCGAGACGCCCTCGGGCACGGTCGCCCGGACGCGCAACTCCCCGTCGACGAGCTCCCACCGCACCGCGACGTGCCCGTGCACGGTGTCGAGCGAGGTCTCCGCCCACGTCAGCCCACCGCCCGGCTGCGGCGCGATCAGGACGGCCGAGTACCCCGGCGACAGCGGCGACAGGCCACCCACCACCCGGTGCATCCAGTCCGCCACGGCACCGAGTGCGTAGTGGTTGAACGAGGTCATCTCACCCGGGTTGATCGTGCCGTCCGGCAGCATCGAGTCCCACCGCTCCCACACCGTCGTCGCGCCCATCGTCACCGGGTACAGCCACGACGGGCACTCCGTCTGCAGCAGCAGCCGGTAGGCGTCCTCCAGGTGGCCCGTCTGCGTCAGCGCGTCGGTGATGGAGGGCGTTCCCGCGAAGCCCGTCGAGATCCGGTACCCGGACGCCTCGACCAGCTCGGCGAGACGGTCGCCGGCCACGGCCTGCTCCTGCTCGGACAGGATCCCGAACACGATCGCCAGCGTGTACACCGTGGTCGCGTCCGACAGGATCCGCCCGTCGTCCTGCAGGTAGTGGGTGCGGAACCCGGCCTGGAGGCGCGTGGCGAGTTCCCGGAACTCCGCTGCTTCCGCCTCGTGGCCGCCCAAGAGCTCCGCCGCGTCCGCCACGATCGTCGCGGACCGGTAGGCGCAGATGGTCGCGACGACGCCCTTGTCGGCCTTCGCGTCGGCCGGGGCCTCGGGCGGGGCGTCCGGGTCGAGCCAGTCGCCGAACTGGAACACGGTGTCCCACAGGTCCTCCGGGGACAGGTGGTCACGGACCCGGCGCAGGTGTGCGGCCATCGAGTCGAACTGCTCCTCGAGCACCGCGGTGTCGCCGTACGCCTGGTACAGGGTCCACGGCACCCAGACGCCGGCGTCCGACCAGACGGCGGTCGCGTCGGGCGTGCCGAAGTCCTCGGCGGGGGAGTACTTCAGCACGTCCGGCACCACGAACGGGATGACCCCGTCGGCGTGCTGCTGCTCGAGCCAGACGTCGCGCAGCCAGTCGGCCAGGAACGTCCGGGTGTCGAACAGGTACGAGGCCGTCGGGGCGAACGCGGCGATGTCGCCCGTCCAGCCGAGTCGCTCGTCGCGCTGCGGGCAGTCCGTCGGCACGCTCAGGAAGTTGCCCTGCATGCCCCGGACGACGTTGTCGTGGAAGGTGTTCAGCAGCTCGTGGCTCGACGCGAACGTGCCGGTGCGGGTGAGGTCCGACCCGACCTGCACGGCGGTGACCGCGGCGCGGAGTTCGTCGTGCGTGCCCGGCCAGCCGTCGACCTGCGCGTACCGGAACCCGTGGAACGTGAACCGGGGCTCGAACGTCTCGGGCTCGTCGTCACCGCGCAGGGTGAAGTGGTCCGTCGCCTTCGCGGTGCGCAGTGGGCGGGTGCCGAGCTCGTCGTGCTCCAGCACCTCGGCGTGCTGCAGGGTCAGCACGGTGCCGGCCGGGCCGGTCGCGGTGACGCGGAGCCACCCGACCAGGTTCACGCCGAAGTCGAGCAGGGTCGCTCCCGACGGGCTCGTCCAGATCGCCACCGGGGCGATCTCCGCCAGCGGGCGCACCGGCGGCACCGTGTCGGCGACGAGTTCGCGCTCGCCGATGTCGACCGTGTGCACCGTGCTCGTCCGTCCCTGGTGCCCGTTGACGCTGGGCACGGTGACCTCGCCGGGCGTCAGGAACGAGCCGTCGCGGAGTCGGGCGTCGATGTCCTGCCCGTCGTAGAGCTGGTCCGCGGTGATCGCGCTCGACAGGGCCTGCCAGTCGGTGTCGGTCGTGACTCGCTGCTCGTGCCCGTCGGCGAAGGTGATCCGGAGCTCGGCGAACCCGGCGCGCTCGTCGGTGTACCAGCCGCCGCCGCCGCCCCAGGCCAGTCGTCCGGCGGCCCAGCCGTTGCCGACGACGAGCGCGAGGACCGCCGGCTGCCCGGGGACCGTGTCCGTCAGGTGCTCGGTGACGTCGTGCGAGACGACGCGGATGCGCCACTCGTAGCTCGTCCACCCCGGTTCGAGCAGGTGGTCGGAGACGCGCTGCCCGCCGAGCCAGGCCTCGACGACGCCGAGGGCGCTGATGCCGAGGGTGGCGGCGGTGACGGCGCCGTGGCCGTCGTCGAGGGGGAACTCCCGACGCAGGATCGGGGCGCTGCCGAGGTCGGTGTCGGCCGCGATGAACGGTGCGGTCCAGGTGGTCATGTGGTGGTCCTTTCACGCGACCGGTCGTCGTCGACCGGTGCGGGGGTCGTGGGCCCGGCCGTCCGCCCGGGTGGGCGGTGTGGCGGAGGCGGGTCGCGCCTCCAGGCCGGGGTGGGCGGTCAGCCCTTGACGGCGCCGCTGGTCATGCCGGCGACGATCTGACGGTTGAAGAAGACGTAGAGGATCAGCGGCGGGATCGTGATGAGCAGCACGTCGGTGAACAGCAGGTTCAGCTGGCTGACCGACTGGCTCTGGAACGCGTAGAGCGTCTGCTGCACCGTCGCGTTCTCGGACCCCGGCAGGAAGTACAGCGGGTTGGTGAAGTCGTTGAACACCGTCACCGACTGCACGAGCACGACCGTGATGATCACCGGCTTGAGCAGTGGCAGCACCACCCCGAAGAACAGGCGGATCGGGCCGGCGCCGTCGAGCACGGCGGCCTCGTCGAGCTCCTTCGGGATCGTCGCGACGAACGCCCGGAACAGCAGGATGCAGAACGACAGGCCGAAGGTCGCCTCGATGAGGATCATCCCGCCCATGGTCTTGAACAGGTTCAGACCCTGCAGCACCCAGATGGTCGGCACGATCGCCGGCGGCACGATGAGCCCCGCCAGCACGAAGAAGTTGATCAGGGCGTTCCACCGGCTCGGGCGCCGCTGCAGGACGTACCCGACCATCGCCGAGAACACGACCATGACGGTGACGCTGCCGACGGTGAGCAGGGCGCTGTTCCAGAACGCGCGGAGGATCCCGCCGTCACCGCTCTGGAACACCGCCTGCAGGTTCTGCCACAGCTGCCAGTCGGTCGGCAGGCTGAAGCCGAGCTGGTTCGCCTCGGCCGGGTTCTTCGCCGCCTGGAGCAGGACGAACACGAACGGCACCAGGAAGACGACGAAGCTGACGACGATGGCGATCGAGCCGATGATCCACCGGCGGGCGCGGCCCGGGTGGCGCGACCGCGTCGGGGTGCTGACGCGGGGGCTGGTGAGCGCGGTCACAGCTCTGCCTCCTTGCGGTTGAGGAGCCACGAGATCGGCACCATGATCGCCGTGACGACGACGAACAGGACCACGTTGCCGGCGGTGGACAGACCGTAGAACCCGGCCTGGTACTGCTTGTAGATCACGCTCGCGATCACGTCGCTCGTGAACCCCGGCCCGCCGCCGGTCATCGCCCAGATCAGGTCGAACGACCGCAGGCCGCCGATGAGCGACAGGATGATGACGGTGCCCATCGCGGGGCGGGACAGCGGCAACGTGATGTTCCGGAAGATCGACCACGCGCTCGCGCCGTCGACCCGTGCCGCCTCGAAGTACTCCTGCGGGATCGCCACGATGCCGGCGATGAAGATGAGTGTCGCGATGCCGACGCCCTTCCAGACGTCCACCGCGGCGACGCTCCACAGGGCGAGCGCCGGGTCGGTCAGCCACCCGGGGGTGGGCAGGCCGACCGAACCCAGCACGCCGTTGATGATCCCGTGGAACGGGTCCATCAGGGCCTTGAACGTGATGCCGATGCCGATGGTCGACACGAGCACCGGGAAGAACACGACCGCCCGCAGGTAGCCGCGCCCCAGCACGGGCGACGTGAGGAGCAGGGCGAGGGCGAGTCCGAGGACCACCTTCGCCGCGCTCGTCACGAAGCCGTACTGGAAGGTGTGCACGAACCCGGAGACGAGCTGCGGGTCCTGGAAGAACCGGACGAAGTTGTCGAAGCCGATGAAGGTCTGGTCGAACAGCGTCCAGCGGGTGAGCGAGAAGTAGAACCCGGCGAAGGTCGGGACCGCGAAGAACACGACGTACAGTGCGATCGCGGGGATGAAGAACCACGCGGGGTAGAACGAACGCATCCGCTTGCGCGCTGGTCCGGGGCGGCCGGCCTTGCGTGTCTGCGGCGGGGCCACCGCCGTCGTGAGGGTCGCGGTCACGCCGATCACCAGCCCTTGATGCCGAGCTGCTGTGCCTGCTGGACGACGTCGTCGTCGTACTGGTCGGCGCCCTTGCTCGCGGTGGTGATGCCCGAGCCGACCTGCACGCAGATCTTCTCGAGGTTCGGGCCCTTGATCGGGGACAGGAACTCGAGCGCGGGGCTGGCCTTGCCGTCGTCCAGGTACTGCTGCAGGTCGTCGATCATCGGGGGCACGTCGTCCGGCAGCGAGCAGGTCGAGATGACGTACGGGCCGGCGGGGGTGCCGGTGTCGTTCTGCACCTGGCAGCCCTCGGTGGAGTTCGCGAAGGCGACGAACTTCTTCGCGGCCGCCAGCTTGTCACCGGTGGTCGTCTTCGGGATGTACAGGCCGTTCGGCTCCCAGATCGTCAGGTTCGTGTCCGCGGCGTCCTCGGCCGGCAGGGCGAACGCGCCGATGTCGTCGACGGCGTCGGGGGAGTCCTGCTGGATCGCCGAGATCGCGTTCGTGAGCATCGGGTACTGCGCGCCGGTGCCGTCGGCCAGCATCTTCAGGCCGTTCGCCTGCGTGGCCGAGGCGTAGTCCTCGTTGTAGAGGTCCTTGTCCTTGCCCTCGGCGAGGTGCTCGAACCCGGCGAGAGCGGGTTCGTCGGCGTAGGACTCCTTGTTGGCGGTGTAGTCGTCCGCCCACTTGTCGTCCTGCGCGGTGATGTTCGCGAAGTCGCCGAGGACGAAGAGCTGGCTGGTCCAGGTGTCGCCGTAGGTCTGGATGATCGGGGCGACGTCGCCGGCGTCCTTGATCTTCTCGCTGTTGCTGATGAACTCGTCCCACGTGGTCGGGACCTTGAGGCCGAGGTCGTCGTAGACCTTCGTGTTGTAGAGCACCGCGCCGCCGAAGCTCGTGCCGAACGGGGCGCCGTACATGCCCTTGTCGGTGCTGACGACCTTGGTGAACTGCGGGTCGACGTCGCTCGCCCACTTCTCGTCGGACAGGTCCACCAGGGTGTTGTCCGGGTTGAGGGCCTGCATGAGCGAGCCGGAGTTGTAGTTGAAGACGTCGGCGGCCTCGCCGGTCGACAGCCGGGTCTTGATCAGGTTGTCGCCGTCGGTGCCCTGGGGGCGGGTGTCGAACTTGACGGTGATGTCGGGGTTGGCCTTCTCGAAGGCCTCGATGAGCGGCTTCGCGGTGGCCGCGGTGGCCGGGGCGTTGTCGGCCTGGTAGGTGATCTCGACCTTGCCGCCGCCTTCGTCGGCGGAGCCGCCGGACGAGCACGCTGCGAGCCCGCCGATCAGGACCGTCGCGCCGCCGATGGCGATCGCGCGCTTGGTCACGGAACGAACTGACATTCCTTACCTCCTCGTAAGGCCCGGGGCTGGGGTACCCCGGGTGAAACGGACCCGGATCCCGCGCCGTCGCGGGGTCCGGTTACTGCGTGTTAGAACGTTTCAATCAGGATGGAACCACGAGGATTGAAGCGTGTCAATCGCTGTGCCGATTTCGTTACGCGCAGCTCGTTCGCTGGTTCGCTCGTTCGTCGTTCGGTGCGAGGTTCCACGCTCGGTGACGGGCGCGCGGGCTCGCACGGAGTGCGCAACCTCGCACCGAGCCGACGCGCGGTTCTGCACCGTGCGGTGGTCGCGCCGCCCGCCGGCCGGGAGGCCCGTACCGGCCCCGCCCCGCGCCTCCCGTCCGGTGTCCGGTCGCGTCCGCGGGCCCGCGTCGCCTCGTGCGCGCCGGCCCGGCCCGCAGCCTGCTGCCTGCTGCCTGCTGCCCGCAGCCCGCGGCCCACTGTCCGCGAAAGCGACAGTGTGCCGCCGAACGTTCGCGCCGATCTGTCGCTCTGGCGGACCGGACGCAGCGACGACCCGCAGAAGTGTCGCTTTCCCGGGTTGGTCCGCCGCCGGTCAGGCCTCGGTACGCCTCGGGTCGCTCGGTGTCGTGCCCGCGACGGCTGCGGCGGCGGCTGCTGCGGCCGCGCCCTCCCGACCGAGCGTGCTTTCGCGCGGCACCAGCTCGCTGCTGAGCACGACGGTCCGGTGCACGTGCATCGGGTCGGTGAGTTCCTCGAGCAGCAGTTCCACCGCCGCCACACCCATCTCCGAGCCGTGCATCGTCACCGAGGTGAGCGGCACCGCACCACCCCACGCCACGGAGTTGTGGTCGCAGCCGGACACGGGGATGTCCTCGGGGACGCGGATCCCGGCGGCTCGGAGCTCGGAGACGACCGCCATCGCGAGCAGGTCGGTCACACCCAGCACCCCGTCGGGGCGTTCGTCCTCGGGCATCCGTGCGATGCGGAGCCCGGCGTCGGTGCCTCCGGGCGGGTCGATGTCCCCGGCGTCGACGTCGACGAGCACGACCCCCGGGTGCGCCGCGACGGCCCGCAGTACCCCCGCCCGTCGGCGGTCGACGGGCTGCAGGTCCGGCCGGGCGCTCACGAACCCGATGCGTCGGCAGCCGCGGTCGATCAGGTGCTCGGTCGCCAGGAACCCGGCCTGCTCGTTGTCCACGACCACCGCACACGCGTCGAGCTCGGTCGGCTCGTAGTTGACGTACACGACGGGTCGGCCGTGGCGCCGCGCGGCCTCGACCTGGTCACGCGACTCCGTCATCGAGGCGAGCAGGATCCCCGACACCCGGGCGCTCTCGAGGTAGGCGAGGTGTTCGCCCTGCGCCTGCAGGTCGTCCTCGCTGCTGGCGATCAGCAGGGTGAAGCCGCGTTCCCGCGCGGCCAGCTGCGCGCCGTTGACCATGTCGCTGAACAGGGAGTTCCGCAGCGACATCACGACCAGACCGATCGCTCGTGTGCTGCCGGACACCAGGGCGCGGGCGTTCCGGTTCGGCGTGTACCCGAGCGCGTCGATCGCGTCCCGCACGCGTGCGGCGGTAGCGTCGGCGACCCGCTCGGGGTGGTTCAGGACGTTCGAGACCGTGGCGAGCGAGACCCCGGCCCGGGCTGCGACGTGGTGCACGCTCGGCGGACCGTCGCGCCGGGGGACATGCACCATGCTCCGATCGTAGGCGGCGGGGGAGCCGTGTCCGGACCGGGCCCTAGGCGTCGGCGACGGAGGACTGCCGCACCACGAGCTCCGGTGTGAACTCCACGTGCTCGAGGTCGATGTCCTGCCCCTGCTCGACCTGCTTCGTCAGGAGCTCGATCGCACGACGACCGAGGTCCTGCGCCGGCTGCCGCACCGACGTCAGCGGGACCACGGCGGACTCGGCGAACGCGATGTCGTCGTACCCGACGATGGCGATCTGCTCGGGGACGGCGATGGTGCCGCGCATGATGAAGGCCTGTTCGAGCCCGACGGCGAGCAGGTCGTTGGCGGCGAAGACGGCGTCCGGGCGATCGGCGGCCGGGCGGGCCTGGATCGCTTCGCCGATGCGGCGCCCTTCGAGCACGGACAGCGAGGTGGTCGGCAGGGCTTCGAGCCGGATGCCCGCGGCCTGGGCGGCGGCGAGTGCCCCGGCGTGCCGGTCGGCGACCTGGCGGATGCCGAACGGCCCGCCGACGAAGGCGATGTGGGTGCGGCCGATCGCCGCGAGGTGCTCGACCGCGATGCGGCCACCCGCGACGTCGTCGACGGAGACCGAGGCGAAGTGCTCGTCATCGGCGCGACGGTCCACCAGCACCACGGCGGTGCCCTGGTCGCGCAGCCGCGCGAGGCGGGACAGGTCGTCGCCGGCGGGGGAGATCAGGAGTCCGGCGACACGGCGTTCCTCGAACAGGTCGACGTAGGTGCGTTCGCGGTCGGTCGACTCGTCGGAGTTGCCGATCAACACCGCGAGGCCGTTGTCCATCGCGGCGTCCTCGGCGCCCCGGGCGACGTCGGTGAAGAACGGGTTGCCGCCGTCGAGCACGATGAGCCCGACGGTGGAGCTGCGCCCGGCCCGGAGCTGCCGTGCGGAGTCGTTGCGGACGAACCCGAGCGTCGCGATCGCCGACTGCACGCGTTCCACCGTGCCGGGAGCGACCTTGTCGGGGCGGTTCAGCACGTTCGACACCGTGCCGAGGGACACGCCCGCGAGCGCTGCCACCTCTCGCACACTGACCGCCATGTGGCCATCCTGGCATCGGCGCGGCCCGTGCGGTCGGCCCGCGCCGTGATCTGTGGAAAACGCGGACGGGAGGCGCGGGGCGGGCCGGTGCCGGGCCTCCCGTCCGTGGGGTGTCGCCTCGACTGCCCGCGCACGGTGCGACGTACGCGGCTGGTGCGAGCCGTGCGGCTGGTGCGAGGTTCCGCACTCGGTGCGGGGTGGAAAGGCTCGCACGGAGTGCGCAACCGCGCACGGGGCGAACGCCCCCTCGCACGGTGCGAGGCGCAGCCCGACGAACCCGCTCTTGCCAGCGCGCACACCGGAGCGCTATCGTCCTCGTCGTCCCGTTGAAACGATTCACCGACGAACACGCGAACGGAGGACCAATGGCGGTCCGCATCGGAGCCCGGAACACCACGGGCTGGAAGGCCACCGTCTCGGTGGCCATGTCGAACTACATCGAGTCGGGGTCGATCATCGCGATCGCCACGAGCCTCAGCCTCTGGCAGGCCGAGTTCCGGATCGGCGACCTCGAGGTCGGCCTGCTCGCGAGCCTGTCCGCGAACGCCTTCGGTGCCGCCCTCGGCGCGATCGTCGGCGGACCGCTGTGCGATCGGTACGGCCGGAAGTTCATCTACACGTACGACCTGCTCCTCTACATGCTCGGCATCCTGCTCGCGGTGTTCGCCGGCAGTTACGGCATGCTCCTGGTCGGCTTCATCCTCACCGGCATCGCCGTCGGTGCGGGTGTGCCGGCGAGCTGGACCTACATCGCCGAGCAGGCCCCCGCGGACAAGCGCGCGGCCCACGTCGGCACGGCACAGCTCGCGTGGTCGATCGGGCCGATGGTCGGGTTCGCCCTGGCGATCGCCGCGGCCCCGCTCGGCCTGCTCGGGAGCCGCCTCATCTTCGCCCACCTGTTCGTCGTCGCCGCGATCGTGTGGTGGCTCCGCCGCGGGCTGCCCGAGTCGGCGATCTGGAAGGACGAGCGCGCGGCCACCGGCACGGCGAACTTCTTCCACGGGATCACGCAGCTGTTCAGCCGCCGGAAGAACCTGACCGCGATGCTGTTCCTGTTCGGCGTCTACGCGCTCTGGAACACCGTCGCGGGGCAGGCCGGCATCTTCCAGCCCCGGGTGTACGCGGCGACCGGGGTCACGAGCGTCACCGAGCAGTACGGACTGCAGATCCTGGTCTGGGGCTGCACCGTGGCCGCGACGTACTTCGGCTTCATGCGGTACGCCGACCGGGTCAGCCGCCGCGCGCTCTACGCCGCCGGGGCCGTGCTGGCGATCATCGCGTGGGCCGTCCTCATCTACGCGCCCGCCAACCTCGGCACCCTGCTGTTCTTCGCCGTGGCGTGGGGCATCTCGTCGGGCATCGGCGCACAGGCGTTCTACGGCCTGTGGACGAGCGAGCTCTTCGCCACCCGGTACCGCGCCAGCGCCCAGGGCGTGCTGTTCCTGGCCGCCCGCGTCATGGTCGGCCTGTTGAGCATCTGGTTCCCGCTGCTGCTGTCGGACATCGGGCTGCGGGCCCTCGGCGGCCTGATCCTGGGCCTCCTCGCGTTGTCGTTCCTGGTCGGCACGATCTGGGCACCGCGGACGCAGGGCAAGACCCTCGAGGCGATCGAGGCCGAGCGCTACGGCACCGTCACCACGGTCACCGGGACGGTCCGCACCGCCGACGAGCGCAGCGTCCACGACGCCGAGCAGCGTCGCCGCGAACAGGCCGGCCGGTGACCCGCGTCTGCTTCCGGCTGCAGGTGCAGGTCGAGCTGCTCGACGCCTACCGCGAGCGGCACGCCGCCGTGTGGCCGGCGATGCTCCGGGCGATCGCGGCGGCGGGGCGGCGGAACTACTCGCTGTTCCTCGACGACGACGGACTGCTCATCGGGTACTACGAGACGGACTCGGTGGCCGATGCGGACGCCGCGCTCGCCGCGTCCGAGGTGGCCGCGGCGTGGGAGGCGCACATGCAGAACCTCTTCGCCGGGGCCACCGGGCGCGCCGACCAGACGGCGCGGGTGCTGCCCGAGGTGTTCAACCTCGAGGACCAGCTCGCGGCCGCGCCGGACTGACGGGGGCCGTGGCTACCGTGGACGCATGCAGCCGCCAGCAGCCGGGACCCTCCGCATCCTCCACCTCTCCGACACCCACCTGACCGGCGACGGGTCCCTGCACCAGGGCGCGGTCGACACCACGGCCGCGCTCGAACGGCTGCTCGCCCACGTCGACGCGGTGCCCGGCATCGGGCTGGTGGTGGTCTCGGGCGACGTCTCCGAGGACGGCAGCCCGGAGTCCTACGAGACCGTGCGGGACCGCGTCGGCGTCTGGGCGGAGCGGCACGGCGCGGCCGTCGTCGTGGTGCCCGGCAACCACGACCTGCGCGAGGGCTTCCGGCAGGTCCTGGCGAACGGACACGTCCTGGGCCAGGGTGGCACCGCGCTGCTGCACACGATGGAGTACCTGCCGCCGACGGTGCCCGTCTCCGGGCAGTCGGTCGTCGCCGGGCGCCGGATCGTGACCGTCGACACGAGCGTCCCGGGTGCCGGGTACGGCGAGCTCAGCGACACGGCGCTCGAGCACCTGCGCACGGCCCTCGCCGAAGACGCCCACAGCGGCCCGGACGACGCCCCGCACGGCACCGTCGTCGTCCTGCACCACCCGCCACTGCCCGCCCCGACCGAGCTGCACGAGGCCCTCCGCCTGCAGAACCCCGAGGCGCTCGCCGACGTCATCCGCGGTTCCGACGTGCGGGTCGTCCTCGCCGGTCACTACCACCACCACTTCGCCGGGTCGCTCGCCGGCGTCCCGGTCCTCGTCGCCCCCGGTGTCGCGAACGACACCGACGTCGTCGGCCCGTACGACGAGGAATCCGCCGTCGTCGACAGCGGCGCACTCGTCGTCGACGTCGCCGCGGACGGCTCCGTCTGGTCGACACCGGTCCGCGTGCCACGGGGCGACGCCGACCCGCGGGCGTTCCGCCTCGACCCCGAGACGGTCCGCGCCGTCATCGCGGCCGCCGGCAAGCACTGAGCCTGGTCCCCACGCGCGGTGGACGCGCGTGACGTCTGACGGGAGGCCCGTGGCGGCGCCGCCACGGGCCTCCAGTCCGTCGTCTGGTCACGTCCACAGCCGCGGTACCCCACGTCTTCGGGTTGCGTGCGGGAACACCGAGTAGCACGGACGCACACCTGGAGCGAAGGAGCACCCATGCGAGTCGGCAGTGCAGTGCAGTACGACCGGTACGGCGACTTCGACGTCGTCGAGCTCGTCCCCCAGCAGAAGCCCGAGGCCGGACCGGGCGAGATCGTCGTCGAGATCGTGGCCGCGGGCCTGAACCACATCGAGCGGTTCCTGCGCGAGGGGAAGCTCCGCGACCACGTCGACCTCGAGTTCCCCGCCCACCAGGGCGTCGACTTCGCCGGCATCGTGCGCGCGCGGGGCGACGGCGTGAAGGATCTCCGCATCGGCGACGAGGTGATGGGGCACGCGCCGACCGGCGGCGCCCACGCCACCTGGATCGCGGTGCCGCGCGGCGCCGTCATCAAGAAGCCGGAGCACGTCGGGTGGGAGGTCGCCGGCGGCCTGTACCTGGCGGGCTGCACCGCGGTGTCGGTCGTCCGGTCGCTCCGGCTCGGACCGCAGGACACCGTCGTGATCTCGGCCGCAGCCGGTGGCGTCGGACACATCGAGTGCCAGCTGGCGCACGACGCCGGCGCGACCGTGATCGCCCTCGGCAGCCCGCGCAACCACGACTACCTGCGGCAGATCGGCACGTTGCCCGTCGCCTACGGCGAAGGTGAGGAAGACCGCATCCGCGACATCGCCGACGGCCGGCCGATCACCGCGTTCATCGACAACCACGGCGAGAGCAACGCCGAGCTGCTGGCCGAACGCCTCGGCGTCGGCCAGGAGCGCTTCGTGTCGTCCGAGGAACGCCGGGACATCGAGGTCCGGTTCCTCCGTGCACCCGCCGAGGACGAGGAGACGCGCGAGCTGCTCACCCTGCTGGCGAAGGCCGTGCAGGACCGTCGCGTGCAGGTGCTGATCTCGGGCTTCTACCCGTTCGAGTACATCGTCGAGGCGTACGAGGACCTGGCCGAGATGAAGTCCCGCGGCAAGGTCGTGATCGGGATGCAGACGGTGGAGACCGGGGCACGGCTCGACTGGTACCGCTCCGAGAAGGCCCGTGACCTGCGCGACCGGTACGCCGATGCGCGGGGGACCGACACGGAGACGATGGCCGGCGGATCGGCGTCGCCCGCGAGCTGAGCGAGCGGAGCGAGCTGCCCGTCGCAGGGGCCCGACACCGTCGTGTCGGGCCCCTGCCGCGTCAGCTCAGGATGTCCTTCGAGGCGAACCGGCTGTACGCCAGCGCCCCGAACACCACGACGTACCCGAGCTGCAGCACCGCGTTCGACCCGAACGAGTCGAACGAGATCGGGTCGCGCAGCAGGTCGCCGAACCCGAGCCACTGGTGCGAGAACAGGAACGGGTGCAGCCAGTCGAGCTGGGGGAGCTGGTCGAGCACCTGCGACGCCCCGGCGAGCACGACCGTCGCGGCCATCGCGCCGACCGGCACGTTCGTCAGCGTCGACGTGAACATGCCGATCGCCACGAGCCCGAGCATCGACATCGCGACGTACAGCGCGAGCAGCAGGGCGCGGCCGGCGTACGACCAGCCGCCCACCTGGGTGCCGGAGAGCAGCGTGACGGGGCCGATCGGGAACAGCACGGCGCCGATCGCCGCGCCGACCAGGACGACAAGGAGTGTGGCGGCCAGGCAGAACGCGACGGCACCGGCGAACTTCACCAGGATGAACCGCACGCGGCCCGTCGGTGCGACGAGCAGGTAGCGGATCGTGCCGTGGCTGGCCTCGCCTGCGACGGTGTCCCCGGCGACCACGCCGACGGTCAGCGGCAGGAACAGCGGGATCGACACGGTCAGTGCGGTGAACGCGACGAACAGGCCGTTGTTGGTGATGTCGCCGAGGAACGCCGGCCCGCCGTCGTCGCCGTCGGTGGTGAGCTTCACGGCGACCGCGATCAGGATCGGCACGAGCGCGAGCGCCCCGAGCATCGCCCAGGTGCGGCGACGCCGGAACACCAGCGCGAGTTCGGAACCGAGCAATGCGAACGGGCGCTGCCGGCGGCGGACGGGCAGGTCGCGCACGGCCGCGTCAGGCTGCGACATCGAATCCCTCTCCGGTGAGTGCGACGAACAGGTCCTCGAGGGTGCCGCCGCCCACCGTCAGGCCGCGCACCCGGACGTCGGCGCGCACGAGTTCCGCGGTGATCGTCTCGGGCAGCAGCGCGTTCGGCAGGTCGGCCACCAGCACGTCGGCCCCGCCGTCGTGCCGCGGGGTGAGCCCGAGTCGGGTGAGGACGGAACCGGCCTGCCCGACGTCGGGCGTCCGCACGGTCACGGTGCGGGCCCCGGCTGCGCGCAGCTCGTCGAGGGGGCCCTGCGCGACGATCTTGCCCGTCCGCATGACGGCCGCGTGCGTGCAGACCTGTTCGATCTCGGCCAGCAGGTGGCTGGACACGAACACCGTGGTGCCGTCGTCGGCCAGGGAGCGGATGAGGTTGCGGACCTCGCGGGTGCCCTGCGGGTCGAGGCCGTTCGTCGGCTCGTCGAGCACCAGCAGGTCGCGCGGGGACAGCAGGGCGTTCGCGAGACCGAGTCGCTGCTTCATGCCGAGGGAGTACGCGTGCGCCTTCTTGTCGGCCGCGTGGGTCAGCCCGACGCGGTCGAGGGCACCGGCCACGCGGGCCTTGCGGGTGCGCGGGTCCGACGTGGGGTCGGCGGCGTCGAAGCGCTGCAGGTTCGCCCGGCCGGACAGGTACGGGTAGAAGGCCGGCCCCTCGACGAGTGCACCGACGCGGGGCAGGACGTCGTGCAGCGCCTTCGGCATCGGTTCGCCGAGCAGCTCGATGGTGCCGCCGCTCGCGCTCGAGAGCCCGAGCAGCATCCGGATCGTGGTGGTCTTGCCGGAACCGTTCGGCCCGAGGAACCCGAACACCGCGCCGCGCGGCACCGCCAGGTCGATCCCGTCGACCGCACGCTGCTTGCGGAACACCTTCTGGAGGCCCGTGGTGCGGATCGCCAGGTCGGGTGCCGGCCCGGCCGTGCTCGCCTGATGGTCGGCTGAGTTCACCTCGTGGTCGGCTGTGCTCACCTCGTGGTCGACCGCGCTCACTTCGCGGCGTCGACCAGGGAGGCGACCGGCACGGCACCCGCGAGCACGCGGCCGTCGTCGGTCAGGTAGACCGAGACGAGCGACGTCTGCACGGCACGGCCGCCGTCGACGGGCTTCGTCAGCTGGTCGAGCAGGCCGGAGGCGTCGCCCTCGAGCCCGGACCGGTCGACCGTGCCGGCGGGGAGCTCGGCGATGGTGCTCCACCCCGTGCCGGTGAAGGTCGGCTCGTCACCGCTCGGGGTGCCACGGTGGTCGCCGTGCTCGCCCTTCGCGTGGGATCCGGCCTCGGACAGGTCCTTCTCGGTGACCTTGGCGTTCGACGGCGGGGTGAAGTCGAAGAGCCGGGCCGCCGGGGCGCCGTAGTCGAGGCTCGTGAACCCGACCTGCACCGCGGGGTCGTCCGCGCCGGCGGCCTGGACGCTCGCGCGGAGCGGGAGTCCGGTCTGCTGGTCGACGGCCAGCCGGACGGCTCCGACGAGGGTGTCGGACGACTTCGGCGTCAGGGTGATCTGCCAGGCGTCGTGTCCGGCGACGCTGACCTCGGTCGGCTTCGACACGGTGGTGGTCGGGGTGATCGCGTCGATGGCCTGCTCCGCGATGTCCGCCGGGGTGGTCGTGCCGCCCCGCGGGTCCTCCGCGGTGTCGCTCGGCAGCGTCACGTGCGTGGCCGTGCGCTCCTTCGAGTCCCAGGTCCAGACGTCCGAGCCGTTGCGGACGACGTCCTGCTCGGCGAGCTGCTGCGTCAGCTGGACGCGCTGCTTGTCGGGGCCGTCGACGTAGACACGGGCGGTGTGCGACGCGGTGAGCAGCCCGAGCACGTCGGAGGCGTCGCCCTCGAGCGAGGAGCCGCCGGACCCGGTGGGCAGTTCGGGGAGCCCGAGTGCGCTCGTCTGCGAGAGCTTGCCCGAGTACTGGGCGTCCGACGACTTCGCGATGCTGGCGATGACGTCCGACGCGCTGGGGTTCGTCCCCGCGATCGGGTCGTTCGCGGCGTTCGCGATCATCGGGGCGGCAACGGCGCCGGCGACGACGACCGGTGCGATGACGGCTGGCAGCCAGGCTGACTTCTTCATCGGGTTCCCCTCGTGGAGCATTGGAGTCGTCGGTACCGTACGTCCGGCCCCCGACAGGCAGCTGGGCGTCGCTCGTAGACTCGTGGCGCGACCGGCGGCGGTCGTGTGGCGGCGAAGGAGGCGGCATGCGAGCGGTGCTCGGTCTGGACATCGGGACGTCGAGCACGAAGGCGTTGCTGGCCCGGTTCGACGGCACCGTGCTCGCCGAGGTGAGCCGTCGCCACGAGGTCGACCGCCCCGAGCAGGGCCTCGTCGAGATGGACTCCGGCGTCTGGTGGGAGGAGTTCACCACCCTCACCCGCTCCCTGCTCGACCGCGTGCCCGACGTCGAGGTGCAGGCGGTCGGCGTGAGCGGCATCGGACCGTGCGCGCTGCTGACCGACGTCGACGGTGCGCCGCTCGGTCCGGCGATCCTGTACGGCATCGACACCCGAACGGCGGAGTTGCTCGACGACGTCACGGCCGAGCTCGGCGGCGAGGGCGCGATCCGGGCCCGCTGCGGGTCCGCCCTGAGCACCCAGGCCGCCGGCGTGAAGCTCGCCTGGCTCGCCCGGCACGAACCCGACGTCTGGGCGCGGGCCGCCCGGTTCACGATGCCGTCGTCCCGCGTGGTCGAGCGGCTGACGGGCGAGTACGTCCTCGACCACCACTCTGCCAGTCAGACGACACCCCTCTACGACGTGCACGCGAACCGGTGGATCCCGGAGTGGTGCGACCGGCTGGCACCCGGTCTCGCCATGCCGCGCCTGCTGTGGTCGGGCGACCAGGCGGGCGTCGTGACGCCCGAGGCGGCCGCGGCCACGGGCCTCCCGGCCGGCATCCCCGTGACGGCCGGGACCATCGACGCCTGGGCGGAGGGCGTGAGCGTCGGCGAGTCCGTGCCGGGCCGGATGTTCCTGCAGTACGGCACCACGATGTTCATGATCGTGCCGACGGCCGAACCCACGGCGGTGCCGGGGATGTGGACGACCGTCGGCACGCACCCGGGCCAGCCGAGCGTGTCCGGGGGGATGGCGACCTCCGGGGCGATCACGGACTGGCTGCGACGGCTGGTCGACGGCGAGTGGTCGACCATGCTCGAGGAAGCGCGGTGCTCCGGCATCGGGGCGAACGGGCTGCTGATGCTGCCGTACTTCGCGGGGGAGCGGACGCCGATCGCCGACCCCGACGCCCGCGGAGTGCTCGCGGGGCTGACGGTCCGGCACACGCGCGGGGACATCTACCGGGCGACGCTCGAGGCGACGGCGTACGCGGTACGGCACCACCTCGAGGCGCTGCGCGACGCCGGGGTCGAGGTCCGCGAACTCGTCGGGGCCGGCGGCGGGCTGCTCGGACGGCTGTGGCCCACGATCGTGTCGGACGTCACCGGGCTGCGGCAGACGGTGCCGAGCGTGACGATCGGTGCGTGCTTCGGCTCGGCGTACCTGGCTGCCGAGCTCGTCGCGGGGCCGGGCGACACCGTGGACATCGGTGCGTGGAACCCGCCGGCGACGGTGATCGAACCGGACCCTGCGGCGACCGCGGCGTACGAGGCCGGCTACCGGGACTACCGCGAGCTGTACGAGGCGACGAAGGCCGTCGTGCACCGCCTGGCCGCGCGCGGGTGAGCGGCGCGGGATGGCTCGCAAGACACCGGTGTTCGCGTGCCGAACACCCGAACGGGCGTGTTCAGCGTGCGAACACCGGTGTCGTGCGGGACCCTGCCTACGCCTGGGCGTCGACCCCGGTGGGCGCGCTGCCGTCGTACTCGCAGATGGCGTTGACCTTCTCGGCGCTGGCACTGGAACGGTCGAACTCGTAGCCGAGCCACTCCTTCGCCAGACGGCGGGCGAGCTCGATGCCGACGACGCGCTGCCCCATGCAGAGCACCTGGGCGTCGTTCGACAGGATCGACCGTTCCACGCTGTACGAGTCGTGCGCGGTGACGGCACGGATGCCCGGCACCTTGTTGGCGCTGATCGCCACACCGAGGCCGGTGCCGCAGATCAGGATCGCCCGGTCGGCCTCGCCGTTCGCCACCAGGCGCGCAGCGTCCACGGCGACGTGCGGGTAGGCGGTGTGGCCGTCCGCGTCGACGCCGACGTCGGTGACGTCCGACACCCGGTCGTCGGCGAGCAGGTCGGCCTTGATGATCTCCTTGTAGTCGAACCCGGCGTCGTCGGACCCGATCACGAGACGGTACGTCATGCGTGTGTTCCTTCCTTGTCAGCACGGGCGGCGAGGACCTCGCCGATCCGCGTGAGGATCATCCCCATCGAGGTGGCACCCGCGTCGGGTGTCCCCAGGCTCTTCTCGGCCAGCGGCCTGGCCCGTCCGACCTTCGGCGTGAGGTCGGCGGTGGCCTCGGCCTGCTCGACCGCGACCCGCGCCGCGGTCTCCCACGCTGCCACGAGCGGTGCGCCGGTGTCGACGGCCCGGCGCAGTTCGTCCACGAACGGCAGCAGCGCGTCGAGCAGCGTCTTGTCCCCGCGGGACGCCCCGCCCAGGTGGACGATCGAGTCGGCGAAGGCCTGCGCCGCGTCGACGACGTCGGCGGCCTGGTACGACTCGCGGTCGTCGCCGAGGGAGCGGCCGAACGCCTCGAGTGCGGCGCCCCACAGGACACCGGAGGTGCCGCCCGCGAACGCGGCCCACGCGTCACCCGCGCGTCCGAGGACGAAGGCGACCCCGGCCTCCGGGCCGAGCCCGTCGACCGCCTTGCGCGCCGCACCGATCCCCTTGACCATGCCGCGGCCGTGGTCGCCGTCCCCGGCGACCGCGTCGATGCGGCCGAGCGTCTCCTCGTGCTCGCGCAGGAGCGCGTCCATCGCCTCGACGGCGGCTCGCGCCGTCTGCGCGGCCTGCCGGGAGGCATCGGTCGCCTCCGGCACGACCGTCGCCTCGTCCTCGGCGGCGTCCACCGCGTCGGCCGGCACGAGCGCCGCGACCGGCGCCGCCACCTTGCGGTACGCGGGCGTGTAGGCGTCGGCGCGCCAGAGGCGTTCGAGTTCGTCGTCGAGCCACTGCAGCGTCAGCGAGCAGCCGCCCATGTCGAGGCTCGTGACGAGTTCGCCGACCTCGGGTTCGACGACCTGGAGCCCGGCTTCCTGCAGCAGCGGCAGCACCCGGCCCCAGAGCAGGAAGAGCTCCTCGTACTTGGTGTCACCGAGCCCGTTGAGGATCGGGGCGACCCGGGAGCCGGCGGCTGCGGGGCGGTCGGTGACCAGCCGTTCGGCGAGCAGGGACGCCAGGTCCGTCGCACGGAGCAGCGGGACGTCCTGGATGCCCGGTTCGCCGTGGATGCCGAGCCCCAGGCCGAGGTGGCCGTCGGGGACGGTGAACAGCGGTTCGGTCGCGCCCGGCATGGTGCAGCCCGAGAACGCGACGCCGATGGTGCGGGTCGCGGCGTTCGACGCACGGCCGATCCGTTCGACCTCGTCGAGGTCGGCTCCCTCGGCAGCGGCGGCGCCCATCGCCTTGAAGACGGAGAAGTCACCGGCGATGCCGCGGCGCTTCGTCTCGTCGTCGGCACTGGCGACGTCGTCGGTGACCACGACGATGCGGGTGTCGATGCCCTCGGCACGCAGCCGCTCGGCCGCGAGCCCGAAGTTCATGGTGTCACCGGCGTAGTTGCCGAACGACAGCACGACACCGCGGCCCTGGTCGGCGGCCTTGGCGACCGAGTAGACCTGCGCGGTCGACGGCGAGGTGAAGACGTTGCCGACGACGGCGCCGGTGGCGAAGCCCGGGCCGACGACGCCGCAGAACGCGGGGTAGTGGCCGGAGCCGCCCCCGACGACGACGGCGACCTGCGGTGCGGCCCCCTCGGTGGGCAGGGTGACGACGCCGCCGTGGACGCCGCGGACCCGGTCGGCGTAGAGCGCGAGCCAGCCGCTCAGCTGGTCTTCGGCGAACTCGTCCGGGTCGTCGTGGATCGTGGTCATGGTGCGGGTCCTCCGGGGATGGTGGTGGGATGGTGCACCGGGCGACGACGGGACGGCCGTCGTCGCCCGGAACTCAGTGTCCTCGGTCGCCCTGCGGGACCTTGAGGAAGTGGATCATCACGAACGCGCAGGCGTACAGGCCGACGAACGTCCACGTGGCGGCCTGGCCGCCGCCGCCCAGGGCGAAGACCGCGGCGACGACGCCGGTGCCGAGGAACGCGGCGCCCCCGGCGGCCGTGGTGTACATCGCCATCGCGGCGCCCTTGTGCTCGGGGGCGAGCGCCGGCATGATCGCGCCCATCGGCACGAACCCGGCGAGCAGACAGCCGAACACGCACCCGGCGACGACGGAGAGCACGTAGCCCCAGTCCGAACCGGCGGGGACGAGCTGCGGCACGTACCACCAGGCGATGAGCCCGAGGGCGGAGCCGACGATGCCGAACCACTTGACGGTGCGCTGCCAGCCGATCTTGTCGCCCACCCAGCCGAACAGGGCGTTGACCAGGATGTTCGTCGCGTAGACGCAGACGGTCATGAGCAGCCAGCGGCTCTGGCCCCAGCCGCGCTCGTTCGCGATGACCGCGGGGAGCACGACGAACATGCCGAACTCCGGCGCGGTGTTGATCAGGCGGACGAGGAAGCCCATCAGGATCTTCGGTCGCGTGACCGTCAGGCGGATGCCGCTCGTCAGCACCTGCCAGGCGCTCTCGCCGGCGGGGGCGATGCGCGTGAACCCGTTCGGCAGCCGGACGCCGAACAGCATGATGAGGAACCCGATCACGACCAGGCCGATCGAGGCGACCATCGCACCGGTCTCACCGACCGTGCCGCCGCCGAACACCGGGATGGCACCGATCGCGAACAGCGAGCCGAGGGTCGGCAGGCCGCCCGTGAAGGCGACGTAGAACCAGCCGACCGCCGAGCCGTTCCGTTCGACCGGGGTGGTGATGTTCACCCAGACCAGGAACGCGAAGGCGAACAGCGGGTAGCCGAACCCGCGCAACGCGTAGGTGACGGCGGCGAACGGGACACTGCCGGCGCCGAGTGCCAGCAGGAACAGGACCTCGAACACGACCCAGACGGCGAAGCCGAGGATCATCACGCGGCGCGGGCCGACCAGGTCGGACAGAGCCCCCGAGATGTAGCTGCCGATCAGTGCGGCCAGGCTGTAGAACGTGACGATCGTCGCCACGGTGGCCTCGGGGCTGCCGAGGACCGCCACCATGTGCGGCGTGATGAAGTTCGACTCGACGCCGTTCCCGGTCATGAAGACCAGGACGGCGACGAACCCGAGGGCGAGCGGACGGGGGATGCCCATCCGGTCCAGGCGTCCCTCGGTGCGGGGCGCGGTCGTGCGGGCGCCGGTGGCGCGGGCTGTCGTCGCTGACATGCTCGTTCTCTCCCTGCTGGCGGGGTCGGTCAGGCCTGAGCGGCCTGTGCGGCCGTGGTGGGGGCGGTCAGGGACGGGATGATCGACACCTTGACGCTGGCACCGGCGGAGTCGCCGACCAGGTCGAGGGCCTCCTGGAACTGCTCGAGCGGGAACTGGTGCGTGCAGATCTCCGACATCGGCAGGGTCTCGGCCTCGAGCAGCTTGATCGCCGCCGGCCAGGTGTGCGGGCCGAGGTGGGCGCCGCGCACGTCGAGCTCCTTGTCGTCCGAGATGATCGACCAGTCCACGGACACGTCGTCCTTGAACACCGAGTACTCGACGAAGGTCCCGAGCTTGCGGAGCAGGTTCAGTCCCTGCGGCACCGCGGACGGGTGCCCGGTGGCCTCGATGTAGACGTCGGCGCCGTAGCCGTCGGTGAGCTCCTTGACCCGGGCGACCGCGTCCTCCTGGGCGATGTTGATCGTGAGGTCGGCGCCGACCTTGCGGGCCAGCTCGAGCTTGGCCTCGACCACGTCGAGCGCGATGATCCGGAGCGGGTTCTTCTGCCGCGCACCGGCGATGGCGGAGAGGCCGATCGGGCCGGCACCGGCGATCACCACGGTGTCGCCGAACTTGATGTCCCCGCGCTCGACGGCGTGGAACGCGCAGGACAGCGGCTCCGAGAACGCGGCGACCTGGCCGGGCAGGGCCTTCGACACCGGGTGGGTCAGCGCCTTCGCCGGCACGAGCACGTACTCGGCCATCGCGCCGTCGTAGCCCTTGAAGCCGAACATGTCGTGCACGTTGCACATCCAGTACGCGCCCTCGAGGCAGTAGCGGCACTCCCAGCACGGCACGATCTGCTCGCAGGCGATCCGGTCGCCCAGGTCGACGCCGCGCTTGGCCAGGGCGGCGTCGTCACCGGCGACGATCGTGCCGACGAACTCGTGTCCGGGGATGCGGTCCCGCTCCGCCCAGGCCGCACGGTTCTCGTCGCCCCAGAACTTCGCGGCGCCGTGGTAGCACTTCAGGTCGCTCGCGCAGATGCCGACGGCGTCGGTGCGGAGCAGGAGTTCCCCGGGGCCGGGCGTCGGGACGGGACGCTCCTCGAGCCGGTAGTCACCGGGGCCGTAGACGACGACGGCGCGCATCGTCGTGGGGATCGTGGTGGGGGCGGCCGGGGCCGCGTTCTCGGTCGTCGTCGACATGAGCTGTTCCTCCGTTGGGTGGCTTCGGCGATGACTGTACACCTTCCAGAACGTTTGTCCAGAACACAATTTCTGATAGGTTCGGCACCGAACGCAAGGGAGCGAACATGACGACGGACTTCGCCGCGGCCCTCCGACCGGGCCCCGACACGATCGACCTGACCAACGACTTCAGCGGCCGCACGGCGGTGGTGACCGGCGGGGCGTCGGGCATCGGCAACGCCATCGCCCGGGCCCTGGCTGCACGGGGTGCCCGTGTCGCCGTCGTCGACGTCCGTGCTGACGGCGCCACGTCGGCCGCGGCCGACCTGCCCACGTCCGCGCTGCCCGTGACGGCCGGGCCGGACGCCGCCGCTGACGGGGCGGGCGCGGCCACGAGCCTCCACGCCGGGTTCGCCTGCGACGTGACCGATGCCGACTCCGTGACCCGCACCGTGGCGGACGTCGTCCGGCACTTCGGCGGCGTCGACGTGTTGGTGAACTGCGCCGGCATCGCCGCGCTCGCCCCGGCGGAAGACCTGGCAGCCGACACCTGGGCGGCGACCATCGACGTCAACCTGACCGGCACGTTCCGTGTGGCGCAGGCCGTCGGCCGGCACATGCTCGACGCCGGGTACGGGCGGATCGTGAACATCGCGTCGCAGGCGGCCCACGTCGGCATCGACGGGCACGCCGCCTACTGCGCCTCGAAGGCCGGCGTCATCGGCCTGACGACGGTGCTCGCACTCGAGTGGGGCGGACGCGGCGTCACCGTGAACACCGTGTCGCCGACGGTCGTCCTCACCGACCTCGGCCGTGCTGCCTGGGCGAACGAGAACGGCATCCGGCACCAGGACGAGATCCCCACCGGCCGCTTCGCGACACCCGACGAGATCGCCGCGGCCGTGCTGTTCCTGGCGGGGGAGTCGAGCGCCATGGTGAACGGTGCGGACCTCCGGGTGGACGGCGGGTTCACGATCCGCTGAGCCCTGCTCGGACTACGATCGCGGTGTCCGATCGAGTCGAAGGGTCCTGCTCCATGTCGTCCGAGAGCACCGCTGGGCCCGGCCCCGTCGCCGACGCGTCGCGGACCCGGTTCCCGCTGGACACCGTCTACCAGGCGGCGCGGATGTACTACCTCGAGGACGCCACCCAGGTCGAGATCGCCTCGCGCCTCGGGGTCTCGCGGCCGACCGTCTCGCGGCTCGTCGCCGAGGCCCGCAAGGCCGGACTCGTCCGCATCGAGGTCGTCGACCCGTTCCAGGACGAGACCGTGGCGCTCGCCGAACGGCTGCAGGTCGTGCTCGGGCTCCGCGCGGTCCACCTCGCCGCGGTCACCCACGCCGCCACGCTCGGCGCCGACCTGGCCGCACCACTGGCCGCCGCGGTCGAGGGCATGGGACTCGTCCCCGGCGACGCCGTCCTGATGTCGTCCGGCCGCACCGTGTACGACGTCGCACGGTCCGGCATGCCGACCATGCCCGGGGTGCAGCTCGTGCCGACGGTGGGCGGGCAGGCCGACCCGATGCCGTGGTTCCAGACGAACGAGATCACCCGGACGGCCGCGGAGCACTCCGGCGCGATCCCGGCGTTCCTGTTCGCCCAGGCGCTGCCGTCCCCGGCGATGCGGTCCACCCTCGACGAGGACCCGGCGTTCCAGCACGTCGTCGGGCTCTGGAGCCGGGCGAAGGGCGCGATCCTCGGCATCGGGGCACCGACCCACACGCGCGACGCCCTGGCCCGGGGCATCCCGGTCGAGGACGCCGCGTTCGACCGTGCCGCCGGCGACGTCTGCCTGAACTTCTACGCCGCGGACGGCTCACCGATCGAGTTCCCCGGCAGCGACCGGATGGTGCGGACCTCGCGCGAGATCCTGTCGACCGTGCCGCACGCGGTCGGGGTCGCCGTGGGCAGCGCCAAGGTCACGAGCATCGTCGCCGCGGTGCGGGGCGGGCTCGTCAACGAGCTGGTGACGGACGCCGCGACGGCGCGCGCCGTGCTCGACGCACTCGCCTGAGCGCTCCGGCTCGGCGCCCGATCCTTCCCATCACGCGTGCGATGGATGGTGCTTTCGGGCATACCTGGTCGTTTCTTCCCGGTATGTACGCCCGGATTCGGCAGGTACGCCCGGTTTCGGTAGGTACGCCCGAGTCCGGCAGGTACGCCCGGTTCCGGTCGGTACGCCCGGTTTCGGCAGGTACGCCCGGATCCGGGGGTGACCGCAGGCGGCCTGGAGGCGCGGGGCGGGGCAGCACCGCGCCTCCAGGCCGGTGGTCCCCACGTCTAGAGCGCGCGCCGCACGTCCCACAGGTGGTGCACCGGGTCGTGCGCGTAGTAGGTGGCGAGCGTCGCGACGGTGAAGGCGCTGCCGTCGGACCGGAGCCCGGTGCGCCCGAGCACCTCGTCGGGGACGGCGGCGAAGGCCCGGGCCGCGCGGTCCGCCGACTCCCGCAGCTCCCGAGCGACGACCGCGGGGTCCTGCTCGCCGTAACGGTCCTCGACGGCGGTGGCGTCCTGGTCCCAGTTCGGGAACGTCGGGGCGTCCTCGGTGAGCATCAGCTCGAGGCGCTCCGCCATCTTCCGGTGCACGTCCCGCACGTGGGCGCCGTACTCGAGCGGTGACCAGGTGTGGTCGTCGGGGCGATCACGGACGTCGTCGCGGTCGAGCACCGCTGGCCACCCGGCGGTGTTCTCGTCGATGATGCCCGGCACGTCGCGGACGGTCACCGCGCTGCCGTCGTAGCCGCACTCGGGACACGCGGACTCGATGACCCATGTCCAGTTCTTCGTCTCGGGTTCGATCGCCATGGGCCGATGTTACGGCCTCGTTACTCAGCTTCCGGGTTCGCCGGACTGGTGCGGATCGGCGGCGACCCCCGTTCGGGTGACACGCCGTTCCCTGAGAATCACCGGCCAATGACATTTCGGTTGCTCGGTAACGTCGCTCGCTGTTCTGGGCCGGTTCCCGACGGCCCACCGATCTTCTCGAGGAGCAAGGCATGGGTTCCGACCCCAGCAGTACCCACCCCCGACCACACCGACGGCTGCGCGAGAGCGACGTCACCGTGGTCGACAAGAGCATGATGCGACGAGCCGTCAGCGGCATGGTCGTCGGCAACACCATGGAGTGGTACGACGTCGGTGTGTACGGCTACCTGGCCGTCACGATGGGGAAGGTCTTCCTGCCGACGGCCGAACCCTCGGTGCAGATCCTGTTCAGCCTCGGGGTGTTCGCGGCGACCTACATCGCACGGCCCCTGGGTGGCATCGTGTTCGGACGCCTCGGCGACAAGATCGGCCGGCAGAAGGTGCTCGCGACGACGCTGATCATGATGGCGGCGTCGACGTTCCTGATCGGGGCGCTCCCCGCGTACGCGACGATCGGCGTGTTCGGCCCGATCCTGCTCGTCGTGCTGAAGCTCGCGCAGGGCTTCTCCACCGGTGGTGAGTACGCCGGGGCGACGACGTTCGTCACCGAGTACGCCCCGGACCGCCGTCGCGGGTTCTTCGCGAGCATCCTGGACTTCGGCAGCTACCTGGGCTTCGCGCTCGGTGCCACGGTCGTGTCGGTGCTGCAGCTCACCCTCGGCGACGAGGCGATGACCGCCTACGGCTGGCGGTTCCCGTTCCTGGCCGCCGGTGTGATCGGCGTCGTGGCGATCTACTTCCGTCTGCGGATCGAGGAGTCGCCGGTGTTCCAGGCGACCCAGGCCGCGCAGGAGGCCGCGACCGAGTCCCGTGCGTCCTTCGACGGTGAGCGACCGGCCAACGTCGTCGCGATGGTCCGTCAGCACTGGCGTCCGATCGTCATCGCGATCATGCTCGTCGCCGCGTCGAACACCGTGGGCTATGCCCTGACCTCGTACATGCCGACGTACCTGACCGACTCGCTCGGGTACTCCGCCATCGACGGCACGCTGCTGACGATCCCGGTGCTCCTGCTGCTCGCGGTGATGCTCCCGCTGACCGGCAAGCTCTCCGACCGCCTCGGCCGCCGAGTCGTGATGTGGATCGGCGCGGCCACCACGGTCGTGCTCGTCGTGCCGGCCTTCATGCTGATCGGGCACGGGGCGCAGTGGTCGACGCTCGCCGGCCTCGGGCTGCTCGCGCTGATGACCGCGCTCTGGGTGTCGAACCAGGCTGCGTCGCTGCCGGCGCTGTTCCCGACCTCGACGCGGTACGGCGGCATGGGGTTCGCCTACAACATCGCGATCGCGGTGTTCGGTGGGACCACGCCCCTGATCGTGCAGGCGCTGCTCACCGCGACGGGTGACGAGCTCGCGCCGGCGTACTTCCTGATGGCGATGAGCGTCGTCGGAGCGATCGGTGTCTTCTGCATGAAGGAGTCCTCGCAGCGCCCGCTGCCCGGGTCGATGCCGGCCGTGGAGACCGAGGACGAGGCGAAGGAGCTCGTGCTCACGCAGGACACGAACCCGCACCTGGACCTCGGTGACCTGCCGTTCGCGGCGCAGGACGCGGCGGCTGCTGCTGCGCGGGAGGCTGCCGCGCGGGAAGCTGCCGCGCGGGAGGCGTCGCCGGTGCGGTGACGCGCGGTTCTCGACGTGACCACGGACGGGAGGCGCGGTGCGGGTCCGACCCGCACCGCGCCTCCCGTCCGTGCGTGCGCACACTGCGACGATCCACGCGACGATCGACGCGCGTTCTGTCGCAACATGCGCGCGTAGCGGATGTGTGCGCATGAGGCGACGATGCACGCATCGATCGACTCGTGCTCTGTCGCAAGACGAGTGCGCAGCCGCCCGCGCCCGCGCCCCACCTCACTCGTGCCGGTGCCCCGACGCCGGGTCCACCGCGGGCCACACCGGGAACGGGTCCGGCCAGCCGCGCCACACGTCCGGCCCGGCGAGCAGCTCCGACGGCGTGAGCAGCGCCCCGTCGAGCGCCCGCTCGATCGCCCGGACGTCGAGCTGCTCGCCGACGAACCACAGCGCCTGCCCGATCGGGGCGTCGGCGTCCCACGACGGGTTCGCGGTGGGGTCGAGCGCGAGCATCGACCCGAAGCTCGACCACGAGCCGACGTGGTCCGGCCGGGACGCCAGGCGGAAGAACCCCCGCGACCGCAGCACGCGGCCGTTCACGCCGGCGGACAGGTCCTCGGCGATGACGGACGACAGTCGACCGGGGTGGAACGGCAGCGGCTCCCGGTAGCGCATCGAGACCAGGGCGTCGCGGGCCTCACGCCCGGTGTCCGCACCGCTCGACAGTGCCCGCATCCAGCCGGCACCGGCGGCGAGCACCCGCGCGGCTCCACCGTTCGAGGCCGGCAGGTCGGCGGCGCTCCGGATCGCGGGCAGGGCGACGATCACGGCCTGGGGTGCCATCCGGTGCAGCAGTGACACGAGTGCACGACGCCGACGGCCCGACAGCGGTTCGATGCGGTCGAGGGCGATCACCGTCGCGTACTCGACGAGTGCGGCCATCCGGTCAGCGGCCACGAACGCGTCGTCGACGTCCGACCACAGCAGGTGCGCGACGTCGTCGGCCCGCAACACCCCGACGACGTGCCGCAGCACCCGGTCGTCGCCGGTCTCGGACCGTGCCGCGTTGGCGAGCAGCATGCCGACCGCTCGGGCATCGGCCCCCGGGTGCAGGGTGACGACGAGCCCGTGGCCCGCGTCGGGTCCGCAGACCCGGTCGAGCTGGTCGGCCCGGTCGGCCACGGCGCGGGCAGTGGCGAAGGCACTCCCGGCGACGTGCATCCGGTGTCCGTCCGAGATCCGGGCGGCGACGCGGTCGGCGTCGACCTGGTGCAGGGCGGTGACGAGGGTGATGGCAGCAGCACGCATGTCCGCTACTGTAACTGAAAACCGTTATCAACAAGGAGGCTCGTCGTGAAGGTCCGCAACTCCCTCAAGGCCCTGAAGAAGATCCCCGGCTCGCAGGTGGTCCGACGCCGGGGTCGCGTCTACGTCATCAACAAGAAGAACCCCCGCTGGAACACCCGGCAGGGCTGACGTCAGCGGCGGTCCGTAGGGTGGCGGCATGCGACTGCTGCTCATCCGCCACGGCCAGACCCCCGCGAACGTGCACGGCATCCTCGATGCCGTGGTGCCCGGACCGGGGCTGACCGAGCTCGGGCAGCAGCAGGCCGACGCCCTGCCCGCAGCGCTCGCCGACCGCGGGATCGAGCGACTGTTCGTGTCGTCGATGGTCCGCACGCAGATCACCGCGGCGCCCCTGGCGACCTCGCTCGGCCTCGAGCCCGTGGTACTGCCGGGCCTGCGTGAGATCGAGGCGGGCGACACCCAGGGCAAGAGCGACAAGGTGTCCGTGCAGACCTACATCTCCACCGTGCACGGCTGGTCCGGCGGCGACCGGACGACCCGGATGCCCGGTGCCGAGAGTGGCGTCGAGTTCTTCGAGCGCTACGACGACGCCGTCCGGCAGATCGAGGCCACCGGGGTCGCCGTCGCCGCCGCCGTCAGCCACGGTGCCGCGATCCGCACGTGGGCGAGCGCAGCTGCGCAGAACACCCCGGACCACTTCGGCACGAAGCGTCACCTGGAGAACACCGGCATCGTCGAGCTCGAGGGGTCGTTCGCCGACGGCTGGCGCCTGGTCGACTGGGAAGGCGAGCCGGTCGGCGGCGACCAGCTCATCGACCGCACGGCGCTCGACCCCACCGGCGAGCGTTTCTGACGCGACCAGCAGACAGACGGGAGGCGCGGTGCCAGCTGGCACCGCGCCTCCTGTCTGTGGTCGGTCGCGTCGACTACGCGAGCTGCGACGCCGATGCGGACGTCAGCGGCACGATCACGCCGTGCGACTCACGCAGCACGTCGAGCGTGCGCTGGACCTCGTCCGCGCGCTCCTCGGTCGTCCAGCCGAGCGCACCGGCGAGCACGTCGGCCAGCTCGTCGAGCAGGTCGATCGTGACCCCGCCGACGAACGCCAGGTTCGTGCGGCGCAGGACGACGTCCACCAGGTGGACGGCCTGCTCGTGGCGGGCGAAGTACGCGACCTCGGCGCGGGTGAGCGACGGGTCGGACTCGAGCGGCTCGACCGGGCCGTCGGTCAGGACGTCCACGACCTCGGCGGCACGGGTGCCGTAGCGCTCGAGCAGCCCCTCGACCAGGGATTCGTCCAGGCCGTCGCGGTGCGACTTGATCCACAGGGCGCGCTGGGCGTCCGTGGTCGGGAACTCCTTGCCACCGCCGATCGGCATGCCCGTGGTGTCGACCTTGCGGCCCATGCCGAGCTTGGTCGTCGCCTCGGTGGACAGGTGTGCAGCGAGGGCACGGAAGGTCGTCCACTTGCCACCGACGAGCGACAGCACGGTGGACTTCGGCAGGCCGGCGATCTGCGTGTCCACGATCCGGTAGTCACGGGACACGAAGCCGGGGGCGGTGTCCTCGTGGCGGGGGAGCGGACGGATGCCGGAGTAGCTGTAGACGATGTGGTCGCGGGTGACGTCGATCTGCGGGAACACGTGCTTGACGAGCCCGAAGAAGTAGTCGATCTCCTCGTCGGTCGTCGTGACCGGCTTCGCGGGGTCGGCGTCGATGTCGGTCGTGCCGATGAGGACCCGGCCCTTGAGCGGGTAGATGAGGACGATGCGGCCGTCGTCGTTCTCGAAGAACAGCTCGCGGCCCTTGGTGGCCTCGAGCAGCTCGTCGTTGTGGACGACGATGTGCGAGCCCTTCGTGCCGCCCATGAACTTCGTCTCGCCGCCGAACGCCTCGTTCGTCAGGTCGGTCCAGGGGCCGGAGGCGTTGATCACGACGTCGGCCGTGAAGACGAACTCGTCGCCGGTCTCGCGGTCACGCAGCAGGACGCCGCCGTCGCGGGTGCCGGCTGCCTCGACGTAGTTGACGGCGCGTGCCTTGTCGGCTCCCGCGGCCAGGCCGTCCTTCAGGACGTCGAGGGCCAGGCGCTCGGGCTCGTGCACGCTCGCGTCGTAGTAGGTGCCCGTGTACTTCAGGTCCTTGTTGAGGGCGGGCATGTCCTCGAGCGCGGCCTTCTTGGTGCGGAAGACGTGCTTCGGGACGGAGCCGCCGTCACGCGAGAAGGAGTCGTAGATCGTCATGCCGATCTTGATGAGCATCGCGCCGCGCTCCTTGGTGGAGCGCTGCTTGTGCGTCAGCATGCGCAGCGGGGCGTTCATGATGCCGGAGAACGTCGAGAAGATCGGCATGGTCGTCTGCAGCGGCTTGACGTAGTGCGGGGCGATGCGGATCAGGCCGTTGCGCTCCTGCACGCTCTCGCGCACCAGGCGGAACTCGCCGTTCTCCAGGTAGCGGATGCCGCCGTGGATCATGTGGCTCGAGGCCGCGGAGGCGCCGGAGGCGTAGTCGCCACGCTCGACCAGGGCGACGTCGACGCCCTGGAGCGCCAGGTCGCGGAACGTCGCGATGCCGTTGATGCCGCCGCCGACGACGAGGACCTGCGCGTTCGGGCGCTCGGTGAGGGCGGTCACCGTGTTCCGGGGCTGTGTCTTCTTCGACATGGTTCGTCGCTTCCTTCGTCTGTTCGTGGGGTCAGGATCGATCGTGCGCTCGTTCGGCAGGGCGGGCAACTTGCGTGCACGAACGTGCAGCACACGTGTCGTCCAGGCCCGACACGGCGGTCAGGAGGCGCGGCAGGGGTTGCAGAGGCCCTGCACGTCCGTGCATGGTTGCGTTCGACAGATCGGAGCACCATGAGCGATGCGGCTCAGCCCATGCGCACGCAGCAGGCGCTGCGCGCCGCCCACCTGTACTACCTGCAGGACCTGACGATGGACGCGATCGCCGACGAACTCGGCACCTCGCGCTCGTCGGTGTCGCGGCTGCTGAAGTACGCCAGGGACACCGGGCTCGTCGACATCCAGATCCGTTCGCCCCTGGACCAGGCCGCTGCGCTGAGCCGGAGCATCCGCTCCCGCTTCGGGGTGCACGCGCACGTCGTCCCGGTGCCGGACCACACGAGCGACGTCGACCGGCTCGAGCGGGTGGCCCTGTCCGCCGCCCGGATCCTGACGCAGTACGTCGAGTCGAACATGGTCATCGGGATCTCGTGGGGCTCGACCGTGAGTGCGGTCAGCCGCTACCTGGTGCCGAAGACCACCCACGGCTCGACGATCGTGCAGATCAACGGCGCCGCGAACACCCGCACCACCGGCATCGTCTACGCGTCCGAGATCCTGCGCCGGTTCGGCGAGGCCTACGGCGCGTTCGTCCAGCAGTTCCCGGTGCCGGCGTTCTTCGACGACCCCGCGACGAAGGAGGCCCTGTTCCGCGAGCGCTCGATCCGCCGTGTGCTCGACCTGCACGAGCGGATGGACCTCGTCGTGTTCGGTGTCGGTGCCCCGCAGGCCCCGGTGCCCTCGCACGTGTACTCCGGCGGGTACCTCGACCCCGAGGACCGCGACGAGCTCACGCAGGCGGGGGTCGTCGGTGACGTCTCGACGGTGTTCTACCGGGCCGACGGCTCGTGGAAGGACATCGGGGTGAACGCCCGCGCCGGCGCTCCGGACCTCGACACGATCAAGCGCGCGCCGCGGCGGGTCTGCGTCGTCGCCGGGCGGTCGAAGGCGGCGTCGCTGCGGGGCGCGCTGGCCGCCGGGCTCATCACGGACCTGATCCTGGACGAGAGCGTGGGGCAGGCGATTCTGCAGCCCTGAGTCAGGACCTGACGCAGTTTGTCGGTGGTCCGTCGTAGGTTCTCGACCATGGTGCTTTCTCTCGAACAGCCCGGTCAGCGGTACTTCCGGCGGATGGTCGGCAGCGACGTCGACCAGGCGCTCGCGTTCTTCACGGGCGACTACGACTTCCGTGCACCACTGGTCCGTCGCACCCACGAGAACGCCCACTGGGACTTCGCGGGCGTCGGTGACGAGCGGATGTCCCTGCGCTCGTCACGGTTCATGGTCGACCTGCGGAGCGAGAGCCAGGTCGACGACGAGTTCCTGGTCGCCTGGATGCGCAGCGGTTCGAGCCGGATCACCTCGGGCGGCGAGACGTACGAGCTCGAGGCTGGGGTGCCCGTCGTGCTGCCCTTCGCCGAGCCGTACGCGCTGCACCACCGCGACATCGCCCTGAACCTGGTGCACCTGGACCGCGACTTCGTCCGAGCCGTGGCCGGCGACGACGACTTCGCCTTCGAGCCGATGCGCCGTCCGACGGCCGACGGCATCGCGCTGTGGCGGTCGGTGGTGCGGAAGTACTCGGCAGTCTGGCTCGACGTCGAACAGGCCATGAGCCCGATGGTGCAGCACGACATCGCCGAGGCCTTCGCGACCGCGGCGATCCGGGCGTTCCCGCAGCGCAACAAGTGGCGTGCGACGGTGTCCGGCAGCGGTCCGGAGCACGACCGCCTGCGCCGGGCGCTCGAGTTCGTGCACGAGCACGCGCGCGAAGCGATCGGTACCCCGGACATCGCCGCGGCGGCGGGGCTCAGCCCGCGCGGGCTGCAGCAGTCCCTCCGTCGGCACCTCGACCAGACTCCGGGGGAACTCCTGCGCGGCGTGCGACTCGACGGTGCCCGGACCGACCTGGTCGGCAGTGGCCTGGACGAGACGACGGTGGCCGAGATCGCGCGGACGTGGGGCTTCGGGCACCTCGGGCGCTTCTCGGCGACCTACCGCAGCCGTTTCGGGGAGCTGCCGAGCGAGTCGCTGCGCGGGCACTGACCGACTGCTGCTGCGGACCGCTCCGCCGAATCTGATGACACGGATCGCGCTGCCGCTGTCCGGATGTTCGGCTCAGCGCTGCTGTGGGCGAATCCGGTGCTCAATGGACGGGACGAACGCACCGCCCACGAAGGAGTCAGCATGCGCATCGGCGTCCCCACCGAGATCAAGAACAACGAGTACCGCGTCGCGGCCACGCCCGCCGGTGTCGCCGAGCTCGGTTCGCACGGCCACCAGGTGTTGGTGCAGGCCGGGGCCGGGTCCGGTTCGGCCTTCTCCGACGACGAGTACCGCACCGCCGGCGCCACGATCGTCGACACCGCGGCCGAGGTGTGGGAGCGCGCCGAGCTGATCCTCAAGGTGAAGGAACCGGTCGCGTCGGAGTACCCGATGATCCGGCCGGGCCAGGTGCTCTTCACCTACCTGCACCTCGCCGCCGACCGACCGCTGACCGATGCGCTCATCGATTCGGGCGCGACGGCGATCGCCTACGAGACCGTGCAGCTGCCGGACCGCTCGCTGCCCCTGCTGTCGCCGATGTCCGAGGTCGCCGGGCGACTGTCCGCCCAGGTCGGCGCGTTCCACCTGATGCGCACGAACGGTGGGCGCGGGCTGCTGCTCGGCGGGGTACCCGGCACGCCGAAGGGCCGCGTGGTCGTCATCGGCGGCGGCGTCGCGGGGGAGCACGCCGCGACGATGGCGCTCGGCATGGGCGCCGACGTCACGGTGTTCGACATCAGCCTGCCGCGGCTCCGGGCCCTGGACGCCCGGTTCGACGGCCGCGTCACGACCCTGCGCTCGTCGGCGCACGCCATCGCCGAGGCCCTGCGCGACGCCGACCTGGTGATCGGCTCCGTGCTCATCCCCGGGGCGTCCGCGCCGAAGCTCGTCACCGACGCGATGGTCGCCGACATGCGGCCGGGCTCGGTGCTGGTCGACATCGCGATCGACCAGGGCGGCTGCTTCGAGGGCTCCCACCCGACCACCCACGACGACCCCACGTTCGCCGTGCACGACACCGTGTACTACTGCGTGGCGAACATGCCCGGCGCCGTTCCGCGCACGAGCACGATCTCGCTGACGAACGCCACGCTGCCGTACGCCGTCGCGATCGCCGACCGTGGCTGGGAGGCCGCGCTCGAGGCCGACCCCGCACTCGCCGCCGGCCTGAACGTGCACGACGGCCGGGTCACGAACGCCGCGGTCGCCGCCGCCCACGGCCTGGTCGCGTCCACGCGCTGATTCCTCGCGCTGAGGCCGGGGGCGTCGGGCTGTCCGGCCGCCCACTTCGCGAAAGCGACAGTTCCCCGCCGGACATCGGCGGGGAACTGTCGCTTTCGCGGCCCGGACGGGTGCGAGGCCGCGGGAGCTGTCGCTTTCGCGGGCCTGACGCGCAGGTAGCCGCGCGTCAGGCCGCCACCGGGGCCGCCGCCCGACCGGCACGGCGTCCGACCCAGCCGGCGCGGGCACGCACCACCACGGTCACGACGACCACGGCCGCCGCAGCCACCACGGCCGCGACCGCCGTCGGCACCGAGACGAGCGGCCCCTCGAACCGGGCCACGGCGACCCACGCCAGACCCCACGCGACCGAGGCCATCGGCGCCAGGCGTCCCCGGCCCCACAGCGCGATGAGGACCCCGACGAGCCCGGCCACCGCGGCGACGACCACGCCCCACGGGTCCTGCCCGAGTCCGAAGCCCCGGAAGCCCGCCGCTGTCAGCACCGCAGCGGTGTTCGCGGCCGTCGCGACGCAGACCCACCCGAGGTACAGCCCGAACGTGCCGTCGGTCAGGATCGCCTCGACGACGCCGCGGGACGGGGTGCGGCGCAGGATCGTGAACGTCCAGATCAGCACGACGAGCAGGGCGACGATGATCGGCTCGCTCGCCCACAGGAACCCGAACTGCACCGACAGGATCCACGCGGCGTTGAGCAGCAGGGAGAGCACCGCCGGCACCACCAGCCGCTCGTGCCGCTCGTCGTTCGCGGTGCGGAAGAGCTGCAGGACCGCGTAGCCGATGAGCCCGGCGTAGACGACACTCCAGATCGAGAAGGCCGGGCCGTCCGGTGCGATCGCGGTGGAGGACGCCGACAGGGCGCCACCGGCGGCGTCCTGGATGGGTGTCCCACCGGCAGCGCCCGACCCCACGTACGCGCCGATGACGGCGACGACCGCGCTCACGGCCACCGCGATGCGCTTCCAGATCCTCTTCATGACAGTCCCTTTCGTCAGCATGCTGATGACCTGCACCGTAGGCGGCCGGTGGCGGCGGCCGTGCAGCGCACGTTCAGGCAGGACGCGGGGCGTGTGGCGGGGCCGCCACGGGCCTCCAGGCCGGAGACCGGCCACCCTGCGTACGGTGGGCGCGTGAGCGTCGAACTGAACACCGTCTACATCGACCGGATCGCACCGATCGCGAGTCCGTCCCTCGACGACACCTTCCGGATGCTCGACGAGCAGGGTGCCAGCGCGTGCATCGTCCTGCACCAGCCCGACGCCGAGGAACTCGGCGACGTCGCGGTCGCCCTCGGTCTGCACGAACTCGCCGTCGAGGACTCCGCCGAGGGGCACCAGCGACCGAAGCTCGAGCGCTACGGCTCGACGCTGTTCGTGGTGCTCAAGCCCGCGCTGTACAACGACCAGCAGGAAGAGGTGGCGTTCGGCGAGGTGCACGCCTTCGTCGGTGAGACCTTCTTCCTCGCCGTCGTGAAGGCCGACCCCCGCGGCAAGCAGACCGTTCCCAAGGCGCTGCAGCGGTTGAGCGGCAAGCCGGGGCTGGTGACCGTCGGCCCGCAGGCGCAGCTCTGGGCGCTGATGGACTCCATCGTCGACGGCTACGTCCCGGTGATCGACGGACTCGAAGAGGACATCAACCAGATCGAGGACCAGCTGTTCTCGGGCGAGGCCGGGGTGTCCCGGCGCGTGTACGAGCTGTTCGGCGAGGTCGTCGACTTCCAGCGAGCGGCGCGTCCCCTGGTCTACATGATCGAGAACCTGCACCGCGGCGCCGAGAAGTACCACCTGCCGATCGAGATGCAGCGGCGGTTCCGCGACGTCCTCGACCACGCGATCCGGGTGGTGGAACGCCTCGACACGTTCCGGCAGCTGCTGCAGAACGCCCTGACCGTCGACTCGACCCTGGCGGCGCAGAAGCAGAACGACGACACGAAGAAGATCTCCGGCTGGGCGGCGATCCTGTTCGCGCCGACGCTCATCGCCGCGATCTACGGGATGAACTTCACGCACATGCCCGAGCTCGGTTGGACGTGGGGGTACCCGCTGTCGATCGTCGCGATGGTCCTGTTCGCCGCGATCCTGTACGTGGTGTTCAAGGTCAAGCGCTGGTTCTGAGCCGCAACCGGAGCGGCGCCGGAGCCTGGGCTGAGCCGCAACCGGAGCCGCGCCGCAGCAGGATTTGCAGCGGACGGCCCCGGACCGGAAAGCTCTGACGTGCAACGACGCCGACTGGAGCCCGCATGCCGCACGAACTCGTCCACCTGACCGCCGGTGGCGTCTCGCTCGTCCTGGACTGCCGCGACGACGCGCTCCCTGCCGTCGTGCACTGGGGAGCGGCACTCGGACCGCTCGACACCGACGCACTGACGGCCCTCGCCGACGCCGACGTCACCCCGGTGTCCCCGAACGAGATGGACGACCCGGTCCGCCTGTCGGTGCTGCCCGAGCCACACCGGGGCTGGAGCGGGCGTCCGGGGCTCGCCGGGCACCGTGACGGCGCCGACTGGTCGCCGGCGTTCACCGTGACGTCGCTCGCGGTCACCGACTCCGCGGTCACCGCCGACGCCGAGGACACCACCGCCGGGCTCACCGTCCGGGTCACCATCGAGATGCTCGGCTCCGGGCTGGTGCGGGCCCGCGCGAGCGTGACGAACACCGCCGACGGCGTCTACACCGTCGACGACCTGACGCTCGCGATGCCGATCCCGTCGGGGGCCCGCGAGATCCTGGACTTCGCGGGCCGCTGGGGCAAGGAGCGGACCCCGCAGCGCCGCGAACTCGTCGTGGGGACCCACCAGCGCGAGGGACGGAAGGGCCGTACCGGCACCGATGCCGCGACCGTGCTGACGGTGGGGGAGCCGGGCTTCGGCTTCGCCCACGGTCAGGTCTGGGGCGTCCACACCGCCTGGAGCGGCAACCACCGGCACCACGCCGAACGGCTCGCCACCGGCCGCCAGGTCATCGGCGGCGGCGAACTCCTGCTGCCCGGCGAGGTCCGGCTCGACACCGGTGCCACGTACGAGGGGCCGTGGGTGTACTTCGCCCACGGGGACGGCCTCGACGACCAGGCCCGACGGTTCCACCGCTGGCTCCGCAGCCGCCCGCAGCACCCGACGACGCCCCGCCCGATGACGATCAACGTGTGGGAGGCCGTGTACTTCGACCACGACCTGGCCCGCCTCGTCGACCTCGCCGAGCGTGCTGCGGCCCTCGGCGTCGAACGCTACGTGCTCGACGACGGCTGGTTCCGTGGCCGCCGCGACGACCACGCCGGCCTCGGTGACTGGTACGTCGACGAGGACGTCTGGCCGGACGGTCTCGGACCGCTGGTCGACCGCGTCCGTGCGCTCGGCATGGAGTTCGGCCTGTGGTTCGAACCCGAGATGGCGAACGAGGACAGCGACCTGGCGCGTGCCCACCCGGAGTGGATCCTGCAGGCCGACGGTCGGCTGCCCGCGCGTTCCCGCGACCAGCAGGTGCTGAACCTGGCGATCCCCGAGGCCTTCGACCACGTGCTCGAACGGATGACGGCGATCATCGGCGAGTACGCGGTCGACGCCGTGAAGTGGGACCACAACCGCGACCTCGTCGAGGCGGGGTTCCCGGGCGGCGGCGCAGCGGTCCACGAGCAGACCCTCGCCGCGTACCGGTTGATGGCGACGCTCGGCGAGCGCTTCCCGTCGCTGGAGATCGAGTCGTGCTCGTCGGGTGGCGGTCGGGTCGACCTCGGCGTCATCGAGCACACCGCGCGAGTGTGGGTGTCCGACGACATCGACCCGCTCGAGCGCCAGCAGATGCACCGGTGGACGCAGCAGCTCCTGCCGCCGGAGCTGCTCGGCTCCCACATCGCGAGCGGCCGGAACCACACGACCGGTCGCGTCCACGACCTCGCCTTCCGTGCCGGCACGGCGCTGGTCGGGCACCTCGGCATCGAGTGGGACCTGGCCGGCGCGACCGCCGACGAGTCCGCCGCATTGACCGAGTGGATCGCGCTCTACCGCGAGCTCCGCCCGCTCCTGCACGGCGGCGACCTGGTGCGCTCGGACGAGGTCGACGACGCACGGCTCGTGTACGGCACGGTCGCGCCGGACCGGCAGCAGGCCGTCTTCTTCCTCGCCAGCATCGGCCGCTCCGAGGTCTCCGGCACCGGCCGGGTCACCTTCCGCGACCTCGACCCCGACACGGCGTACCGCGTCGACCCGGTGGTCATCGGCGACGGCCACGACCTGGTGCGACCGGACTGGTGGTCCGGCCCGCGGGTGTTCAGCGGCCGGGTGCTCGGCACCGTCGGCCTGCAGCCACCGCTCATGCCGGCCGACTGCGTGGTGCCGTTCCGGGTGACGGCCGTCTGACGGCGGGTGGTCGGGGCTCCCGGCCTGGAGGCCCGTCCCGCGTCCGGCGGGCCCGTCGCGGTCCGTCATCGGGTGCGTCCAGCCCGTTAGGCTTCCGGTCATGCCGCACTCCGGACACGCGACCCCGGTCTGGGCCCTCAAGCTCGCCGTCGTCACCGCCCTGGTGGGCGTCTCCGGCGGCATCGCCGGCATCGCGGTCTGGCTCGCGCTCCAGCTCATCCAGTTCGTCGCCTTCGGGTACGGGTTCGGCGGGCACCTCGAGGCCGCCGACGCGTCGTCGGGTCTGAACCGGTTCCTCGCGCTCACGGCGGCCGGGGTCCTGACCGGGTTCGCCTGGTGGGCGCTCCGTCGGTGGGGGCGCTCGATCGTCTCCGTCACCGCGGCCGTCGACGGCAAGCGGATGCCGGCCCTGGCGACGCTCGCGAACGCCGGCATCCAGATCCTGGCCGTGGGGCTCGGCGCGTCCATCGGCAAAGAGGTGGCGCCGCGCGAGGTCGGGGCCTGGCTCGCCCAGCTCGTCACCCGTCGTGCGGGGCTGACCGCACGCGAGACGAAGATCCTCGTCGCATGCGGTGCTGCGGCCGGCCTCGCCGCCGTGTACGACGTACCCCTCGGTGGTGCGCTGTTCGCGGTCGAGGTCCTGCTCGGGGAGATCAGCTTCGCGACCGCCCTGCCCGCCTTCGCCACGAGTGCGGTCGCCGCCATCACCGCCCGGCTCGTGATCCCGGACGAGGTGCTGTACCACGTGCCCGCGATGCACCTGTCGCCGTCGCTGCTCGTCTGGGCGATCGTCGTCGGGCCCGTGCTGGGGCTCGCCGGGGTCGGGTTCGTCAAGCTGACCAACCGGCTGCAGGGCATCGCGCCGAAGGGCTGGCACCTGCTCGTCGTGCTGCCGGTGGTCTTCGCGATGGTGGGGCTCATCGCGATCCCGTTCCCGGAGATCCTCGGCAACGGTCGGGCGCTCGGCCTCGTCGCGATGAACACCACGCTCGACGACGCCTCGTTCGCCGGCCTCTCGCCGATCGTCCTGCTGCTGTTGCTCGGTGTCCTGCGGACCGTGACCACCTCGGCGACCATCGGAGCGGGTGCGGTCGGTGGCACGCTGACCCCCTCGATCGCGATCGGTTCCGCGATCGGCGGTGGCCTGGGCGGTGCGTGGCTGCTGTTGTGGCCGGCCGACGGTCCGAGCCTGGCGGCCTTCGCCTTCGTCGGTGCAGCGGCCTTCCTCGCCACCACCATGCGGGCGCCGTTCACCGCCCTCGTGCTCGTCGTCGAGTTCACCCAGCAGGGCACCGACATCCTCGTGCCCTCGTTGCTCGCGGTGTCCGGCGCGGTCGCCGTCGGGTACGTGCTCGCGCGCCGTCGCAGCGCCCAGATGGTGTGAAGACCCCGAGCGTTCCGGTACGGACGACTACCCGGCGGCCTACTGTCGGCGCCAGGACGGAGCGACGGGCTCCGCACCGAGACGAGGAGCAACCGATGGCGGGGTTCGACGACATCACGAAGAAGGCCCAGGAGTTCCTGAAGGACGGCAAGGTCCAGGACGCCCTGCAGAGCGAGAAGGCCGAGGGCGTCAGCGACAAGGTGCTCGGCGGGGTTGCCGACGCGGTCAAGAAGGCCACGGGCGGCAAGTACGACGACAAGATCGACGGTGCCCGCGACGCAGCGGACAAGAAGATCGGCAACGAGTAGCGAACGACGTGCGACGGCCCAGGACCCGGCGTGGTCCTGGGCCGTCGCCGTGCCGACTGGACGTGGTCGGGAACAACGGACACCATGGACGGGTTGCTCCGGACAGCAGCACCAGGAGGACGAGACGTGACAGTCGTGGCGCCGAACCAGCCGCTCACCGAGACCGAGGTCGAGGCGATCAAGCGGGACTTCCCGATCCTCGCGCAGGACGTGAACGGGCAGCCGTTGGCGTACCTGGACTCCGGGGCGACGGCTGAACGCCCGCGCCAGGTCCTCGACGCCGAGCGCCGGTTCCTCGAACACGACAACGCCGCCGTCCACCGCGGCGCGCACACGCTCGCGGCGCTCAGCACCGACGCCTACGAGGACGCCCGTGCCACCGTCGCCGGCTTCATCGGCGCCGCTGCCCCGACCGAGGTCGTGTGGACCGCGAACGCCACCGACGCCCTCAACCTCGTCGCCTACGGCATGGCCAACGCCAGCCGTGGCCGCGGCGGTGCCGACGCGGAGCGCTTCCGCCTGGGCACCGGTGACGAGATCCTCGTCACCGAGGCCGAACACCACGCCAACCTCGTCCCGTGGCAGGAGCTCGCCGCACTGACCGGAGCGACCCTCCGATGGATCCCGGTCGCCGACGACGGCACCTGGACCGCCGACGACGCCGCGGCGCTGATCACCGACCGCACGAAGGTCGTCGCGTTCTCGCACGTCTCGAACGTCACCGGGATGATCGCCCCCGTCGAGCAGGTCGTCGGCCTCGCCCACGCCCGCGGCGCGCTCGTGGTGCTCGACGCCTGCCAGTCCGCACCGCACCGTCCCCTCGACGTGCAGCAGCTCGGGGTCGACTTCGCCGCGTTCTCCGGGCACAAGATGCTCGGCCCGAACGGCATCGGCGTGCTCTGGGGCCGTGCCGAGCTGCTCGACGCCCTGCCGCCGTTCCGCACCGGTGGCTCGATGATCACCACCGTGACGATGGAGGGCTCCGAGTTCATGCCGGCGCCCGAGCGGTTCGAGGCCGGCACGCAGCCCGTGTCCCAGGCGGTCGCCCTCGCCGAGGCCGTCCGCTACCTGCAGGGCATCGGCATGGAACGCGTCCGCGCCCACGAGGAGCACCTGGCTCGCCGGATGCTCGACGGTCTCGCCGCCGTGCCCGGCATCCGCCTGGTCGGTCCGCCCGCCGGCGTCCCGCGCTCCGGCCTGGTGTCCTTCGACGTCGACGGCGTGCACGCCCACGACGTCTCGCAGTACCTCGACGCGCAGGGCATCGCCGTGCGCTCCGGCCACCACTGCGCCCAGCCGCTGCACCGCCGCCTCGGTCTGGTCGCCACCAGCCGCGCGAGCACCTACGTCTACACGACCGAGCACGACGTCGACCGGTTCCTCGCAGCCGTCGCCGAGATCCGCGACTACTTCGGAGCGACCGCGTGAACGCCCTCGACAGCCTGTACCAGCAGGTCATCCTCGACCACGCGAAGGCGCGTCACGGCGACGGTGCGATGCCCGACGCGGATGCCTCGCACTTCGAGCGGAACCCCACGTGCGGCGACGAGATCACGGTCAGCCTGCGGCTCGAACCCGGCACCGACCGCATCGCCGGGCTCGCCTGGCAGGGCGACGGCTGCTCGATCTCGATGGCCTCGGCATCGGTCCTCACCGACATGGCCGTCGGCCGCACGGTGCCCGAATTCCTCGCACTGACCGAGGAGTTCCGCACCATGATGCGCTCGCGCGGTGTCGGCGAGCCCGACGAGGACGTCCTCGAGGACCTCGTCGCCTTCCACGGCGTCTCGAAGTTCGTCATGCGCGTGAAGTGCGGCATGCTCGCCTGGGTCGCGGCGGAAGCCGCCGCGCGCGAGGCGACCGCGTCCCGCTGAGCCGGCTGCGGCCGTGCAAGGGGCGCGATGATCATCGAGACGGAGCGACCCGGCGCAGGCCGGGCCGACGCGATCGTGCGGGCCTACCTGACGGAAGTCGCGTCGCGGTGGTACGGGCGGGCGGCGACGCCGGCCGAGGTCGACCGGGCGCTCGACGAGGAGCCGTACGACGACCTGCAGGGGGACTCCGGGGTGTTCGTCGTCGCGAGTGACGGGGAAGCCGCTGTCGCCTGCGCCGGCGTGCGCTTCGTGGGTGCCGTCGGCGAGCTGACGAAGGTGTTCACGCTGCCGGAGCACCGCGGCCGAGGCGTCGGTTCGGCGCTCCTGCGCCACGTCGAGGACGTCTGCCGGGGACGCGGGATCACGTCCCTGCGGCTGGACACCCGCGCTGAGCTCGCCGAGGCCTGTGCGCTCTACGAGCGGCTCGGCTTCGTCCGGGTGGCGCCGTTCAACGACGATCCGTACTCGGACCGCTGGTACGCGAAGTCGCTCACTGCGGGGTAACGATCAGGCGATGGCGCCGATCTCGCGGAGTGCGTCGCCGACGGTGATGCGCTCGCCGCGTTCCTGCGCCCGTGCCCAGCGGGACTTCGCGAGCGCGACGGCGTCGTCGTCGAGACCGAGGAGCTCGTAGAGGCCGTCCAGCTCTCGGGGAACGAGGTCGGCGAGCGGCACGGGGAACTTCCGTTCGGGGCTCGCGTAGCTCTGCTGGGCGAGCTGTTCGAGCATCTCCGGGTCGGTCTCTCGCTGTTCCATGAGCAGGACGACGGCTCGTGACCTCGTCATCATGAGGAAGGCGGACCGCACGTTCTCGTCCGGATCGGTCGCCAGGGTGATCTCGACGGCGAGGGGGAGGTCCTCTTCGCAGGCGAGCTCCCAGCGCTGCGAGGTGTCCCCGTGGATCGCCGTGAGCATGTCCGGGTGGACGCCGAGGCCGCGCTCGCCGCGTTCCGGTCGCAGCGAGGTCGGGCGGGGGGCGTCCCCGACGCGGGCGGTGGGGAAGCCGACGCCCGTGTACACGGTGTGGGCGATCGGCAGGAACTGGAGCGCCTGGTGCAGTGCGGTCGCGGCGTCCTGCACCGCCGGAGCGGTCACGTCACCGTCGGCGGCCGCTATGGCGGTGGCGTAGTCGGAGAGTGCGGTGTGCTGCTGCTCGATGGCCCGGGCGAACATCTCCTTGCCCCTGGCGGTGTCGCCGAGGAGCCGCGGGTCCAGGTGCAGCGTGACGGCGCTCGGGTCCTGCAGGTGTCCCCGTGGCGTGCCACCGCCCGACATCGTGATCTCGAACGTCTCGTCTTGCTCGTGGGCATCGGTCACGTCGCTGACGCTACCTGCTCAGGGGAGCATGACGACGAGCTTCCGGGCGGAGACACCGGCGCGGAGCTCGGCGAGGGCGTCCGGGATCGCGGCGAGTCCCGATCCGACGACGGACGCGGTCGGGGTGGCACGGTACCGCCCGGTGCGGAGCGCCTCGGGCAGGAAATCGCGGTAGATCGCGGGGCCGACCTCGGACTCCGTCGGGCGGCCGCCCCAGATCGCGGTGACGTGGACCCCGCGTCGGCGCTCGAGCCGCGCGCGGATCGTCGTCACCGGTGTCGGGTACGCCGACGCGAGTCGACCGGAGCCGGTGGCTGCCCGGACGATCGGGAGCGTGCGGGTCAGCGAGCCCTGACCGAAGGCGAGGGTGCCGGCGAGCTCCCGGTCGGCGAGTGCCTCGAGGATGCGGCGTGCGGCACCGTCGTCGCGGTAGTCGAACACGGCCTCGGCCCCGAGGTCCTGCACGAACCCGTGGTTCTTCGGCGATGCGGTGCCGATCACGGCGTAGCCGGCGGCCCGGGCGAGCTGGACGGCGTTGGCGCCGACGCTCGTGGACGCACCCCACACCAGGACGACCCCGTCGCGATCGACCGCATCGGGCGTCGGGAGCGACAGCGCGAGCTGATCCGGCTCGAAGAGACCGGCCGCGGCGGTCGAGACGGCGAGCGGCAGGACCGCTGCCTGCTCGGCGGGCAGGGCATCCGGAACCGGGGTCGTCACACGGTCGAGCAGCAGGACCAGGTGCTGGAAGGCGCCTTCGGCAGCACTGTTCCGGTGCTGTTCCTGCCCCGCGGCGTGCCCGACGACCCGGTCGCCCACGCGGAAGCGCTCGACGTCCGGGCCGATCGCGACGACCGTGCCGGCGACGTCCGACCCGAGGACCGCGGGGAACCGCAGCTTCGGGAACACCAGGTGCCGGAAGAGCCCGCCGACGGCGTCGACCGGGTTGACGGCGACCGCCTCGGCGCGGACGACGAGTTCGCCGGGGCCGGGCTGGGGGACCGGTGCGGGCCCGACGGCGAACCGCCCGGTCGACGTGGTCCAGAGTGCTGCGTTGCCCGATGGCGACATGGTGTCCCGATCTCTTGCTCGAAGTGAGTCATGACACGACGTGTCATCGCCCAGTCAACCATGACACGACGTGTCATCACCACTACTGTGGACACATGCGTTGGTCTCCGGATGCCCGAGGGCGACTCGAGCGTGCGGCGTTCGAGCTCTTCGCCGAGCAGGGCTACCAGGCGACGACCGTGCCGCAGATCACCGCACGGGCCGGCCTGACGACCCGCACCTTCTTCCGGTACTTCGCCGACAAGCGCGAGGTGATCTTCGCCGGTGACGAGATCCCCGACCTCGCCCGGGCTGCCATCGAGGGCGCGCCGGCCGGGATCGACCCGCTCGACATCGTCGTGCACGGCCTCCGCACCGTCGCCGACGAGCGGTTCGAGGGGCGGCACGGCGAGGTCGGCTCGGTGCGGCGGCTGGTGCTGTCCGAGTCCTCGCTCCGGGAGCGCGACGCCCGGAAGCGTGCCGACCTGACGGACGCGGTGCGCGAGGCCTTCGTCCACCGCGGGCTCGATCCGTCCGAGGCAGCGGTCATCGCCGAGACGACCGTGATGCTGTTCCACCTGGCCCTCGAGGCCTGGCTCACCGGACCGGCCGAGCGCCGGATGGCCGACGTGGTCGACGAGCAGCTCAGTGCACTCCGTGGGGTGCTCGATCGGCGGCCCGCAGCGTCATGAACACGTCGACGCCGTCGTCGGTGTCGAGCACGAAGCCGTGTCGTTCGTAGAGTCGGCGAGCCGGGCTGCCCACCAGCACGTTGAGCCGCGTCGGACCGTCGTGGGGCTCGTCGAGGACGGCGCGCAGCACGGTCGAACCGACTCCACGCCCCTGGACGTCGGGCGCGAGGTAGAAGTGCTCGACCCAGCGGACGTCGTCCTCGACCCGCACGGTGATCGACCCGACGTCGCGGTCGTCGACCACGACGATGCGGGTCAGCTCCGGCTGGAACGCGTCGCGGAGGCGCTGTCGGACGCGCGTCTCGTCGAACACCCCGAGGCGCATCAGGTCGTCGCGCAGCACCACGGCCCGGAGCTCGACGAGCCACTCGAGGTCCTCGGTGGTGCTGTCCCGCAGTGCGACGTCCATCCGCTCAGCCTACGAACCCCGGTGCACCGTCAGCGACCTCGTACGCTTGACCGATGGACCGCGACGGCGTCATCGACCTTGTCGCGTCCCGCCGCGCCTCGGCCCGCGCACCGATCGTCGTCGGTGTCTCCGGCTACTGCGGATCCGGCAAGTCGACGCTGACGCGCACCCTCGCCGAGGGGCTCCCCGGCGCGGTCCGCATCCGCGGCGACGACTTCCTCGACCCCGTTCGGTCCCACCAGCGGTCCTCCGACTGGGACGGCGTCGATCGTCCCCGCCTGGTGTCGTCGGTGCTCGAACCGCACCGAGCCGGTCGTGCGAGCACGTTCCAGCGGTTCGACTGGTCGGTGCGAGCCCTCGGCCCGGCCGAGCCGCTGCCGCGGACGGACGTCCTGATCGTCGACCTGATCGGACTCTTCCACCCCGCGGCGCTCCCGCACCTCGACGTCAGCATCTGGTGTGACGTCGACCTCGACACGGCGGTGCGTCGGGGCACGGCTCGTGATCGCGCGCTCGGGCGCAGGCACGATGCGCTCTGGCGGGACGTGTGGATCCCCAACGAGCGTGACTTCGAGGAACGGTACGCGCCGAAGGATGCCGCGTCGGTGCGCTACGTGGCCTGACTGGGATCGGTCTACGCCTGCGACTGTGCACTGATCGATTGGGCGGGCCGCGCCGGTTGAGTGAGCAGGAGCGGCACAGCGAGTGCGCTGAGGAGCAGCACCGCCCCGCGTAGGAACCCGCCCGCGTCCCGGCTAGGCCTACCCGAGGGCCAGCCCCGCGGGCCACATCACCCGGTGGTCGGGCGTAGCAGCACCGCGAATAGGCGCGGGCAATGCCGGAGTGAGTGTCAGATACGGCTCTCGAAGGCGTTCCCGAGGTGAACCACCGAGACCTTGCACAATGGGAGAAAGCAATTGAGCAGGGCTGAGGGGGAACTCGTGCACGAAGCACGTAACGGGATCAGTAACCACACGATAACTGCCGAGGAGTTCGAGAAAGCTCCCGAGCGCCAGACCATCGCGCTCGCGCTTACGTGCCTTGGGTGCGGGGCTGATGCGATGTTCCGGCGCCAGTCGATCGACGGTCGGAAGGCGACGTTCTGGGCCCGGCACGCTCGGATCGATTGCCGCTACGCATCGGGTGGTGCTGGCGACACCGAGTACCGGGCGCTCCAGGAGACCGAACCGAGAACTCCAGCCGAGAACGTGGTCAAGATCCGCCCGGCCCAGCACGGAGGCGCTGCGGCGATGGGCCCTCGTATCGAGCACGATCCCGACGCGCACCCAGCGGAGCCGGGGAGGCGCGGCCGCCACACCGTGCCTGGTGAAGCGACAACCGAGTCCATCCCGACACAAGGGCTCCGTACGATCCTGCGTTCGCTGATCCGCGATCCGAAGTACCGCATCAGCTCGAAGCAACTCATGCTTCCAGGGCGCGAGAAGGACTATGCCCACCTGGTTCGACGAATCTGCGTCCGCACGCTCGACGTCACCACCGAGCACGTGGACCCGCCTCGGCGCCGGGTGTACTGGGGTGAGATCCGATGGGTTGCCTCTGCTGGCGGCTCCTACTGGCTCAACACCGAACGCTGGGACACCCTCACCGTGCGGGTGCCAGCGGAGGCGATGGCGGACCTACTCACGGCCTATCAACTCGGCGACGCCGAAGAACTCATCGGCGCCCGCTTCATCGTCTACGGCTGGCTGAATGCCAAGGATGATCGTAAATTCGTGCATGTCAGGGAGCCGGAGTGGTTCGACCTTCGACTCCCTGCCGAAGATCCCGCAATCGGTTAGTGAATCACGACGACCCAATCATCCAGGTTGTCGTCGATATTGATTAGGGCACCTGATTTACCCGCAACGGTAGCTGGGTGCCCTTTCGTATGCCTTCCTGATGATTCGGTGGGTCGCCATATTTACGCCCCCGAATTGGGGTAAAAGAATGTCTTGAATAAGACTCCGACTTCCACATTCTAGCGCATTTCTGTGGTAAGGTAGATACATGATGATGAATGCGTCATACTTAACTACGAAGCGAAAGTTAGCAATAAAATGGAAGAAGTATTACTGGCAGTTGTTATGATTCTTATTGAATCTGGTTTCTTTGATTACATCGGATTTTGGAGCCGTTCGACTTGGGCTCAAATTTACACGACGATTCGGAGAATCGGTAAATGTTTCCGCAAAGTAGCTCGATGGGTCTACGACAGATGGAAAATCTGAAAATTTGGTTGGGGTTCATTGGTCGTCCAGATCAGTGAGCCCCTTCTCTCTTTGTCCGCTACGCTCGTCGCGTGGATGAGGAAGCGGTCGACGACAAATTGGTGGAACTCGGTCGACGCTGGCGTGTCGCTGTAGACGCGTACCTGCCTACAACGGCGGTGTTCCCAGCTGCCGGCACTGCGTATGGGCACGACATGGCTCGGATCGGTCCGGTTGACAGCGATCTTGTTCCCGGCGTCGTCGCCTCCGCCAAGCTCATGGCCGCGTACGACTCTGCACGGGCTCTGAGTATTCTCTGGACTGCTCGCCACGTTCACCTGCATGCCGACTACGCGCTGCTTCGGAGTGTCCTCGAGAACGCCGGCGTCGCCTGGTGGCTCTTGCAAAGTGACGCCAGTCAGGACGAGCGATTGAGGAGGGCATACCGCGTCGTCGGCGACGACCTACGCAGTGCACTCGGCAGAGAGAACTTGGCCGAGAGGCTGGCGATTACTCTTCCGATCCGAGTTCGGCACCACCGGGAGGCGAACGCCGTCAAACGAAGAATTTCCGAGATAGAACGAGCGATGCGCATGCTGGGGCGCGGAGGTCTACCTGAGGTCAAAAAGTGGAAGCGGTTTGAGATGCTGACCGAGGTGTTGCTACCGGCGCAAATTCACCATCGGAAGCTGGTACCAGACCTGGCTTTCACCTGGCCCTGGGGGATGCTGAGTTCACTTGCTCACGGTTCAATGACGAGCATGATGGGCGTATCGAACGTCGTCGAGGTAGACGGACAACATGTTGTGCACCTCAACGTCGACAACCTTTTCATGTTCGCCCGTTTGACATCTCGCCTGCTGCTATCGGCGGCACAAGGTTGGTATCGGTACACGGGTAGCTCGCCCCTGCCGGGGCCGGGGCTTACCGTGGGTGACGACGTGCTATTTGACCAGGCTTGATTCCCGGGACGTCATTTACCGCGCGAGCCTCGACCGCATTGCCGAACACTACACGAGCGTCGAAGCGTCCGATTCGGTTGATCGAGGCTTTCTTGCCCTTCGCAGGTCGCTGGCAAATGAGTTGGCGGCGTTGCGGGCGGGGCCCGCGTAAACCTTCGCCCACTCGCCGCCGTCGTTCTTGGCGAGGATGTCGATTCGGGCAATGGGGCCCGGCGTGATCAGCCCTAACTGCGGAGAGCAGTGACCATGCTCCGCAGGATCTGACGGGCCTCGGTCTGCTGGTCCGCGGTCAGATCGGCGAGCATCCGCTGCTCGACCCCGCGGATCGCCGCACTCGCCTGCGCCAGGCTCCGTCGCCCGCTGTCGGTCAGCTGCGTGGGGAGTGCCTTGCCGACCGACGGTTCGGTGGCACGAGTGACGAAGCCGTCGCGCTCCAGGGTCTGCAGCAGCACGTTCATCGACTGCCGGGTCACGAACGTGCCGCGCGCGAGCTCGGAGTTCGACAGGCCGGGGCGCTGTGCGAGCAGTTCGAGGCAGGAGTAGTGCGTCACCGTCATGCCGAGCGGGCGCAGCACGGCCTCCATCGACGCGCGGAGGGCACTCGCGGTCTCCTTGAGCAGGTAGCCGATCGACGTCTCGAGGTGGATACCGGTGTCGTCTTGACGCATGTCAGTAGTCTGACATAGCTTGTCCTGTGTCAGAAGACTGACACGAATCCGAGGAGCACCACATGCCCGTCACCGGCCCCGACTTCATCTCCCTGCAGACCCGCGACCTCGATGCCTCGCAGGCGTTCTACGAGCGGTACCTCGGCCTCGTCCGCTCGCAGGCCGGCCCGCCGCACGCCGTCGTGTTCGAGACCACGCCGATCGCCTTCGCCCTGCGCGACCTGGTACCCGGCACGGACCTCGACGCGGTGGCGCAGCCCGGCATCGGCGCCGCGATCTGGCTGCACGCGACGGACGTGCAGGCGATCCACGACGCGCTGGTCGCCGACGGACACCGCATCGTCTCGGCGCCGATCGACGGACCCTTCGGTCGGACGTTCACGTTCGCCGACCCCGACGGCTACCACGTCACGCTCCACGACCGCGCCTGAGCCCTGGAACCGGCCACGCGCCCGGCGCGGGCGACGCGGCGGACGCGGGGCGGGCCTCCAGGCCGGTGCCGGAGCCGACCGTCACGCTTCGTCACGATCCGTGACGGTCGCAGGTGTCCGACGTAGCGTCTCGACCCGTGACCACCAGCAGCGAGCACCGGCAGATCCGCTTCAACGCGTTCGACATGAACTGCGTCGCGCACCAGTCCTCCGGACTGTGGCGGCACCCCCGCGACCGGTCGCGGGACTACCGCGACCTGACCTACTGGACGGACCTGGCGAAGACGCTCGAGCGCGGCGCGTTCGACGGCATCTTCATCGCCGACGTCCTGGGCACCTACGACGTGTACGGCGGCTCGAACGAGGCCGCGCTCCGCACCGGGTCGCAGGTGCCGGTGAACGACCCGATCCTGCTCGTGTCGGCGATGGCATCGGTGACCGAGCACCTGGGCTTCGGCATCACGGCCGGCACCGCGTACGAACACCCGTACCCGTTCGCCCGACGCATGTCGACGCTCGACCACCTGACCAAGGGGCGGGTCGGCTGGAACGTCGTCACCGGGTACCTGCCGAGCGCCGCCCGGAACATGGGCCAGACCGACCAGCTGTCGCACGACGACCGGTACGACGTGGCGGACGAGTACCTCGAGGTCCTCTACAAGCTCTGGGAGGGCTCGTGGGAGGACGACGCCGTCATCGCCGACCGCGAAGCCGGGGTCTTCACGGACCCGGCGAAGGTGCACCCGATCGAGCACCACGGCACGCACTTCGACGTCCCCGGCATCCACCTGTCCGAACCGTCCGTGCAGCGCACGCCCGTCATCTACCAGGCGGGCGCGTCACCGCGCGGCATCCGCTTCGCCGCGGAGAACGCGGAAGCGGTCTTCGTGGGCGCACCGACCGTCGAGCAGCTCGCGTCGACCGTCGCGAAGGTCCGGGACGCCCTGGAGGCAGCTGGTCGCGACCGGTACGCCGCCCGCGTCTACACGTTGCTCACCGTGATCACGGACGCCACCGACGAACTGGCCCAGGCGAAGTACGAGGACTACCTGTCGTACGCGTCGGAGCTCGGCGCGCTGGTGCTCAACTCCGGCTGGATGGGCGTCGACCTGTCGCAGTGGGACCCGGACCAGCCCCTCGGTGACGTCGAGTCGAACGCGATCCAGTCGGCGGCGGCGAACATCGCGGCAGCGACGGGGGAGGACGGGTCGAAGTGGACGATCCGTGACCTGGCGCGACAGACGGCGATCGGTGGACTCGGCCCGGTGGCGGTCGGCGGGGGAGCGACGATCGCCGACCGGCTGCAGGAGATCCAGGAGCTGACCGACGTCGACGGCTTCAACCTGGCCTACGCGGTGACCCCGGGCACGTGGGAGGACGTCATCGAGTTCGTGATCCCGGAGCTCCGTGCCCGTGGGGCCTACCCGGAGGAGTACGAGCCGGGGTCGCTCCGCCAGAAGCTGCACGGCCGCGGGGACCGGCTGCCCGACGAGCACCGTGGGGCGTCGTTCAGGATCGGGAGCCGGGCGGTCGTAGGCTGATCGGGTGATCGAGTCGTCCGTGGTCGTGCGTCCTGAGACCGCGGACGAGACCGACACCTGCATCGACCTGTGGGCCGCTGCCGTGGCTGCCCGTGACGGTGCCGCCGAGGACCCGGCGGTGCGAGAGCGCGCGCGGCAGAAGTTCGCGGCGGAGCACGTCGCCTGGCTGGTGGCCCCCGGCCCGGACGGTGCGCTCGACGGCTTCGTGCTCGTGACGGCACCGGGCACCGGGCGGTCGACGGACCCGGCGGACGCCGCCTACCTGTCGTTGCTCGCGGTGCGCCCCGGGGTGCAGGCCCGCGGGGTCGGACGGTCGCTGCTGTCCGAGGCGGTGCACGACGCCCGGGCCGCCGGACACCCCCGCGTCGTGCTGCACGTGCTCGGCGACAACGACCGGGCGGTGCGGCTGTACGAGGCGGGCGGCTTCGTGGCGACGGGCGACGAGTTCGCGCACGCGCTGAGCGGGGTCACCACCCGCGTGTACGTCGCGGGCTGAGCGGGCCGACGCTTGCGGAGGCGGGCCGAGGCGGGCAGACGCGGGCTGCGGCTGGCTGACGCTGGTTACGCGTCCTGACCGCGCACCGGCGTCCACGTCGGGTAGGTCGCCGAGCGCCCGTCGCCCGACGACGTGCGGGTGATCCGGCGCTGGACCCACGGCAGGACGTACTCGCGGTAGTAGCGGAGTTCCTCGCCCAGACGGGTCCGGGCGGCACCGGGGTCCGCGGGCTCGACCGGCGCGGGGCCGTCCAGGACCGCGTGCAGCGCCAGGTCCGCGACGCGCTGGTGCCCGGTGGCGTTCATGTGCAGCCGGTCGTCCGACCAGAACTGCGCACGGCGCAGGTGCGGGTCGCGGGAGACGTCGACGAACGGCAGACCGCGGCGTCGGGCGAGGGTGCCGAGCGCCTCGGCCCAGGCGTCACCGCGGCGGTTGATCAGGGATCCGAGGGGCAGGCGGGCGCTCGGGTCGGCCGGGCTCAGGAGCGCCAGGCGCGCGCCGGTGGCCTCGACCCGGTCGGCGGCGGCCTCGACCTGCCCGATCAGCGCATCCACCTCGAAGCGCGGGCGCAGCAGGTCGTTGCCGCCGGCGCAGAAGGTGATCAGGGTCGGCGCCGGGTCGAGCGCGAGGGCGGCCTCGAGCTGGCCGTCGAGGACGCCGGCGAGCAGTCGGCCGCGCACCGCGAGGTTCGCGTACGAGACGTGGGCGTCCGAGGCTCCCGCCATCGCGCTCGCGAGTCGTCCGGTCCAGCCGGGGAACGGAGCGGGTCCGGCGTCGCCGATTCCCTCCGAGAAGCTGTCGCCGATCGCGACGTAGCGGATGGTGTCGTGCATGCGCCCCATCATCGTGCACATGCCTGTGCAGGTTCCCGGCGCGACAGTCGTACCGGGAACCCGCATCAGCGAACCCTCACAGCACCGCCTTCGGCACCCGGTGCAGGGTGACCGCACCGACGGCGGCGAAGGGGTGCAACGGGTCCGGGGCGGTGGAGCCGGTCGGCCCGCCGAGCTTCGAGTCACCGACCGCGCTCAGCACCGCGTAGGCGTCCTCGGGGGTCCAGCCGTGCTCGTCGACGAGGAACGCGAAGGCGTCCTCGTACCCGCGCCGGACGCTCTCCTGCACGGGGTCGCCGAGGCCGACGAACAGCCAGTCGTCGGCGGTCTCGATGCGGGGTGCGCGGAGCACCGGGCCGCCCTTGACCAGGTCGACGGAGACGATCGCGGTGCCCTGGGCCTCGATGGCGACGAACGACGACTCGCCCTCGGCCATGAGCGCGTGGATGTCGCCGATCGACAGCAGCGCACCGGGGACCCGGACGGGCAGTGAGACGGTCGAGCCGGGGCGGGCCTCGGTGACGTCCATGTTGCCGCCCTCCGGGTAGGCCGGCATGATCGTCGAGTTCTCGCCCTCGGCCGGGGCCGTCCCGATGCACCCGATCATCGGCCGGACGGGGAACCGGTGCCGGTCGGACACCTGCACCATGTCGTCCGAGATCGGGCAGCGGCGGGCGAAGACCCGGTCGCCCATCACGTGCTGCAGGGCCCCGGAGCCGGGCAGGGACACCGACCAGCCGTGCGTGGTCAGCTCGATGGCGTGGATCGTCACCACGAGGGTGTCGCCGGGTTCCGCCCCCTCGACGAACACCGGGCCGGTCACCGGGTTGATCGGTGCCTGCAGCTGCGCCATGTCGTGGTGCTGGTCGAGTTCGGCGTAGACGGCGTCGGTGGTCTCGAAGCCGATGGTCTCGCCGGTGCCGGGGCGGACCCGCAGCACGGGCTCCCGGTCGGCCGAGAACCCGGGGCGGCCGAGGGTGTTCGGCAGGAAGTGGTCCGGGGTCATCGTGCGTCCTCCGTCGTCGGTTCTGCTTCGGAGCCCACCTCGGTGGAACGGCCGGTGCGTCGGTAGTACAGGAACACGGCCGCGCCGACGATCAGCCAGATGATCCCGCCGACCTTCGCCTCGACCGCGGCGTTGAGCAGGACGTACCCGATGATCAGGAACCCGACCAGCGGCACGACCAGGTGCAGCAGCCAGTTGCGCGACTTCCCCTTGACGACGTGGTGCACGAAGACGGACACGTGCAGCAGCATGAAGCCGAACAGCGCGCCGAAGTTCACGAGCGACGAGATCGTGTCGATCTGCCCGACGAAGAACAGCACCAGGATCGCGGAGAGCACCGAGACGACGATGATCGCGTTCTGCGGCACCTGGCGCCCGTTGAGCTTGTGCAGGAACGCGGGCAGCTGACGGTCGCGGCTCATCGAGAAGAGCAGGCGGCTCGTCGCGGCCTGTGCGGCCATGGCGTTCGCGATGCCGACGGCGAGCACGTTGACGGCGAAGAACGCGGTCGCCCACCCGCTCGACGAAGCCTGCTCGACGATGGTGAAGAAGGCGTTGCCGGCCTCGCTGTCCGAGAACGAGTCCCGCCCCGCGGCCAGAGCGGATGCGAGCCAGGTCTGCAGGATGAACAGGAACGCCACGATGACGAGCGCCAGGATCATCGCCGTGCCGGCTCCGCCACGACGGCCGGTGGACTCCTCGGACAGCGTCGAGATGCCGTCGAAGCCCAGGAAGCTCAGCACCGCGATCGACAGGGCCGAGGCGATGAGCGGCGCCGACACCTTGGCAGGGTCCCAGATCTGCTCGGTGCCGAAGGACGCGTCGGGGATCGTGCCACCGGTCAGCGCGACGATGGCGATGACGACGAAGATCGCGACGAAGACGAGCTCGATGAGCAGGAAGATGCGGTTCGCGAGCTTGAGCGAGGACACCCCGGCCAGGTTGATGACGGTGTTGATCGCGACGAACACGAGTGCCCACAGCCAGCGGGGCGTGCCCGGGAAGATGCCGACCATGCTCTCCGCGGCGAACACGTAGAGCAGCGTCGGGACGAGCAGGTAGTCGAGGAGGATCGCCCAGCCGGCGAAGAACCCGGCGGTGGGGTGGATGCCGCGGCCGACGTACGAGAACACGCTGCCGGCGAGGGGGATCGACTTCGCCATCTGCGCGTAGGCCAGGGCGGTGAAGATCATCGCGACGAGGCCGACGAGGTACACCAGCGGCACCATGCCGCTGGAGGCGTTGTAGACGGTCCCGAAGATCGCCCATGGGGCGATCGGGACCATGAAGACCAGGCCGTAGATGAGGAGGTCGGTGGTGGAGACGGAGCGCTTGAGCTCCTGCTTGTAGCCGTAGGCCTCGAGCTGCTGCTGTGCGGAGAGCTCGCTGTGCTGCTGCGACATGTCGGGTTCCGTTTCGGGTGGAGGGACGGGTGCGGCGGTGGGGGTGGGGACTGCTTGCCTGGAGGCGCGGGGCGGGCCCGCCCCGCGCCTCCAGGCAAGGTGGTGGCCGGGTCAGGCGTCGTCGTGCGCGGCCAGGAAGGTCGCGACGACCCGGCGGAACTCCGCCGGCTGCTCCAGGTGCGAGCAGTGGCTCGCACCGGGGAAGACGTGCTGCCGGACGTCGGCGATCCGCTCGACGAACGGCGCCCACGTGGCGGGGGTGGCCTCGTCGTGCTCGCCGGCGACGACGAGCGTCGGCACGGCGACGCGGTCGAGCCGGTCGACGATGGTCCAGTCACGCATCGTGCCGATGACGTGGAACTCGTTCGGGCCGTTCATCGTGTGGTAGACCGTCGGCTCGCGCTCCATCTGCTCCTCGGAGTCGACGAAGTCCTGCGGCATCGGGACCACGCGGCAGACGTGCCGCTCGTAGAAGACCTGCGTCGCCGCCAGGTACTCGGGGTCGTCGACGGTGCCGGCCGTCTCGTGCCGGGTCAGGGCGTCCTGCACGTCGGCGGGCAGCTGCGCGCGGAGCTCGGCGGCGCCGTCGACCCAGAGCTGCATCGACGCGGGGGAGTTGCAGATCGCCAGCGACCGGAGCCCCGCGGGCTGCTGCACCGCGATCTCGGCGCCGAGCATGCCGCCCCACGACTGCCCGAGCACGTGGTGGTCGCCGAGCCCGAGGTGCTCGACCAGGGCGGCGTACTCGTCGACGAACAGCTGCGGCTGCCAGGTGTCGACCGGCGCGTCCGGGCGGTGGCTGCTCCGGCCGCAGCCGAACTGGTCGTGGTGGACGACGGTCCGGCCGGTCTCGTCGGCCAGGGCCGCGAGGTTCCGGAGGTAGTCGTGGGCCATGCCGGGCCCGCCGTGCAGGACGACGAGGGGCAGCGCGCCGGCGACCGGGGTGTCGGGCGTGGTGACCCGGTACCAGGTCTCGCCGTCGCGGAACGGCATCGTGGATTCGGTGATGCTGGACATGGGGGTCAGCATGGAGCGGAAAAAGGTCCCACGCAATACCTTTTCTGCTGCCTTAACGTGGTCGTAACACCGCGAAGGGGGTCCGTGTGTCCGATCGTGCGACCGAGACGCGCGTCGACGAGGTCGAGGACCGCCTCGTGACCGCCGTCGCCGTGGGTGAGTACCTACCCGGCGCGAACCTGCCGCCGGAACGCGAACTGGCCGGCCTGCTCGGCGTCGCCCGGGTCACCGTGCGCGGTGCGATCGCGCGGCTCGTCGAACGGGGGCTGCTCGAGACCCGTCGAGGCCGGGGCGGCGGCACGTTCGTCCGCACCGAGTGGCCGGACAACTCTTCGGACGCCGTCGGGCGGGTGCTGCTCGCCCGGTGGGAGGCGATCCAGGACACCGCCGACGCCATCGCGCTGCTGCACGGGGCGCTCGCGACGGCCGCCGCGGAACGGGTGACCCCGGACGACGCAGCCCTGATCCGTGCACGGCTCGAGGTGTTCCGCGACGCCACCTCGGGACTCGAGAAGCAGCAGGCCGACGCCGTGCTGCACCGGACGATCATCGACGCCGCGCGGAACGACGCCCTGCGGACGGCGCTCGCCGGGTTGGAGGCGCAGATCTCCATCGCCGCTCCGGCGCACCTGTGGGGCACGGCCGAGGGCATGGCGGAGATGGAGACCCGCGCGCTCCACGAGCACGAACTGCTGGTGGACGCGGTGTGTTCGGGGCGGGCGCCCGAGGCGGGCGTCATCGCCCGGCAGCACGTCGGGATCGACGTCGAACTGCTCGAACGGGCCGTGCGGCGGACGGGGCAGGTGCCCCGCCACTGAGAGGACGGTCTGTCGGTCGGTGTGTTGGTCGGTCGGTGCGGCGAACGGTCGTCAGTGCACGGCGGGTGCCGGCACCGGGTAGACGTCGTCGGGCATCGGCCACGGCGCCCACTTCGGCCGCGGCGCGTACACCAGGTACGGCTGCGGCGTCGGGTAGCTGACGAGCTCGAGCGTCGAGCCCCACGGCGTGCGGGTGTACACGAACCGGTTGCCGGCCCCCGCCTCGTCACCACGCAGGTCGCGCGGGTCGGAGTTCCGGGTACCGCCGGCTGACTCGACCCGGGCGAGCGTCTCGTCCAGGTCGTCGGCGTACATCGCCAGGTGCTGCCACCCCAGGTCGGACGGGTGTGCGGCGTTCCGCTGCTCGGGCCCCAGGTACTCGAACAGCTCGAGCCCCGGCCCCTCCGGCAGCGCGAGCATCCGCATGGCCCCCTGCGCCATGGAGCTCGGGATGCCGAGGTAGCCGTGCGCCTCGGAACTGCTGTTCGGCGTCTCGTCACGACGCCGCATGTCGTACAGGACGACGGCGTCGAACGCCGCCTCGAAGAACTGCGTGGCTGCGTCGATGTCCGGCACCGTGACGCCCACGTGGTCGATCCTGATTCCCCTGCTCATGGTCGATTCGTACCACCGGCGGTCCCCGCGGCTCGGGTCGGGGCGGGGTCCGTGCGGGGTCGGTGCCCATCGATGCGGCAATCCGCACCGCGGCTCCGCGCGCGGCACCGGGAGCGGTCGGCGCCGGTCTCGGCGACCGTCCTGGAACGGTCGTTCCAGGACGGGGTGCGGGACACACGACCGTTACACGAGGGAAACGGCGGGGGCGAAGTCGCTCCGTAGCTTCGTGCTCAAGCACGCACCGCCCCGCTTCCCACTCCCTCGGAGGACGCCATGGCTACCGACATCGCGACACCAGTCGCCGCGCCCCACGCCCCCACCACGACCGCCGCTCCCGCCCCAGCGGGCGCCGGTGTCGTCAAGCCCGGGTACGACCCGGCGCTCACGAACGAGGACCTCGCCCCGCTGCGCGAGCAGCGCTGGACGAGCTACAACTTCTTCGCCTTCTGGATGTCCGACGTGCACTCCGTCGGCGGCTACGTCACCGCCGGGTCGCTCTTCGCCCTCGGCATCGCGAGCTGGCAGGTGCTCATCGCCCTGGTGGTCGGCATCCTCATCGTGCAGGTCTTCGCCAACCTGGTCGCGAAGCCGTCGCAGCGCACCGGCGTGCCGTACCCGGTGATCAACCGCGCGGTGTTCGGCGTGCTCGGCGCGAACGTCCCCGCCATCATCCGCGGCCTCATCGCGATGGCCTGGTACGGCGTGCAGACCTTCCTCGCCGCCCAGTCGCTGAACATCATCTTCCTCAAGTTCATCCCGGCGTCGGCGGGGCTGCTCGACCACTCGTTCCTCGGGCTGTCGGCCCTGGGGTGGATCTCGTACGCGATCCTCTGGGTGGCACAGGGCGCGCTGTTCTGGATGGGCATGGAGGCGATCAAGCGGTTCATCGACTGGGCCGGACCGGCCGTCTACGTGGTGATGATCGTGCTCGCGGTCTACCTGGTCAGCCAGGCGGGCATCGGCAACATCTCGTTCACCCTGTCGGCCGGCGAGCCGCTGTCGTTCGGGGCGTCGATCCCGGTGATGCTGTCCGCGGTCGCCCTGGTGGTCAGCTACTTCTCCGGCCCGATGCTGAACTTCGGGGACTTCTCGCGCTACGGCCGGTCGTTCCGTGCGGTCAAGCGCGGCAACTTCTGGGGTCTGCCGATCAACTTCCTGTTCTTCTCGGTCCTGACGGTCCTCTGCGCCAGCGCGACGGTGCCGGTGTTCGGCAAGCTCATCACCGACCCGATCGAGACCGTGCAGGCCATCGGAGCACCCTTCGCGATCCTGCTCGGCGGCCTGACCTTCGTCACGGCGACCGTCGGCATCAACATCGTGGCGAACTTCATCAGCCCCGCGTTCGACTTCTCGAACGTGGCACCCCGGAAGATCTCGTGGCGGGCCGGGGGCATGATCGCCGCGGTCGGCTCCGTGCTCCTCACCCCGTGGAACTGGTACGGCAACGACCAGGCGATCCTGTACACGCTCGGGGTGCTCGGTGCGCTGATCGGCCCGCTGTTCGGCATCCTCATCGCGGGCTACTACATCGTCGGCAAGCAGTGCATCGCGATCGACGACATGTACTCCACGAGCCGCACCGCCCGGTACTGGTACCGCGGCGGGTTCAACCCGAACGCCATCTGGACCCTCGTGGTCACCGGCGCGATCTCGGTGGCGAGCGCGGTCCTGCCCCCGGCACTCGGCGTGCTGCCGTGGCTGGCGAGCTACAGCTGGTTCATCGGGTGCGGCCTGGGCCTCGTCGTCTTCTGGGCGCTCGAGCGTGTCCGGCCGAGCATGCCCGTGCTCGACGCGGACGACCCCTCGGTCGACGACGGCGCAGCCGTCGGTCGCGCCTGACCCCCGGCGTCGCGGCCCGTCCTCCACAGGGCGGGTCGCGGCGCTCGGTCGTCCACAGATCCGAGACACGGCCGGGAGGCCCGCCCCGCCCCCGCCACGATGGTCACCACCCAGCACCACCGGTTCCACCGCTCCACTCGCTCCACCGGAAGGACCCCGATGCGCATCCGCGTCGTCAACCCCAACACCACCGCGTCGATGACACGGGCGATCGGCATCGCGGCCCAGGCCGTCGCCGCTCCCGGCACGCTGGTCGAAGCGGTCGAACCCTCGATGGGGCCGGCCTCGATCGAGAGCCACTACGAAGAAGCCCTGGCCGTGCCCGGGCTGCTCGAGCAGATCGCCCGCGGTGAGCAGGACGGGGTGGACGCCTTCGTCGTCGCCTGCTTCGGGGACCCGGGGCTCGACGCCGCGCGGGAGCTCGCGACGGTGCCGGTGATCGGGATCGCCGAGGCCGGGTTCCACGCCGCCGCGATGCTCGGCAGGCGGTTCGGCGTGGTCACCACCCTGGCGCGGACGACCGGCCGCGCCCACGAGCTCGCCCAGCGCTACGGCTTCGCCCCGCTCGTCACGGAGATCCGGGCGTGCGAGGTCCCGGTGCTCGAGCTCGACGACCCCGAGTCCGGTGCACGGGCGCTCGTGATCGAGGAGTGCCGAGCGGTCATCGACGGCGGAGCCGACGCCGTCGTGCTCGGGTGCGCGGGCATGGCCGACTTCTGCACAGAGGTCTCGCAGGCCATCGGAGCGCCGGTCGTCGACGGCGTCGCGGCGGCCACGGTCCTGGCGGAGTCGCTCGTCCGGCTCGGGTTGTCCACGGGCAAGCGCGGCGAGTACGCCCTGCCGCCGGTGAAGGCGATGTCGGGGCTGCTGGCGGGCTTCGAACGCCACCCGGCGGCGGTCGCGACGGCCGGGGCGGGCGCGTGACGGGCCTCCCGGCGGGCGACACGGCAGACCTGGTCGTCCGCGCGCAGCGAGCCTGGGTCGACGGGGCGTTCCGCCCGGCGGCGGTCGTCGTCCACGACGGCCGGGTCACCGGCGTCCTGCCCGTCGACACGGTCGTCGACGCCGTGCAGGACCACACCGTGCCGGACGGGCAGGTGCTGCTCCCCGGACTCGTCGACACGCACGTGCACGTCAACGAGCCCGGCCGCACCGAGTGGGAGGGCTTCGCGTCCGCGACCCGGGCCGCTGCGATGGGCGGCGTCACCACGATCGTGGACATGCCGCTCAACTCCATCCCCGCGACGACCACGGTCGAGGCGCTCGCCGTCAAGCGTGCGAGTGCCGAGGGCCGGGTGGCGGTTGACGTCGGGTTCTGGGGCGGCGCGGTCCCCGCGAGTCTCGGGTCGCTCGACGCCCTGCACGACGCCGGCGTCTTCGGGTTCAAGTGCTTCACGGCGCCGAGCGGTGTCGACGAGTTCCCGCACCTCGATCCCGAGCAGCTCCGCGCCGCGATCGCCGAGGTCGCACGGATCGACGCCCTGCTGATCGTGCACGCCGAGGACCCGGAGCACCTCGTGCCGCACCGGGCGCTCGGCGGCCGGTACGCCGACTTCCTGGCCACCCGGCCCGTCGCCGCCGAACGGTCCGCGATCGCGCAGGTCATCGACGGCGCGCGGGCGACCGGTGCGCGGGTGCACGTGCTGCACCTGTCCGACGCGGGCGCGCTGCTGATGCTCCGCGCAGCGAAGGACGACGGGGTCCGGATCACGGTCGAGACCTGCCCGCACTACCTGTCGTTCGAGGCGGGCACGATCCCGGACGGCGCGACCGCCTACAAGTGCTGCCCACCGATCCGCGACGACGCCAACCGCGACGCGCTGTGGGCCGGTGTGCTCGACGGCACGATCGACCTCGTCGTGTCGGACCACTCGCCCTCCACCGCCGACCTGAAGACCGACGACTGGGGCCTCGCCTGGGGCGGGGTCGCCGGCCTGCAGGTCGGGTTCCGGGCGGTGTGGACCGAGGCCGAGCGTCGCGGGATCCCGCTCGAGGCGCTGCTCCCGCTGTTCACGACCGGTCCGGCCGCCCTGGTCGGGCTGCGCGACCGCGGGGTGATCGCTCCCGGTGCCCTGGCGCACTTCGCCGTGTTCGACCCGTCCGCCGAGTCGGTCGTCGACGTCGCCGGGCTCGAGCACCGCAACCCGGTGTCCGCGTTCGACGGGCTCCGCGTGCGCGGCAGCGTCACCGAGACCTGGCTCCGCGGCCGTCGCATCGCCACGGCGGACGGCGGCGTGGTCGGCGTCGAGGGGCAGCTGGCCGGACGGCCCGTGCTCGCGGCGGAAACACCACTGTAACGATCGTTCCGGTATCGTCGGATCAGGAACGGAAGGAACCACCATGCTCCCAGTGAACCCACCCGCCCGTCTCCTCATGGGGCCCGGCCCGATCGACGCCGACCCGCGCGTGCTCCGTGCCCTGTCGACGCCGCTCGTCGGCCAGTACGACCCCTGGATGACCTCGACGATGAACGAGACGCAGGCGCTCTACCGCCGCGTGTTCGGCACCCGCAACGACGCGACGCTGCTCGTGGACGGCACCTCCCGTGCGGGGATCGAAGCGGTGCTGGTGTCGCTGCTCGCCCCGGGTGACCGCGTGCTCGTGCCGGTGTTCGGCCGGTTCGGGCACCTGCTCGCCGAGATCGCCGGCCGTGCCGGTGCCGAGGTCCACACCATCGAGACCGACTGGGGTCAGGTCTTCACGCCGTCCGCGATCGAGTCGGCGATCGCCCGTGTCCGTCCGAAGGTGCTGGCGGTCGTGCAGGGCGACACCTCGACCACGATGAACCAGCCGCTCGACGAGCTCGGTGCGATCTGCGAGCGGTACGGCGTCCTGCTCTACACCGACGCCACGGCGACGGTCGGCGGCAACCCGCTCGAGGTCGACGCCTGGGGGATCGACGCCGTGAGCGCCGGGCTGCAGAAGTGCCTCGGCGGCCCGTCCGGCAGCGCACCCGTCACGCTGTCGCCCAAGGCCGTGGCCGTGCTCGACGAGCGGCGGAGCGTCGAGGCCGGCATCCGCGAACCCGGTGACGACGTCGCCGACGAACCGATCCGCTCGAACTACCTCGACCTCGCGATGATCCTCGACTACTGGGGCCCGCGCCGCCTGAACCACCACACCGAAGCCGCTTCGATGCTCTACGCCGCCCACGAGTGCGCCCGCATCCTGCTCGAGGAAGGCCGCGACGCCGTCGTCGCCCGCCACGAGACCGCCGGGCGGGCGATGCTCGCCGGGGTGCAGGCCCTCGGGCTCCCGGTCTTCGGCGACGTCGCCCACAAGATGCACAACGTCGTCGCCGTCGAGATCCCGTCCGACGTCGTCGGCGACCAGGTGCGCGGCGCGATGCTCGACGACCACGGGATCGAGATCGGCACCTCGTTCGGGCCGCTGCACGGTCGGGTCTGGCGCATCGGCACCATGGGCTACAACGCCCGGAAGGACACCGTGGTCACGACCCTGGCCGCGCTCGAGCACACCCTGCGCCGGGCCGGGCACGCGGTCCCGCACGGCGGCGGTGTCGATGCCGCCCTCGACGTCTTCCGCGACGACACCGCAGCGGTCGCTCCCGCCGGGGCGGAGGTGCTCGCGTGAGCGCCGTGCCCGTCCTGAACGCCACCGCCGTGGGCACCGCCGACGCCGAACTCGTCGCCCGCTGGTGCGACGAGCTCGCCGCCCTCAGCGCCGAACCGGGCCGGATCACCCGCGTCTACCTGTCGCCCGAGCACGCCCGGGCGAACGCCCTCGTCGCGGGCTGGATGCAGGACGCCGGACTGTCCACCTGGCAGGACGCCGCCGGCAACCTGCACGGCCGGGCCGCGGGCGCGACGCCCGACGCCCCCGTGCTGCTGCTCGGCTCGCACCTGGACACCGTGGTGGACGCCGGACGGTACGACGGCGTCGTCGGGGTGCTCATGGCGATCCGCACGGTCGCCCGGCTCACCGCCGACGGTCCGCTGCCCGTCGCGCTCGAGGTCATCGCGTTCTCCGACGAAGAGGGCACGCGCTTCGGCAAGGCCCTGCTCGGGTCGTCCGCGGTGGCCGGGGTCTGGGACGACGCCTGGTGGGACCTGGCCGACGGTGACGGCGTCACGCTCCGGCAGGCCTTCACCGACTTCGGCCTCGACCCGGAGCGCGTCGGCGACGCCGCGGTCGACCCGGCGTCGGTGGTCGGCTACCTCGAGGCGCACATCGAGCAGGGGCCGTACCTCGAGCAGGCCGGGCAGGCCCTCGGGGTCGTCACGAGCATCGCGAGCGCCCGCCGGTTCTCGGTCGAGGCCGTGGGAGAGGCCCGGCACGCTGGCGGCACCCCCTACGAGCGCCGGCACGACGCCCTGCTCGCCGCCGCCGAGGCCGCGCTCGCGGTGGAACGGATCTGCCGGGCATCGCACCAGGTCGGCACCGTCGGCACGATGATGGTCGAACCCGGAGCCGTCAACGTCGTCCCCGGGCTCGCACGGTTCTCCGTCGACCTGCGCGGCGAGTTCGACGACGAGCGCGACGAGGTCTGGGACGAACTCACCAAGGCCTTCACGCTCATCGGTGAACGGCGCGGGGTGAGTGTCACCCCGACCGAGGTGCACCGTGCGCCCGCGGTGTTCTGCTCGCCCCGGCTGATGGACGCCGTCCGCGCCGGGATCGTGTCGACGGGCGAGACCGCGCCGATGGAGCTGTTCTCACGAGCCGGCCACGACGCGATGTCGCTCGGACTCGTGACCGACGTCGCGATGCTGTTCCTCCGCAACCCCGACGGCATCAGTCACCACCCCGACGAGTTCGTGTCGACGCCGGACATCGCCCTCGGCCTCGACGCCCTGGCCGTCGCCGTCGACCGGGTGGCCCGCGCATGAGCACCGCCGGCCCCGACGTCCGCGCCCGGATCGACTCCGTGTGGGAGCAGCTCTCGCCCGCCGAACGTCGGGTCGCCGCCATGGTCCGCCACGACCCGGAACTCCTGCTCGTCGGCACCTCCGCCGAACTCGCGGCCGAGTCCGGCACCTCGAAGGCCACGGTCTCGCGACTCGTGCGGTCGCTGGGGTTCCAGGACGCCGCCGAGGTCCGGCAGAACCTGATGTCCGCACGGGGCTCGGGCCTGCCCTGGGTCGCCGAGGACGCCGCCCACGTCGACCAGCGCGCGGTCGAGGCGCGCAACCTCGACGCGGCCTTCGCGTCCCTCGGCCGAGCGGATCGCCCGCGCCTGGCCCGTCGGATCGTCCGTGCCCGCCGCGTGCTCGTCCTCGGTGAACGCGGCGCGTACCCGATCGCGCTGCAACTGCGGTCCCAGCTGGCGCAGGTGCGGTCCGACGTCCGGGTCGGTCCGTCGCCCGGGCAGCGGCTCGGGGAAGAGGTCGCCGACCTCGACCGGCACGACCTCGTGGTCCTGGTGACCGTTCGTCGGCACACCGCCGGGGTCGAACGGATCGTCCGGCACTGCGTCGACTCCGGGGCGGACGTCGTCGTCCTCGGCGACCCGACGGCCGCGGTCATCGCCGCTCCCGCCGCCACCGCGATCCTCTGCCCGGTCGACTCGCCGTCGGCGTTCGACTCGATGGCCGCGCTGTTCGCCGTCGTCGCCGCGATCACGAACGACGTCTACGACGCCTCGGGTCCCGGTGGCCGGGTGCGGGTCGACGCCGTCGCCACCGCCTACGACGCGCTGGGGGAGCTCGCTGCGCCCTGATCGCCGTCCGATCCGGCGCGCAGCTCGGCACGCAGTTCGGCGGCGAGCGAGGCATTGCGGTCGGCGATGAGTCGCGGCATGTACCGAGCCAGCGCGAGCACCTCGGCCAGGCGGCCCAGCGGGCCGAGCGGTGCGCGGAACGTGATGGTGTCGACCATGCGCGTGCCGCCGGCCGACGGCTCGAAGCGGTGCTCGTGGTGGAACCGGGCGAACGGCCCACGCACCTGTTCGTCGACGAACCGGTGGGGCGCCTCCAGGGCGGTGATCCTGCTCGTCATCCGCCAGACGATCCCGAAGTGCCGCGCACGCCAGGTGACGGTCTCGCCCAGGCCGATCATGCCGGCCGTCGTGCCGGCGACGGCGCGTTCGTCGGTCGTGGCCATCGATCGCTCGTGCGCGCCGATGTCGAGCGACAGCGCGAAGGCGCGTTCCGGCGGGACCGGCAGGTCCGTCACGACCCGGAACGAGACGGTCACGACGTCGGCCAGACCGTCGGGGCGGACCGATCGTCGTCGGCGTCGCCGAGCTCGGGGACCGAGAGCACCAGTCGCTCGGTGCGGAGGGTGACGGGCTGCACGGTTCGAGCCTAGCCACGACGGCGCGGGCGGTAGCGTCGGGGGATGACGTTCGACGCGCTCCCGTTCCCGGTCATCGACGGCCACAACGACCTGCCCTGGGAGCGCCGTGACAGCCACGACTCCGGCGTCGAGGGCATCGACACCGAGACCGACTCGCTGCACACCGACATCCCGAAGCTCCGTGCCGGCGGCGTCGTCGGGCAGTTCTGGTCGGTGTTCGTGCCCGCGGACGACCCGGACCCCGTGACGACGACGCTGCAGCAGGTCGACCTCGCGCACAGGATCATCGCGCGCTACCCCGACGACCTCGCGCTCGCCCGCACCGCCGCCGAGGTCCGAGCCGCCGTCGACTCCGGCCGGATCGCGTCGCTGCTGGGCGCCGAGGGCGGGCACTCGATCGGTGACGACCTCGCGGTCCTCCGGACCCTGGCGCGGCTCGGCGTCCGCTACATGACGCTCACCCACAACGACGACACCCCCTGGGCCGACTCCGCGACCGGGGAGCGGGCGCACGGCGGCCTGACCGACCGCGGGCGGCAGATCGTCGCCGAGATGGAGCGGATCGGCATGCTCGTCGACCTGTCCCACACCGCCCCGGCCACCATGCGGGACACCCTCGACGTGGCGACCCGGCCCGTCGTGTTCAGCCACTCGTCGACCGTCGCGATCGACGACCACCCGCGGAACGTGCCCGACGACGTGCTCGCCCGGTTGGCCGACAACGGCGGCGTCGTGATGATCACCTTCGTGCCGAAGTTCGTGTCGCGGGCGTGGGCGGACTGGGAGGAGTCGGGCATGGCCGGCGAACCGCCCCTGGTCACGGTGTCGGACGTCGCCGACCACGTCGAGCACGCCCGCGACGTCGCCGGTGTGGCGCACCTGGGCCTCGGCGGCGACTACGACGGCACCCCGGTGCTGCCGCCGGACCTGCGGGACGTGTCGCGGTACCCGGTGCTCGCGGCGGAGCTCGTCCGACGCGGCTGGGGCGAGCCGGACCTGCGGGGGCTGGCCGGCGGCAACGTGCTGCGGGTGCTCGAGGCGACCGACGAGCGGTTCGCCCGGACGGCGTTCGTGCGCTGACGCGGTGTGTTTCGCTTCGCGAAAGCGACTCTCCTCGGCGCTGGTCGTGCTCACTCCCGCGAAAGCGACAGATGTCCGCAAACCTTCCGCGGGCATCTGTCGCTTTCGCGGTGGGTTCGCGGAGGCACGGCCCGAGGAAGCGGCAATTGGTCCACAGCGTGTGGACCAATTGCCGGGCGCGCGCGCCGTCACGGACAGGACCGCCTGGGGTCCGGTCGCTAGGATCGGGCGCACACCGCGCCTCCAGGAAGAGCGATGCGCGACCTGAGCTGCGAAGGACGGACCGGATGAGCGGCACCATCTACGAGAACATCTCCCAGGCGTTCGGCAACACCCCCCTCGTCAAGCTGAACCGGCTGCCGAAGGCGGGCGGGGCCGAGGTGCTCGCCAAGCTCGAGTTCTACAACCCGGGCGCCAGCGTCAAGGACCGCCTGGGCGTCGCGATCATCGACGCCGCTGAGGCCTCCGGCGCGCTGCAGCCCGGTGGCACCATCGTCGAGGGCTCGTCCGGCAACACCGGCATCGCCCTCGCGCTGGTCGGTGCCGCTCGCGGGTACCGGGTCGTCATCACGATGCCCGAGACGATGAGCGTCGAGCGCCGTGCGGTCATCCGTGCGTACGGGGCCGAGATCGTCCTGACCCCCGGGCCCGAGGGCATGAAGGGCGCGGTCGCGAAGGCGGAGTCGATCGTCGCGGAGACCCCCGGCGCGATCCTCGCCCACCAGTTCGAGACGGCTGCGAACGCCGAGATCCACCGGAAGACCACAGCGGAGGAGATCCTCCGCGACACCGAGGACCACGTCGACGTGTTCGTCGCGGGTGTCGGCACCGGCGGCACGATCACCGGTGTCGGGCAGGTGCTCAAGGAGCGCGTACCCGGCGTGCAGATCGTCGCCGTCGAGCCGAAGGACTCGCCCCTGCTCACCGAGGGCAAGGCCGGTCCGCACAAGATCCAGGGCATCGGCGCGAACTTCGTGCCCGAGGTCCTCGACCAGAGCGTCATCGACGAGGTGTTCGACGTCGAGCTCGACGACGCGCTCCGGGTCGCCCGTGCCCTGGCGACGCAGGAGGGCATCCTGTCCGGCATCTCGTCCGGCGCGATCATCCACGCGGCCCTCGAGATCGCCGCACGCCCCGAGAACGCTGGCAAGCGGATCGTCGCCATCGTGTGCGACACCGGAGAGCGCTACCTGTCGACGGTGCTCTTCGAGGGGCTCACTGCGTGAGTCGTCCTCTTCGACGAGGCGTGCTGCGGACCATCCGGGAGGACCTGTCCGCAGCACGCCGCGGTGACCCCGCTGCCCGGGGTGACCTGGAGAACGCGATCGTCTACTCCGGGTTGCACGCCATCTGGACGTACCGCGTGACCCACCGTCTCTGGAACGCGCAGGGGCTGCCCGGGTCCCGGTTCGCGGCCCGCCTGCTCGGGCAGGTCGCACGGTCGGTCACCGGCATCGAGATCCACCCCGGCGCGCGCATCGGCCGTCGGTTCTTCATCGACCACGGCATGGGCGTCGTGATCGGCGAGACCTCGGTCATCGGTGACGACGTGCTCGTGTTCCACGGCGTCACACTCGGCGGACGCGGCGGAGACCACGGGCCGGGAGCCCGACGGCACCCGGTGGTGGGGGACCGCGTGGTGCTCGGCGCCGGGTCGTCGCTGATCGGGGCGATCACGATCGGTCCGGACTCCGTCGTCGGTGCCAACACGGTGGTCACGAAGGACGTGCCGGCGGGGTCGGTCGTCACCGGCGTCGCCGGGACTCCGCGTCCCCGTTCCGGGCACGAGGGCGTCCCGACGCTCTGAGCGCCTCGCGCCGCGCCGGGCACGCAAAACACCGGTGTTCGCGCATCGCACCCCGGCGTGCGGGTGTTCAGGACGCGAACACCGGTGTCGTGCCGGTGTCACCGAGCGAGCGGGAGCGTCAGCTCTTCTCGCAGGCGATGCCGTCCTTGTCGCGGTCGAGCTTGGTGTTCGCCTTGTACAGGGCGTCGTCCTTCTTCACCGTGCCCTTGAGCGCACGGTAGGTGGTCTTGCCGCCGGAGACGACCTTGTTCTTCGTGACGGACTTCTTGGCGATGCCGCCGGAGTACACCTTGTGCACCGCGGTGCAGTTGGCGTAGGACTTCGGCGCGGCCTGCGCGGTCGAGGTCCCGCCGACGACGACGGTGGTCGCGAGGACGGCGGTGGCGGCGGCGATGCCGAGGATACGGATGATGCGCACGGGTTCCCCCTGGAACTGGTGGTGATCGCGCGAGCGACCGCCGCGTCGGGTGCGCGGCGTGGTGATCCTACGACGTGATCGACACTCACGACCTGCCCCCGAACGGGGTGCGCTGTCGGCGGCCTGCGGCATCCTGGTCACATGGACGGCGAGCAGCTGCACGACATCGCGAGCCGCACGGCGCTGGCGTTGCCGGCGGCCGTCGAGACCCAGCCGTTCGGCGAGGGCTCGGTGGTCTACAAGGTCGTCGGCAAGATGTTCGTGATGGTCACCGAGGTGCGTGGGACCCCGATCGTGAACCTCAAGTGCGCGCCGCCGCACGGGGCAGCGCTCGTGCGCGACCACGACGAGATCACGCCCGGGTGGCACATGAACAAGCGGCACTGGATCACGCTGACGCCGGGCAACGGCATCGACGAGACCCTGGTCGAGGACCTCGTGGCGAACGCCTACGACCTGGTCGTGGCCGGGCTGCCCGTGGCGAAGCGTCCGATCGACCCCTCGCGCGGCGTGCTGCCGAGCTGATCGGGACCGACGGGCCCGACCGGCTCGACCGGCTCAGGCCCGCGCGGCGACCTTCGTCAGGTCGTGGACGACCTTCGGCGCCAGCCGTTCTCCCGACTCGAGCACGGCCCGCGCACGATCGGGCGCCAGGTCCCCGAATATCTCGCCGATGGTCACCCCGTGTTCCGGCCGGTACGTCACCTCGATCGGGTCACCCGCGGCGACCGAACCGGACTTGACGACGCGGAAGTACGCCCCCGGCCGCCCCTCGTCGGCGAACCGCTTCACCCACCCGTCGATCCCCATGCGCCGGGCGAAGGTGCCGCAGGGTGTTCGGGGGACCGTCACCTCGAGCACGAGGGTGTCGCCGATCCGCCAGCGTTCCCCGGTCACGGCCCCGGTGACGTCGATGCCGCTGGTGCGGAGGTTCTCGCCGAACAGGCCGGGCGGGACCTCGCGCTCGAGCAGGTCGGCGAAGTACGCGGCGTCCTCGTCGGCGTAGGCGTACACGGCCTGGTCCACACCGCCGTGGTACTTGCGGTTCGCCTGCACGTCGGCGCGCAGGCCGAGCGGCCGGACCCGGACGCTGCCGGTGACCGGACGCTTGTCGATGGCGGTGACGCCGATGATGCCGGAGTCCGGCAGCAGGCGGTCGACGCGGCAGACGGCGGTGACGAGCGACATGGGATCAACTCTGGTGCACACACGCCCCCGCACCAAGCCGTGCCCGGCCCGGCCGGATCGGGATGAATGACCCAAGCGGTCGCCGGAGCGCCGGTCCTACGGTGAAGGGGCTTCGGTCTCCCGCCGAACGGGAGGCAGCGGCCAGTCCGCGTCACATGTGGAGCAGAAACTCACGGAGGTTCACGATGGCGTTCGTCACCACGAGCGATGGTGCAGAGATCTTCTACAAGGACTGGGGGCCGCGCGACGCGCAGCCGATCGTCTTCCACCACGGATGGCCCCTGTCGTCGGACGACTGGGACGCACAGATGCTGTTCTTCCTGGGCAAGGGCTACCGGGTGATCGCGCACGACCGCCGCGGGCACGGGCGTTCGTCGCAGATCGGCACCGGTCACGACATGGACCACTACGCGAGCGACACGGATGCGGTCGTGCAGCACCTCGACCTGCAGAACGCGGTCCACATCGGGCACTCCACCGGTGGTGGCCAGGTCGCACGGTACGTCGCGCAGTACGGCGAGCCCCAGGGCCGGGTCGCCAAGGCCGTCCTGGTCTCGTCGGTGCCCCCGATCATGCTGCAGAGCGACACCAACCCGGAGGGCACGCCGATCTCGGTGCTCGACGGGTTCCGGAGCGCCCTCGCCGCGAACCGCGCCGAGTTCTTCCAGGCCGTCGCCGAGGGCCCGTTCTACGGGTTCAACCGTCCCGGCGTGGAGGTCTCCGCCCCGGTGGTCGCGAACTGGTGGCGCCAGGGGATGACGGGCAGCGCCCTGGCCCACTACGAGGGCATCAAGGCGTTCTCGGAGACGGACCAGACCGAGGACCTCAAGGCGATCTCCGTCCCGGTCCTCGTCACGCAGGGCGACGACGACCAGGTCGTGCCGTACAAGGCGGCCTCGCTCAAGCAGGCCGAGCTGCTCAGCAACGCCACGCTCAAGATCTACGAGGGCTACCCGCACGGGATGCTGACGACCCACGCGGACGTCATCAACCCCGACCTGCTCGCCTTCATCCAGCAGTAGGGCGAGCCGATCGGCAGGAGGACGAGCCGACCAGCAGGAGGGCGAGCCGACACGCGCGACGTCAGGGGCGCGCACCGGAACCGTCCGGTGTGCGCCCCTTCGGTGTGTGACGAACGCGGTGCGGGTTGCGTCCCACCAGTACCCGTCCGACGACGGTGGACGGACGCACCCAGCCGTTCACCATCCACCACCAGTAGAAGGAACGCGTGCACCACCAGTCCCTCGCCGAGCTCGACGACGCGGTCCTCGCCGGCCGGTCGTCCGACGGTGACGTCCGGGCCTTCGAGGTCCTGATCCGTCGCCACACCCCGCTGCTCCGCGCCTACGCCCGTCGGACCCTCGGTTCCACCGACGAACTCGACGACGTCGTGCAGGAGACCTTCATCACCGCGTGGGACCGCCTCGACTCCCTCGAGGACCTCGCGCGCGTGAAGTCGTGGTTGATGCGCATCCTGAGCCGGAAGTGCCTCGACCGGATCCGCGCGCGGCGTGTCCACGACGACGTCACCGAGCTCGAGGTCGCCGCGCCGGCCGACGACGCACCCGACCGGGTCGCCGAGGCGCGCTCGCGCGAGGACGCGGTCGAACGTGCGCTGGCCGAACTGCCCGAAGCCCAACGACGGTGCTGGATCATGAAGGAGGTGCTCGAGTACCGGTACGACGAGATCGCCGCCGAACTCGACCTGCCACCCTCGACGGTCCGGGGACTGCTGTCCCGAGCGAGGAAGAACATGATCCGACTCATGGAGGGATGGCGATGACCGACCACGACGGCATCCGGCCGGACCTGCCCGACAGCCCCGAAGCACTCGACGCCCTCGAACCCGGTGACCTCGACGGCCACTCGATCGACGAACTCGCCGACTACCTCGACGCCGGCATGCAGCCGGCGGACCCGAGCATCGACGACTCGCCCGCCTGCCAGAACGCCCTGGCCGCGATCATCCGCGTCCGCCACGCGTCGCTCCGCTCGCTCGAGGCGGCCGCCCGCGACGAGGCCCCGGCCGACGAGTCCTGGATCAGCGGCGTCCTGGCGAACATCTCGATCGAGTCCCGCTCCGGTCGCGACGTCCCGCTCCGCCCCCTGTCCGAGACCGAGCGCCCGGTGATGACCGAGGGCGCCATCCGGTCCCTCATCCGCCGCACCGGCGACGAGGTCCCCGGGGTGCTGGTGGCCCGCTGCCACCTCGACGGTGACGTCACCGAACTCGCGTCCCCGATCCGGGTGGTCGTCGAGATCGCGATCGCGTCCGGTCCGTCGATCCCGGCGACCGCCGAGCTGGTCCGCGCCGCCGTGGCCGGTGCCCTGGCCGAGCAGACCGACCTGCTCGTCGAGGCGATCGACGTCGTCGTCCGTGACCTGCTGCCGGACCCCGAGCCCGGCACCGACGAAACAGGCACCGACGAGCCCGGCACCGACCCGGAGGAGGCCCGATGAGCACCACCGACGAGACCCTCGCCGCGATCGAGGCCGCCGTCCTCGAGGTCCCCGGCGTCACCGACCTGTACCGCTCCCGCCCGACGGTCGCGAGCGCCGTGCAAGCGGTCCGCAGCATCGCCACGAGCACCGGACCGCTCCGGATCGTCGTCGACGACGACGCCCTGCGCGTGGTCATCGGTACCGACGGCTTCCGCCCGGCCCCCGAGGTCGCCCGCGCCGTCCACGACGTCGCCCTGGCGACCGCCGCGGCGCACGGCCTGGCGCTCAGCCGCGTCGACGTGCGCGTCGCGCGGGTGGGCTGACCGCGACCACAGACCGAACGGGAGGCCCGTGGCGACGCCGCCCCGGGCCTCCCGTCCGCCGTGGGCGCAGCTGATCCCGCCCGGCGCGACCCGACGACGCCTCCGGTGCCGAAGGAGACCCTCGCAGGACCACGTGCAGCGCGCCGGCAGTCCGTAGCGTGCTCGTGAGGGAGCGGCAGCAGTTCCGCACCGATCGTCGTCGCACCGACCGGAGGAACCATGGAGACCGACGCCGCCGTGGTCCCGTCACGTCGCGTCCGCGTGTACGGACGGCCGTTCGACGCGGACTCCTACGCCCTGCGGGACTTCCTGTCGCGCTCCGTGGTGCAGTTCGACTGGTTCCCGGTCGACGTCGGTGGTGCCGTACCCGGCGACCAGGTCGCGGCCGCCGTCCAGGTCGATCCGTCGCGGCTCCCGCTCGTGGTGTTCCCCGACGGCACGGAACTGGTCGCACCAACCCTGCGCGAGGTCGCCGACCGGCTCGGGTGGATCCACGCACCGCGACGCCAGGAGTACGACCTGTCGATCTACGGCGCCGGTCCCGCCGGGCTGTCCGCGGCCGTGTACGCCGCCTCCGAAGGGCTCGACGTGGTCCTGCTCGAACGGGACGCCGTGGGCGGGCAGGCCGGTTCGAGCAGCCTCATCGAGAACTACCTGGGGTTCCCCGAGGGCATCGCCGGGGCGGACCTTGCCGAGCGTGCCCGGGAACAGGCCGTCCGGTTCGGCGCCGAACTCCTGGTGATGCGCGAGGGCGTGCGCGGGGTCTTCCACGACGGCCGCATCCACGCCGACCTCGCCGACGGCGGCCACGTCGTCGCCCGTGCGAACATCTGCGCGACCGGTGTCGAGTGGCGTCGGCTCGGGCTGCAGCGCGAGCAGGAGCTGCTCGGTTGCGGTGTCTACTACGGTGCCGGGACGAGCGAGGCGGACGGCTGCGCCGGCGAGCAGGTCTTCGTGGTCGGCGGGGCGAACTCGGCGGGCCAGGCGGCGATGAACCTGTCCCGTTCCGCGGCGCACGTCACGATGCTCGTGCGGGGCGCGTCGCTGTCGGCCACGATGTCGGAGTACCTGAGCGCCAGGATCGCGGCCGCACCGAACGTGACGGTCCGGACGGGCTGCCAGGTCTCGGCGCTCCACGGGGACACCCGACTCGAGTCGATCGAGGTGACCGACGGCGACGGGGCCACGGTGTCGCTGCCGGCCACGCGGTTGTTCATCTGCATCGGCGGACGACCGGACACGAGCTGGGCCGAACAGACACCCATGGTCCGTGACCGCCTCGGGTACCTGGTCACCGGCCCGGACCTCGACGCCGTCGACGGCTCACTCGACCAGTGGCCGCTCGAGCGTCGTCCGTTCTGGCTCGAGACGAACGTGCCGGGGTCCTTCGCCGCCGGGGACGTCCGCGCCGGGTCCGTCAAGCGCGTCGCCGCAGCGGTCGGCGAGGGCGCCATGGCCGTGACCTTCGTCCACCGCCACCTGGCGACGAGCGACTGACCGAGGAGTCCCGTGATGCCCGACGAACCCGACACGACACTGCCGACCGCCGCGGAGTCGATCACCTCCCTGGACCGGCCCACCGCCTTCTTCAACGCCCTGATGACCGAGCACTTCGTCCTCGAGAGCGCGCGGAGCATCACGGTCAGCGAGTCGAGCAGTCGCTCCTCGCTGTACCTCACCACGCTCTCCAGCTCGCTCGTCGCCTTCGGGTTCCTCGCGCACACGCCCTTCGCGCTCGGGTTCCTCGGCGCGATCATCCCGGTGATCGTCCTGCTCGGTGCGTTCACCTACGAACGCCTCGTCGAGACCTCGCTCGAGGACGTCGCCGCGCTCGCCGCGATGCAACGGATCCGTCGCTACTACGGTCGGCTGCTGCCCGAGGCCGACACGTACTTCCCGATGCCCCGCGGGCGGCACGCGGCGAACGAGCTGCTCGACATCGGCCGGGCCCCGTCGTGGTACCGGCTGCTGTTCACGATGTCGTCCGCGATCGCGGTGGTGAACTCGATCGTCGCCGGCGCCGGGGTCGCCATCCTGGTCGACCAGCTCGGCGTCGACGACCCGGGTTCGATCGCGTGGGGCGTCGGGTCGGCGGTGGTGCTGGCCGTGGCGCACCTGTCGTACCAGGTGCGGTCGCACACCACGATGCACGAGGTGATCGCCCGGTCGGAGGCGCTCGACACCGACCGCAGGCTGCCCTGACCGGTCGCGGGAGGCCGCGACCGGCCGCGGCCGGTGTCAGCGTCGCTCGGCCAGCTGCTCCGACCAGTCGCGGGGGAGCCGGTCGGCCGGGCCCGGGACCGACTGGGTCGTCGGGTGCGCCTGCGGGTCGGCGAGGCGGGGTCCGTCCACGAAGTCCTGCATGACGAAGTCCCAGAACCACCCCTCGCCGGGCTCGAACGACTGCATGACCTCGTGCCCGGTGACCGCGAAGTGCGCGGTGGCGTGCCGGTTCAGGGAGTCGTCGCAGCAGCCGACGTGCCCGCAGGCGGCGCACCGACGCAGGTGCACCCACCACGAGCCCGTCGCGTCGCACTCCACGCACCCCGTGCCGGACGGGGGGACGGACGGGGAGACCATGGTCGCGCGTGCAGTCATGGTCCAACCGTGCGCCGCGCACCCACCGGAGCGCTTGAGTCAAACGGCGCTGGTCCCGCGCGGGCGGACTTCCTACGGTCGAACCGAGGCCGGACGAGGAGTGCGTGGTGCGGGAGACGACGGATGACAGGACCACGTCCTTGACGACCCTCGCCACGTGGGCGCAGCAGGTCGTCGACGATCCTCGGCACCGACGACCGGCAGTCCACGTCCCGGTCGCCGTGGCGGACCTCGGTCGGCACGGCACCCTCGGGCTCGGTGCGCTCGCCGGGGCCGGCACCGGCACCGCCGACGGCCTGGTCGTGTTCGACCGCCGGTGCTTCCGGATGCTGCCGGACGGCGCCGCAGCGGTCGCGGACACGGCCGACCCGGTCGCGTTCGCGGTCGTCTCGACGTTCTCGCCCGACCTGGTGGTGACGGTCGCGTCGGTCGCCTCCGTTGCCGACCTGGAAGCCCGGATCGCCGCCGTCCTGCCGCCGCGCGACTTCGCGGTGGCCGTCTCGGTCGACGGCGTCTTCGACGAGGTCCGGACCGAGGACGGCACGACCGGGACGACGGTGCACCGCGCGGTGACGGGGCGTCTCGTCGGCTTCCGGACGCCGGGCCCGGGCGGGGTCCGTGCCGACCTGCACCTCGGGTTCCTCGACGCCACCCGCACCCGCGCCGGAGCGCTCGCCGGGTTCGCGGGGTTCTCCGGGCGGATCGAGCTCGGCTTCTCCACCGCGCCGCACCTGGCGGTTCGTGCGCTCGGTGCCGGGTTCGACGGGGGACCGGTGTGACCCGAGCGGCGGTCAGCCGGAGCGGTGCTGCCGGAACCGCGCCGCGAGCTCCCGGCGGGACGCCACGCCCCACTTCGTGTAGACGTGCCGGACGTGGCTCGTCACCGTGTGGGTCGAGATGAACAGGTCGGACGCGATCTGCTGCGTCGTCAGGCCGGCGGCGACCCGTTCGACGACCTGGGCCTCGCGAGCGGTGAGCCCCGGGAGTCCCGAGGCGCCCGACGCAGCGGGGTCGGCGGTGGCCGCCCGGACGGTCACGCCGACGCCCCGCAGGTGCCGCCGCGACCGTTCGGCCTCGCGCAGGGCACCCGCACTGTCGAACAGCTCCGTCGCCTCCCGCCACACCTCGACGGCCGCGGGCACGGAGCGCCGCCGCAGGGCGCTCCCGAGGTCTTCGAGCGCCGCGGCCAGCACGAGCCGGCGGTCGACCCGGCGCAGCCGCTCCACCGCCGCGCCGAGGTGCTCCACGGAGTCGTGGACGAGTCCGTGGACGTGCAGCCAGGTCCCCCCGCACAGGTCGTTGTCCGGGTTCGCCGTGGCCCGGAGTCGCGCCACCCGTTCGATCCGCTCGAGTCGGTCCCGTCGGCCCCCACGGATCGCGATGCGCGCCAGGTGGACGTCGTCGGCGAAGTCGGCCGGGCTCGACATCGACGCGATCGGTTCCTCCAGGCTCCGCCACGCCACCTCGCTGCGGTCGACGGCGGCCCGGACATCGCCGTATGCGTCCGCTTCGAGCGCCAGCAGCCACGAGCCGGAGCGTGCGAAGGCCGGATCGGCGTGCAGGGCCTCGGCGAAGTGCCGCGTCCGGTCGGCCGCTGAGCGGTCGCCCTGCAGCAGCGCCGTGCGGAAGAGGACCGTCCCGGCCGTGAGCGCAGCGAACTGACCGAGCTCCAGGTCCTCGGCCAGGTCGAGGACCGACTCGGCCGACGTCTTGACGTCCTCCAGGAGGCCTTGGTCGAAGAGCACCCGCGTGCGCAGCATCATCCAGGCGGCAGTCGGGCGGGCCAGGTGGTTGCGACGGGTCTCGATGGCGTTCGCCTCGGCGATGCGTCCGGCTCGGTCGGTGTCGCCGAGCGCACCCGCGAGGAACGCCACCCAGAGTCCCTCGGGCAACCAGGTGCTCGACGAGCCCCCGGTGGCAGCGATCCGGCTCATCGCCGACGTGATCGCCTGCGTCGCGTCCGCGAACCGGCCCTCGTTGAAGGCGAGCACGGACGCGCTGGCCTCGAAGGTGGCGACGGCGACCGGGTCCGCGTCGCCGTCGACCGTCGCCCGGGCCTCCCGCAGCGCGGTCGCGAGGTCCGCGTGCCGTCCGGCCTGGGCGAGGTTCAGCGCGCGGACGGCGAGCAGACGGGACCGCACACCGGCGCTCACGCCGGGCAGGGCCAGCGCGGACTCGACCGTCCGAAGCGCATCCGGCGTCGAGCCCTCGGTCTGCAGCCGCGCCAGGGTGAGGTGCAGGCGTGCGTCGTCCTCCGGGGCGAGGCGGCCCTGCAGGTCGTCGAGCAGCGCACGGGCTTCGGCCGTCCGACCGCTGTGCCAGAGCAGCGGCAGGACGTCGACGACGACGCCGGGCAACGCCGGGGTGCCGTGCGCGAGGTCGGCGGCGCGGAGGGCGAGCGCGCCGGCCTCGGTGGGATCCGTGCTCGCGAGGTCGATCGCCACCGTGCGCAGGACCTCGGCGGCGCGGACGTCCCCGCGCTGCGCCACGGTGGCGATGCGCGCGACGATCGAGACCGGTGGGACACCCTGCCGCAGGAGTTCGTCCACCGCTTGCCGGAGCAGGTCGTCGCGGACGGCCGCGGGGATCATCGACTCCGCCGCCTCGCGGAGGACGTCGTGGCGGAACGACAGGTCCGTGCCGTCGTCGACGAGCACCCCCGCCTCGATCGCTTCCTGCAGCCCGGGGAGCAGCCGCTGCACCGGCTGGTCGAGCATCGCCGACAACGACCGCACCGAGAACGAGCGTCCCAGGGTCGCTCCGACCTGCACGAGCTGCTGCGTGGGCTTCGACAGGCGTCGGAGGCCCTCGCGGATCGACGCACCGAACCTCGCCGGCAGCGCGGCGCCCGGCATCGTGGCGACACCGTCCACGATCGCCAGCAGGCCCTCGTCGACGAGTCCGCGCACGAGTTCGGCGACGAGGATCGGGATGTGCTCCGTCCGTTGGGCAACATGCAGGACCGAGCTGTCGGGCGTCGCGCCGACCAGGTCGGCGATCATCGCGGCCGTGGCCTGTTCGTCCAGCGGGTCGAGGTCGAGGAGCCGTCCCGTCGCGGCGAGCTCGTCGACGGTCGCCGTCACCGGCGGGTCCTGGTGCTCGGTCCGGACCGCGACGACCCAGAGCACGGGGACGTCGGCGAGCCGGCGCGACAGCGATCGGAGCACCGCCAGGGTCGTCGTGTCGCACCACTGCAGGTCGTCGACCACGACCACGACGCCGCTCGACGCCGCGGCCCGCTCCAGGTCGTCCTGGAGCTGCTGGAGGAGCCAGTACCGCGCCTCCGGGTCCAGCGTCACCGCGCTGAGCCGGACGCGGTCGGAGATCGGCCGGGGCCCGGCGCCCAGCGCGTCCATGATCGGTGCGAGCGGGATCAGGCGTGCGTCGCGGTCCGTGCGACCGACGGCCACGCGGAGGCCGGCCGCGGTCGCCTGGTCGACGACGTCCTCGAGCAGACGCGACTTGCCGACCCCCGCTGCGCCGCGGACGACGAGCACGTCACCAGCACCCCGTGCCAGACCGGCGAGGGCATTGGCGACGACGCCCTGCTCGACGCTCCGGCCGCGGATCGGCAGCCCGCTCCGGGGCACGGCGGACACCGGCACGGAGACCTCGTCTCCGCGGGGGAGCAACTCCTCGTCCGTCAACACGGCGGCCACCAGTCCTCGTCGGTGGCTGGAGTCTACGAACGGACCGCGGGCTCGCGACGGGCCCTGCCGTTACCCCGGCGACGGGTTCCGGTGACGCTCCCGGGTCGTCCGCCCGGGGTGTCGCGGGTGGTGGCCGGGGCATCCGGGGCCCGCGGGGCGAGCGGCCGGCGAGGGTGTCCCTGACAGGGTCACGTCCGGACGTCGCCCGTCGCATCGCCTTTCAGTCGCAGGAGTGCATCCCGGAGTCCGGCGCGCGTCGTCACGCCGAGCTTCGGGAACAGCCGGTACAGGTGCCCGCTCACGGTGCGCGGCGAGAGGTACAGCTGCCCGGCGATCTGCTTGTTGGTCAGCCCGGCCGCGGCGAGGGACGCCACACGGCGTTCCTGTTCGCTCAGGTCGACCGCCTCCAGCGCCGTCAGCACCGGACGGGCGGCACCGGCTGCGCGCAGCTCGCGTTCCGCGCGGGCCTGCCAGTCACCGGCACCGAGCACCTCGAAGGCGCGCGCCGCCATCCGGAACTGGCCCCGGGCCTCCAGGGCGTGCATCCCACGACGCAACCACTCGCCGTAGGCCAGGCGGACGCGGGCCACCTCGAACGGCGAGACGTCGCCGTCGACGCTGGCCAGCGCGTCCTCGAAGAGGGCGCGGGCTCCGTGCGTCTCGTCGACGACCGCTCGGCAGGCGAGCAGCACCAGGGAGCGGCGCGGGGTCGGCTGGTCGGTGAACGCCCGTTCTGCCCGGGCCACCAGTGCGGCACCGTGGTCGGCCAGGCGGAGCCGCGCAGCCGACTCCACCGCGTCGAGCAGCTCGATCGGTCCGTAGCTGCTCTCGAGCCACCGCCCCGCCCTGCCCGGTCGCGTCGCCGAGCGGCTGTAGGCCTCCTCGAACCGTCCCGTCGCGACGTCGAGCGCGGAGCGGGCGTGCTCCGCAGCCCGGGCGACCAGCGGCGTGCCGTGCTGCGCCGCCCACCGTGCTGCGCGGTCGGCCTTCCGTGCCGCCTGCTCCTGCTCGCCCTGCACCGACAGGACCAGGGCCTGCAGCGCCTCGGTCAGCGCGACGAGCGTCCCGGCCTGCCAGCGCTCGGCCGCTCGGTGCACGTGGTCGAACGCCGCCCGCGCCGCGTCGAGCCGCCCCGCCTGGTAGTGCGTCACGGCGGCACGGCACGAGCTGAAGTAGCCGAGGAGCCCGGCGTCGCCCGCTCGTCCGAGCACGGCCTCCACGTGGTCCCGGCGCGGATCCGTCGAGTCGAGCAGCGTCCACGCGATGTGCAGTGCCACGGCCTTCCAGGGCCGCGCGTCGGCAACTGATGCCTGCACCTCGCGGTACAGCGCGGCACGCTCGTGCTCGGTCCGGCCGGATCCGTCCACACAGTCCTCGACGAGCCGCAGCACCGGGTCGAGGTCGCGGTCCGCAGTCAGCGCCAGCGCCTCGTCCCACCAGGAGTCGTGCCCGCCGAGGTAGCAGAGCACGTGCAGCGTCGCGACCAGGACGTCGTCGGCGCCAGCCCGGTCGGACTCCCCGAGCGCGGCCAGGACGGTCCGCCTGCCGGCGTGCACGTCACCGGACCGGACCGCCCGGGCGAACTCGACCGCCGCCACCAGCGACGGATCGGGTCGGGTGCCCCGGCGGACGGCCCGTTCGGCCTCGGTGTCGACGAGACCGAAGTCCCCGGTGAAGGCGGCCGTGACGGTGACGGAGACGTCGGCCGACGGCAGCCGGGTGCCCGATCCGGTCAGGGCCCGGCCCTCGCGCACGGCGACCACCACGACCGTCCCGAGGTCCTGCGCCAGTGCGGCGAGCAGGTCGTGCAGCACGGTCCTGGCGTCCTCGTCGAGCGCGTCGAAGTCCTCGACGAGCACGACGCTGCGGGTGGGCCCCGGTGCCCCGGCGTCGTGCGCCCGGACGAGGGCGAGCCACGGGGCCAGCGACGCGGCCTCCATGACGGGGTCACCGCCCACCGCACGCCACCGGACGACCGTGTGGCCGTCCGCCCGGGCGGCGTCGGCGACGTCCGCGAGTGCCCGTGCCCGGGCGGACGCGTCCGGTCCGGTGACGACCACGAAGGGATCGGTGCCGCCGGACGGCGAGCGCAGCGCCCGCCCCGTGCCGTCGTCGTGCGCCGGTCGTGCGTCCGAGATGCTGATCGTCATCGTCGCTCCTGGATCGTCGGTCGTCCGCCGCCCGGGAGGCCCGTGGCGGCCGCTCCGGACGCTAGCGACGACGACGCGGTCACCACATCACCCCGTGGTCGCCCGGGCATCCCCCCTTGCGGAGCGGGTCATCCGACTCAGGCGTGACGGGGCACCGGGTGGCGATGCTCGACGGGAGACACCCCACGGCACCGAACCGCACCGTCAGGACGGCTGCGGAGGAAAGGCGGACACCATGGCCTCCGTCCACGGCGCACGCTGATGACCGGCGCACCGGGCAGCCGCGTCCCCATCGACGCGCAGAGCGTCGACGCACCGCTCTCCCGTTCGGCGGTGTTCCTGACCCTCGACGTCGGGCCGGACGACGACGACCTCGATGCCGTCCGCGACGTCCTCAGCGACCTCGACGGCCTGCTGAAGACGGTCGGCTTCCGCGACCTCGACGCACACCTGTCCTGCGTCGTCGGGATCGGGGTGGTGGCGTGGGACCGGTTCTCGCCGCACGCCCGCCCGGACGCGCTGCACCCGTTCCCCGCACTGACCGGGCCGGTCCACTCGGCGCCGTCCACCGGGGGAGACCTGCTCTTCCACATCCGGGGCGAACGCACCGACGTCTGCTTCGAGTTCGAACGCCTCCTGCTGGCCGCGCTCGGGGACCACGTCACCGTGGTCGACGAGGTCAGCGGCTTCCGGTACTTCGACACCCGCGACCTGCTCGGCTTCGTGGACGGCACGGCGAACCCGGTCGCGCAGGACCTGGCAGCCTCCGCACTCGTCGGTGCGGACGACCCGGACTGGGCCGGTGGCAGCTACGTCGTCGTCCAGAAGTACCTGCACGACCTGGCGGCGTGGAACGCCCTCGGGACGGACGCGCAGGAACGCATCATCGGCCGGTCGAAGTCGGACAACGTGGAGCGGGACAGTGCCACCGAGGTCCGGCCCTCGCACAAGTCGCTCGCGACCATCGTCGACGACGACGGGGTCGAGCACGACGTCCTCCGCGACAACATGCCCTTCGGTCGACCCGGCAGCGGGGAGTACGGCACCTACTTCATCGGCTACAGCGGTGAGCTCTGGGTGCTCGAACGGATGCTGGAACGGATGTTCGTCGGCGATCCTCCCGGGACGTACGACCGGCTGCTCGACTTCTCGCGCGCGGTCACCGGAGCGACGTTCTTCGCCCCCGCACGCGATCGTCTGGTGGACCTCGCCGCGCTCGCGGCACCGCCGTCGCCGTCCGTGGTGACGGCTCCCGACGCCACCGGTCCCGGTCTCGGCATCGGTTCACTCCGCAGCACGGAAGGGCACACGCCATGAACCACCTCCTCCGCGAACTCGCACCGTTCGGCGACGACACCTGGGCGGTGCTCGACGCCGAGGCCCGTGACCGGCTGGTCCCGGCGCTCGCCGCACGGCGCATCGTCGACTTCGACGGCCCGCGCGGCTGGCAGTGGTCCTCGGTCGACCTCGGCCGCACCGACGCGGTGACCGGCGGGGTCGCCGACGGCATCACCGCACGGCGCCGCAGGGTCCTGCCGCTCTGCGAGGTCCGTGCGACCTTCACCGTCGCGCTCGAAGAGCTCGTGGACTCCTCCCGCGGCGCCACCGACGTCGACCTGGGCGACCTCGACGCGGCCGTGCTGCGGCTCGCGGCCCACGAGAACCGGGCGACGCTGCGCGGGTGGCCGGAGGGCGGCATCACCGGGGCCGGCCACGCGTCGACCCAGCCCGCACAGTCGCACGACGGCTCGCCGGCGTCGTTCCGGGCCGCGGTCACCGCTGCGGTCGCCGCACTCCGCGACGTCGGGGTCGCCGGGCCGTACGCCCTGGCGTGCAGCCCCCGTGACTGGGCGGACATCGTCGAGACCGACGACGCCGGCACGCCCCTGCGTGAGCAGCTCGAGGGCATCACCGGCGGTCGGGTCGAGCGAGCGCCCGGCATCGACGAGTCGCTGCTGATCAGTCAGCGCGGCGGGGACTTCGTGTTCACCGTCGGCGAGGACCTTGCCCTCGGCTACCTGGGCCACGACGGCGTCGACGTCACGATGTACGTCGAGGAGACCTTCGCGTTCCAGGTGAACACCCCCGAGGCGTCCGTCGTCCTCCGCCGGTCACTCTGAGGAGCAGGCGCGACGAGCGGCGCGACGGGCGGGTCCGTTGCCCACCCGCGTCGACGTGCGCGTCGCGCGGGTGGGCTGACCGCGACCACGCAACGGACGGGAGGCCCGTGGCGGATCCGCCACGGGCCTCCCGTCCGTCTGCCGGTCGCCGTCGCGACCCGCGCCGATCAGTAGAAGTTGTTCGCCTGCGAGTGCCCCCACGCCGCGCACGGGGTGCCGTACGCCGAGCTGATGTACTGCAGGCCCCAGGTGATCTGGGTGGTGGCGTTGGTGCGCCAGTCCGCGGCGATCGTGGCCATCTTCGAGCCGGGGAGCGCCTGCGGGATGCCGGTCGCGCCGCCGTTCGCGTTGACGGCCTGGTAGTTCCAGCCGGACTCCTTGGTCCACAGGTTGTCCAGGCACTGGAACTGGTCGGCACCCCAGCCGTACTCCGACGACGCGAGCGAGCTCGCCGTGGCCTTGGCACCGGCGACGGTGTTGCCGGCGGCGAGCTTCCGGGCGGCCTCCGCTGCCTCGGCGGCAGCCTTGCGCTCGGCAGCGGCCTTCGCTGCGGCCGCGGCCTTCGCGTCGACGTCCCGCTTGTCCTGCGTGGCGCTCGCCTGCGCGACGTCGGTGGTCGACGCGACCGTCGTCGAGATGCGGTTCGTCAGCGCAGCGCCGGACAGGTCCGGGTAGTCGCTCAGCGCGTCGACGCGCTGTTCGAGCGCCGAGGTGTCGACCTTGTGGTTCGCGGTCTGCATGACGGTCTTCGCCGTGGTGATCGTGGCGGCGGCCTGGGCACGGTCGAGCGCGGTGCCGCGCAGGGCGGGCTCCGCGGTCGCCGAGGCGCTCGGGGTGCCGGTCGGCATGCCGAGGGCCTCGCCGATGGCGGGCTGCGTGCCGACGGTCAGGGCGCCACCGGCGACGGCCAGGACCGCTGCGCCGCCGGCGATCAGCGTCGCGCGGTGCCGCAGGGCCCGACGCATCCGGCGGGTGGGGGTGTTCAGGGCTTCACGTCGGGTCGAGGCCGTCGTGGTGGGGAGCTCAGGGGTGTGTCGCATCGGTTCCGCAGGTCGGCGGCTCGGTGGGGGAGGGACTCCCGCTCGCGCGACCGAGATCGTGCGGGCACGCCGGAGGCTGGCGGTGTCGGTGACACCGTCGGCGACGACGAGGAGTCCTCGAGCCGGTGAGGACCGGACGGTGGTGTGGGGCCCGTCCGTCCGCCGGGAGCAGCCGTGGGGTGGCCGCGGTCAGGCGGAGCCGACACCATGACCGGTCAGACTGGGCAGCGCGTCCAGGAACGCTGGCAGAACGGTCCGTCCACCGCTTGGTAACGGTTCGGTAACGGCCGTGCGGGGCCTAGAAGGTGTGAGGTTCCTGGGCGTGCTCGCCCTGGGCGACACGCTCGAGCGCGGCCAGGGCGCCGGCGATCGCCTGGACGTCCGACTCGTCGAGCTCGGCGATGAGTTCGGCGACGATCCCGGTGCGGTTCGCACGGGCCTGCTCGACCGCCTCGATGCCCTCCGGCGTGGCCGTCACCATGAACGCCCGGCCGTCGCGTGGGTCGGCCTCGCGCTGGATGAAGCCGCGCTGCTCGAGCTCGGTCAGGATGCGGGTCATCGTGGGCTTCGTGACCACCTCGATCCGCGACAGGTCGCCGGGGCGCAGGGGTCCGTGCCGCTGGATCGACGCGAGTGCCGACACGATGCCGTACCCGAGCGAGGCCGAGTCGGTGCGGGCCCGTCGGTTGATCCGACCGACCGCGGCGGCCAGGCGTGCGGCGACCTCGGTACGGTCCGTCGGGCGGGGGTTCATGTGCTGCTCCGGGTGCCTGGTTCAGGTGGTCGCCAGCGATGCTATCGGTCCGCGCGGCCCCGGGACTGGGAGCGTCACGCGCGTGGCCGGGCCGCCGACCGGGAGGCCCGTGGAACGTCGGCCGCCCGCCTCGCGTGGGCGAGACGGGCGGTTCCTGTACGCGGGTACAGGTGGACTCAGTGCTTCTCGCCCGGCAGCTGGTGGATCGCCTCGGTCGCGAGCTCGGCCGTGACGTTGTCGCCGGATTCGGTCGCCGCCCGGAGTCGCCGGAAGTCCTCGGTCATCCGGTCCCAGTCGACCAGTTCGTCGAGGTTCGGCAGTCGCAGCCGGAACGCCAGGCCGTCCATCGTGTCGCGGCAGACGCGCTGCAGGTTCTCGTTGCCGCACTCGGCGACGTACAGGGCGAAGACGTCGAGGGCGTCGTGGTTGACGGCGGCGACCTCGTGGGCCTCGAGCTCGGTGATCGTCTTGTCGAGCTGGGCCAGGATCTTCTTCCGGCTCGCCGAACCGAGGCGCGGGACCGCGAGCCGGACCACGCCACCGAACAGCACGCCGAGGGTCTGCATCGCTTCGATGACCTCGGCGGGGTCTGGCGTGGTGACGCGGGTGTACCGGTTCGGGGCCATCTCGATCAGGCCGGCGCGGGACAGCTGGCTGAGGGCCTCGCGGATGGGTGTCCGGGAGACGCCGAGCCACGAGATGAGCTCGTCGTCGTTCAGTCGTTCGCCCGGCAGCAGGGTGCCGTCCATGATCGCGTCGTGGATCTTGTGACGGACGGTGTCACGGAGCAGCTGGTGCTCGGTCGGGGCGCTGCGGGGGACCGGCATGCGTTCTCCTTCGGGGGCGGCGGCGTCGGGGCGCCGGGCGAACGGGCACGGTCGACATCGCACGTGCTCGCATCACCGTACCTGATATGACAACGGCGTTGCGGTCGGCTCAGCGCGTGTCAGTGTCGACGTTCAGATGCCGGTCACGCGCGTCGGGCGTCGTGGGTCGTGCGTCGCGTGCGTCAATCGCGTTCCGAGCGCTCTCCGAGCAAGCGGAGCGTGGCCGGGTCCTCGGCGCCGGCGTCCCAGCGGTCCAGCACGGCGGCGAACGGCTGTGGGTCGGTCGCGACTCGGGCGAACAGCGTCATCGACGACCGGAGCTTCACCGAGTCGATGCCCCCGAGCAGGGCGTCGGCGGAGCGGGCGGGGGCGTCGTGTGCGACGTCGGTCGCCGTGAGCAGGCGGGGCCCGAGCACCGGGTGCGTCAGGTAGGCGCGGGCTTCGTCCACGCCGGTGATCGCGTAGCGCACGGCTGTGGCGCTCCGCCCCAGACCGGCCAGCTGCGGGAACACGAACCACATCCAGTGCGACGACTTCCGGCCCCGGCGGAGTTCGTCGAGTGCGACGTCGTACACACCCTGCTGGGCCCGGACGAAGCGGTCGAGGTCGAACGGGTCGTCGGCCTGTGCGTGCGGCTGTGCGTCCGTCACCGGACGACCCCGCCCCAGCCGTACCGGACGGTCGTGCCGTCGACCACGAGCAGGGAGTCCGGCGCCCGGTCGAACAGTCCGGGCATGCCGACGGCGTCGGGCAGGTCGCCCTCGAGCCGGTCGAGCGTGGCCGAACGGGTGGTGAGCACCGGGTGCTGTCGCTGCCAGAACAGGGTCTGCGCCAGGTACCGCGCGTGGATGCCGGCGCGGGTGGTGAGCTCGGCGGCCAGCGGGGTGTCGACGACCTCGCCGGCGGTCACCCGCACCGAGGCCGCGTGCTTCGGCCGCACCGCACCGGTCGGGCGTTCCTGCCGGAGCGACCGCGCCCACCGCACCGGGTGCAGCGCGCGGGTCGGGTGCCGGACGGACCGGTGCGCCACCGCGTCACCGCGGCGACGGGAACGTGCGTGCGCGAACGTGTACGGCACGCCGAGCAGTGCGTGCGCGGCCACGATGGCGGGCACGTTCGCGGTGTCGACCGTGCGGTAGGTCACCCCGCGCCGACCCTGGTCGTCCACCGTGAGGACCTCGATCGTGACCTCGGTCATGGTGCCGAGTCGCCCGGCAGAGGGGAACGGCGGCACCCGGGTCTCCCGGAACACGTACGCCGACAGCCCCACCCAGGCGCTGCCGTCGGCCACGTCCGGACGGGTCCCGCGGGGGACGAGCCGCTGCAACGACGCCGGGTCGTGCCGCCAGTGCGCGAACACGATGTCCTCCCAGGCGTGCTGGGTGACCGGGCGGTGCAGGAGCGGCACCGCCGCGCGGGTCCACGACGGCTGGGTCACGGCTTCGGTGCGTGCCGACCGACGCGCATGCTCCAGAGGACCAGCGGCAGCTGCAGGGGGAGCCGCAGGACCCCGATCAGCCGCATCGCCCGGCTCGAGCGGGGATGGTCGAGCAGGTCGTTCGCCATCTTGACGTTCGCCGGGAACACCGCCGCGAACAGCGCCGCCGCCGCCCAGCCCGAGGCACGGCGGGTGGCGGGGAACGCGAGCCCGGCGGCGATGCCCAGCTCGGCCACCCCGGAGGCCAGCGTGGTCAGCCGCGGGGGCAGGGCCTCCGGCACGATCCGGTCGAAGTGGGTCGGGCGCAGGAAGTGCATGGTGCCCGCCGCGCCGAGGGCCACCGCCAGGATGGTGGCCGTGCGGTTGGCACGTTTGATCCGCTCACGTCGTCGCATGCGCCCCATCGTGCCCGCTCGTCCTCGGAAGCAGCCGGAGACGCTGCTCACGTCAGTGCGCATTCACGTCAGTGTGCATTCACGTCAGGGCGGTCGCGACGAGGTCGAGGACCGCCGTCGCCACCTCGGCCTTCGTGCCGGAGGTCTCGCGGACCACCTCGCCACCGGGCACCAGGACCTCGATCGCGTTCTCCTCGCGCTCGAACCCGGCCGACCAGCCGACGTGGTTCACGACGAGCAGGTCCGCCGGCTTCCGGCTGATCTTGGCACGCCCGAGCTCGATCCGTGCGTCGCGGTCGGGCTCGGTCTCGGCAGCGAACCCGACGATGATCTGCCCGGTCCGCCGTGCCGCCACGAGGTCGGCGAGCACGTCCGGGTTCCGTACCAGCTCGAGCGTCATGCGCTCGCCCTGCGCGTCCTTCTTGAGCTTCTCGGTGAGCACCTCGGCCGGACGGTAGTCGGCGACGGCGGCGGTCATCACGACGACGTCCGCTTCGGTGGCGGCGGCGTGCACGGCCTCGGCGAGTTCGAGCGCGGACCCGACGGACACCACGGTCGCGTCCAGCCCGGCGGTCAGCGAACCCTCGACGTTCGCGGCGACGAGGGTCACGGACGCGCCACGACGGACGGCGTCGGCGGCGATCGCGATGCCCTGACGGCCGCTCGAGCGGTTGCCGACGAACCGCACCGGGTCGAAGGGCTCGCGGGTGCCGCCCGCGCTGACGACGACACGGACGCCGGCCAGGTCGCCCTGTTCGCCACGGGCCCCGGTGCTGAACGCGGTGCCGGTGTCCGCACTGCGGCGGCCGGCCGGGGCGGGGTGCTGGTCGAGCACGGCGAGCGCTGCGGCGACGATGTCCTCGGGCTCCGCCATCCGACCGATGCCCGCGTCGTCGCCGGTGAGCGCGCCGACGACCGGGCCGACCAGGTGGACGCCGCGGTCACGCAGCGTGGCGACGTTCGCACGGGTCGCGGGGTGCTCCCACATCTGCGGGTGCATCGCCGGGGCGACGACGACGGGTGCCTCGGTCGCGAGCAGCGTCGTGCCGAGCAGGTCGCTCGCCAGGCCGTGCGCCATCCGCGCCAACGAGTCCGCGGTGGCCGGGGCGATGACGACCAGGTCCGCCCGGCGACCGAGCGCGACGTGGCGCACCTCGGCGACGTCGTCCCACACGCTCGTGGTGACGGGGTTGCGGCTGAGGGCCTCGAGCGTCGGCAGTCCGACGAAGCGCAGGGCGCCCTCGGTCGGGACGACGTGCACGTCGTGGCCGCGCTTGACGAGGTCGCGGACGACCCCGACGGCCTTGTAGGCGGCGATGCCCCCGGTGATCCCCACGATGACGGTCAGGGCGCGCTCTGCTGCTGCGTTCACCTGGCTCACGCTACCGGGGCCACGTGCGAGGATCGACGGCATGTGCACCGTCGTCGTCCGCGTCGACCCCGGGTCCGCGTGGCCCGTCACCGTGCTCGCCCTGCGGGACGAGTCGCCCGAGCGCCCGTGGGACCCGCCCGCTGCCTGGTGGCCGGACCGCGACCCGGACCTCCGTGGTGTCCGTGACCGCTCCGCCGGTGGTGCGTGGCTCGCCGCGTCCGACCGAGCCGGCCTGGCCGTGGTGCTCAACCGCGCCGAACCCGTGACGAGCGTCGACGGCACGTGGACGACCCGCGGGGTGGTGCCGGTGGACGCCGTCGCCGACGACCTGCTGCCCGGACACGACGGCACGCTGCCGACCACGCGGGCCTTCAACCTGGTGCGCGCCACGGCCGAGGGCACCTCGGTGCTGACCTGGGACGGCGAACAGGTCCGCACCACCGACCTCGGCCCCGGCGTCCACATGGTCACGCACGGTGCGGCCGACGACCCCGCGGCGCCGCGCATCGGTCGGTGGCTCGAGGCCTTCCGCGCGGTCGACGCCCCGGCCGGCCCGCCGGTGCTCGGCCCGTTCGACGAACTCCGCACCGTGGACTCCGGTGGCGACGCCGGTGACGGCTGGGGCGGGTGGTTCGGCGTGCTGGCGGAGTCCGCGGCGCTGCCGAGCGACCACCCCGACGCGATCCTCCGCGACGTGCACGAGGCCGAGGGGCACATGACCACCCTGTCGATCGTCGCCGCGGCGATCGCGCCGGGCCGCACCGTCCTGCAGCACGCCCGCCTGACCGAACCCGGGAAGCTGGACGGGTCGGTGGAGCTGCACCGCGCCTGACGCTGGCGGCGTGCCGGACCCGACCCGGGCCTCCCGGCCGCGCCCGCGCCCGCGTCCCAGCGCGCAGGGCGTCCGAGCGGTGCGAGGTTGCGTTCTCGGTGCGACCCGCGCCCCCTCGCACCACGTCCGGAACTCCGCACGGGCCGCGGCGCCCCTCGCACCGTGCGAGGCGTCTGGCTAGAGCGGCGGGCGCGTCCCGGTGAGGTCCTCGGCGACGGCCCAGAGCGAGCGGGCGAGGTCGGCGCTCCGCGCGGACCCGGGGATCGACACGGTGGTGGTCGGACCGGTCATGCCGAACGGACCCGAGGGGCCGTAGTACGCGCCGCCCACGGCGTTCGGCCCGACCGCCGCGTACAGCAGCGGCTCGGTGCCCTGCTCGACGGCCTGGGTGAACGGCAGGGCGCGGTTGCTCGACCGCACCGGCTTCGACCGACCGAGCGAGCGTCCCGCGGCCTGCAGGTTCGTCCGGGTGTAGCCGGGGTGGGCGGCGGTGCTGACCAGTGGCACGTCGGCCTCGACGGTCAGGCGGTGCAGGTGCAGCGCGAGCAGCAGGTCGGCGAGCTTCGACTGCGCGTAGGCGCGCCAGCCGTTGTAGCCGCGCTCCCACTGCAGGTCGGCGAAGCGGATCCGTCCGGGGATCGCGGCGAGGCTCGACATCGTGACGACCCGGGGTGCCTCGGCCAGGGGGCCGTCGGCGAGGGGCGTGCGCGCGCGCAGCAGCGACGGGAGCAGCAGGTTCGTCAGGGCGAACGGGCCGAGGAAGTTCGTGCCGAACTGCAGCTCGAAGCCGTCGACGGTCTCGAAGCGCTCCGGCGGGGCCATCACACCGGCGTTGTTGACCAGGACGTCGATCGGACGTTCCTCGTCGACGATGCCGCTGGCGAAGCGGCGGACGCTCGCCAGGTCGGCGAGGTCGAGTTCGCGGACCTCCACGTCGGCTGCGGGGTGGGCGGCGCGGATGCCGGCGGCGGCGGTCTCGCCCTTCTCGGTGCTGCGGACGGCGAGCACGACACTGGCGCCGGCTCCGGCGAGGCGCAGGGCGGCCTCCTGTCCGGTGCCGCTGTTGGACCCGGTGACGACGATGCGGCGTCCGGTCTGGTCGGGGAGGTTCGGCATGCGGGTGACCGTACTCGTCCGGGCTGGCCGACCCCGGTCCGGGCGCGGCCCAGGCCCCGGTGCGCGCGCGCCCGGGCCGTGCTATGTTGATGCAAACGCATGGAAGTGCGACCAGGAGGACACCATGAGCAACGCATTCGGCACCGACCGTCCCTCGGACGTCCCGCCGCCCGCACCCGACCGGATCGGACCGCTGCAGCTCGGCCTCGACACCTTCGGTGACGTCACCGAGCGCGCCGACGGCAGCCTGCAGTCCGACGCGCAGAGCATCCGCGACGTCGTCGACCAGGCCGTCCTCGCCGACCAGGTCGGCGTCGACTTCATCGGCGTCGGGGAGCACCACCGGGCCGACTTCGTCGTGAGCGCCCCCGAGGTCGTCCTCGCCGCGATCGCCGCCAGCACCGAGCGCATCCGGATGGGCTCCGCGGTCACCGTGTTGTCCTCCGACGACCCCGTCCGCGTGTACGAGCGCTTCGCCACCGTCGACGCCCTGTCGAGCGGCCGCGCCGAGGTCATCCTGGGGCGTGGCTCCTTCACCGAGTCGTTCCCCCTGTTCGGCTACGAGTTGAGCGACTACGAGGTCCTGTTCGAGGAGAAGCTCCAGCTCTGGGCAGCCCTGCGCGGCGGCGACGCCGTGACCTGGTCCGGCACGAAGCGTGCGGGCCTGGTCGACCAGGACGTCTTCCCGAAGCTCGAGCACGGCGCGATCCCGACGTGGATCGGTGTCGGTGGCTCCCCGCAGTCGGTCATCCGTGCCGCGTCCTACGGCCTGCCGCTGTTCCTCGCCATCATCGGCGGGCAGCCCGCCCAGTTCGCCCCGTTCTCGCGCCTGTACCGCCAGGCCCTCGCGCAGCTCGACCTGCCGCAGCAGCCCATCGCGATGCACTCGCCGGGCTTCGTGGCCGCCACCGACGAAGAGGCCGCCGAGCGCTACTGGCCGTACCACAAGGCCGTCACCGACCAGCTCGGCCGGGAGCGCGGCTGGCCGCCCCTCGACGTCGCCGGGTACCGCGCGAGCCTGTCGGCCGGCGGCTCGCTCTACGTCGGCTCGCCGGAGACCGTCGCCCGGAAGGTCGCGCGCAACATGCGGATCCTCGGCGCCTCGCGCTTCGACATGCGGTACGCCACGGGTCGCCTGCCGCACGCCGACATGATGCGCTCGATCGAGCTCTACGGCACCGAGGTCGCACCCCGCGTGCGCGAGCTGCTGGCGCAGCCCGTCCCCGTCGCCTGACGGTCGCGGGCCCGTCCGGGGTCCGGTCCGGTTCGGTCCGCAAAACGCCGGTGTTCGCGCTCCACACCCCCCTTCGCGGGTGTTCGGAGCGTGGACACCGGTGTTTTGCGTTCAGGTTCCGGTCCGTGCGGCGCGCGGGTGACGGCCGGGAGGCCCGGGGCGGCCGCCGAGATCGGCTCACGGGGGCCGCGGGTACGGTCCAGGGCATGTCGTCACGCCCCGACCACGCCTCCGGTCCCGCTGCTGGTCACGCCCCCGACTCTGTCGTCGAACGCCGGTTCCGCGGCCGGATCATGGGCGTCGGCACCACCTCGGGCGTCCGGATCGTCGTCGGGATGTGGGACCGCTCGCCGTTCGGCCCGTTCACGGACGTGTTCCTCGAACTCCCCGACGGCACCAGCGTGCTGCTCGCACCCGACGAGATCGTCGCCGCGTACGTCTCCGGCACCTACCGCTTCGACACCGTCTCGGTCGTCGACGTCCGCGCCCGCCGCACCGCCGGCGGCCTCGAGCTGTCCGCCGGGGCACTGCAGGCCTCGATCGACGTCGGCGGCATCTCGCCGCTCGGCCGGATCCTGCGCATCGTCCCGAAGCCGATCGCCCGCGACCCGCGCTGGCTCGCCGCGATCGACCCCGTGGCACGGCTGCTCGCGCCCGGGTCCGGGACCGCGGGCTCGGCGGGCAACGGCCGGCGCGAGTACTACGGCGTGACCGGGGCGCACGACGTCACCGGCGTGCGCGGGACCTGGGCGGGGGAGCCCCTCGGGGACCTGGCGCCGCTCGACCCGCCCGTGGCGTTCGGCTTCGCCTCGATGCCGAAGATCCCGCAGGTCGTCGACGTCGAGACCACGATCCGCGAACCCGCCTGACCTCGGCTGGCCCGCCCACGGTGCCGCCCGCCGGTTCCGTGCGTGCGCATGTTCCGACGATCCGCGCGTCGATCGACTCGTGTCCGGTCGCTCGATGCACACGCATCCGGTGCGTGTGCATGCAACGACGTTCCACCTGTCGATCGACGCGTGTGGTGTCGCTTCCTGCAGACGCATGCACGGCTCGGAGGCCGGCGCGCGCCGGGCGGGGGCGGCGTGGCGGGCGTGCACCGGGCCTCCAGGCCGACCGAACCGGACCGCGTCGACGCGCCGGGCTGACGCGTCCAGCGCCGGAGGGGCACACTGGTCGGAACGGTACGGCCCCGTGCACCGACGGTCGCACGTCGGCGGAAGCGGGGCGCATGACGCAAAGGAGCACCATGACCGACACACAGACGGACCAGCGCGCCGCCATCTCGGACATCGTCCACGGCGCCCACACGGCACTGCTCACCACGGTGAGCGAGGACGGGAACCTGCACGCCAGGCCCCTCGCGGTGCAGGACAAGACGTTCCACGGGACCCTGCGGTTCCTGGTGCAGGACGGCAGCGAGAAGGTCGAGGACATCGCGCGGAACCCGCACGTCAACGTCTCGATCGAGTCGCAGGGCGGGTACCTGTCCATCGCCGGGACCGCGACCGTGACCCGGGACGACTCGGTCGTCGACGAGCTGTGGTCCCCGTTCGCCGAGGCCTGGTTCCCCGAGGGCCGTCAGGACCCGTCGATCCGGCTGCTGACGGTCGAGGGGGTCTCGGTCGAGTACTGGACCCAGGACACCGGGCCGGTCGGCAGCCTGGTGCAGATGTTCAAGGCGGCGCTCGGTAAGCAGAGCCAGCCGGACACCGGCGACCACGGCACGGTCGAGCTCTGAGGCGAGGCGCCTGACGCGCGACGCGCGACGCCGTCGTCCTGTCCGGACGGCGGCGTCGCGTCATGTCGGGGCACGTGCCTGCGAGGGCTGTGCGTCAGCCGCTCACGGAGGGCCGAGCAGCCACAGCACCGCGACCAGGACCGGCTGCCCGGCCAACGCGGCCGTCACGAAGGTCCACCGCATCCAGGGCTTCGCGACCAGCTCGGGCGACCCGAACAGCGGCGCGAGCGGCATGAGCAGCCGCGGGGTCGAGGCCATCGGCAGCGACACCGCGAAGATGTAGAGCGCGTACGCGGCCGAGTACAGCACCGTCGTGGGCCCGAGCCGCAGCGTCGAGCGGCGGAGCAGCCAGATCGGGTACGTGACGAGCAGGAACACCACGATCAGGATCCCGCCCACGCCGAGCCAGCGACCCGCGATGAGGAACCACGGCGTCAGCGGGACGAAGTCCACCCGGCCGATGAAGTTCACCCACCAGGACATCTCGGTCTCCAGGTAGGCGTTCGGTGTCCCGGTGGCGTGCGAGGCGATCACCGGCCAGGCGAGCCCGGCGAGGACCATGGTCAGCCCCGCGGCGACGACCCGGACCTGCTCGCGGAGTGGGAAGCCCTCGAACACCCGGCCGGTCTCGCGCCGTGCACGGACCCACCGCACGAGTGCGACGACGCCGAGCACGAGCGGGATCGCCAGGGCACCGGGGCGGGTGAAGGCCGCGGCGACGCCGAGTGCCGTCAGGAGCCCGTAGCGCCGACGCTCCAGGGCGAGCAGCGCCCCGAACGACAGCGCGAGGAACATGCTCTCCGCGTACCCGACCTGCAGCAGGAACGACAGCGGACCGCAGCTGAAGAAGAAGACCGCCCACATCGCGGCGGCGTGCCCGGCACGGTCCCGCACCAGGCGGTGCAGCAGGTAGGTGGCGAGCAGCCCGGCGACGATCGCGACGAGCGGGGCGCCGAGTTCGAACGGCACCCCGGTCGAGGCGGTCAGCGCCCGGATCGTGAAGGGGAACGCCGGCAGGAAGGCCCAGGCGTTCTGCGCGACGTTGCCGGCGGCGTCGAGCGGCAGCGCGTCGGGGTACCCGTGCAGCGAGATCTGCTCGTAGTACTGCCCGTCCCAGGCCACCAGGAAGGCGCCGAACCCGTGCTCGTTGCCCCAGATCGCGTTGCCCGGGAGCGCACGACCGATGAGCGGGTACGCGAGCGCGAGCCACAGGGTCGACAGGACCCGGCCGCCCGTCCAGACGAGCAGGACCGCCGCCCACGCCGGCAGTGAGGCGACGGTGTCCAGGACACGTCGTCGACCGCTGGCCGTGCCCGCGGCGACCACACCGGCGCTGTCGGTGCGGCTCACGCGCGAGTTCCTCGGCGTTCGGGTGGTCGGGTCGGCACCCGGCCAGGGTAGTCGGCCCGAGCATGAGGATCGCCCGGAACTGCGCCTGGAGGCCCGTCCCGCGTCATGTGCGCTGCGTCGCGCCCTGTGGGTGGCGGGTGCGGGGTCCGGCGGGTGGTCGGTGCCCCGCCCGGTGTCCCGTCCGGTGTCCCGTCCGGTGTCCCGTCCGGTGGGCGGCCCGTCCGTGACGGCGCGGACGTCCGTGACGGCGCGGGCGTCCGCGGGCATAGTCTCGGTGGGCGATGACGACGACGGCGACGACACCCAGACGACGGACGCGCAGCACGGCGGTCGCCGTGCTGGTGGCCGGGACCTTCTTCATGGAACTCCTGGACGGCACGATCCTGGCGACCGCCGCCCCGGCCATGGGGCGTGACCTCGGGGTCGACTCCGCCGCGGTGGGCGTCACGATCACCGCGTACCTCGTGACCCTCGCGGTGTTCATCCCGGTGTCCGGCTGGCTCACCGACCGGATCGGTTCCCGGACCGTCTTCGCCGGGGCCATCGCGCTGTTCACGATCGCGTCGGCCCTGTGCGCGCTGTCCACCGGGCTGGTCGAGCTGACGCTGTGGCGCATCCTGCAGGGCCTGGGTGGGGCGCTCATGGTGCCCGTCGGCCGGCTCGTCGTGCTCCGGAGCGCGGGGCGCGAACAACTCGTCACCGCCATCGCCATCCTGACCTGGCCGGCCCTCGCCGCACCGATCATCGCGCCGTTCATCGGCGGCGTGCTCGTCGAGACGCTGTCGTGGCACTGGATCTTCCTCATCAACATCCCGCTCGGCGTCATCGCCTTCGTCGCCGCCCTGGTGCTCGTGCCGCAGGAGCGTGCGGCACAGCGGGTGCCGTTCGACTGGTTCGGGTCGCTGCTCGCCTGCGTCGGGCTCGGCTCGCTCGTGGTCATGGCGTCCTTGCTCGCGCTCGACGTCGTGCCGGTCACCGCGGTCGTCGTCTCCGGCATCCTCGGCGCGGTGTGCTGCTGGCTCGCGATCCGGCACTTCCGCCGGGCTCCCCACCCGATCATGGGGCTCGACGCGTTCCGGCTCGAGACCTTCCGGGTGTCGCACGCCGGCGGCGGCCTGTTCCGCCTGGCGGTGTCCGCGGTGCCGTTCGTGCTCCCGCTGCTGTTCCAGGACGCCTGGGGTTGGAGCGCCGTGCTCGCCGGGTCCGCCGTGCTGTGGGTGTTCGTCGGCAACCTCGGCATCAAGCCGATGACGACCCCGTTCCTCCGCTGGTTCGGCTACCGCCCGGTGATCATCGTGTCGTCGGCCGTTGCCGCGCTGACCGTGGTCGCGATGGCGTTCATGACCGAGGACACCCCGTTCTGGCTGCTCGCCGTCCTGCTCGCCGTCAGCGGTGCCGCCCGCTCCGTGGGCTTCACGGCGTACAACACCATCGCCTTCGCCGACGTCGAGCAGGCCGACATGACCCCCGCGAACACGCTGTCGTCGACGCTGCAGCAGACCGCCGCGGGCTTCGGTGTCGCCGTCGCCGCCGTGGTCATCCGCGCGGCCTCCGGGCTGGGCGGCGACGGGCCGTACGCGGCGGCGTTCTGGGTCATCGCCGCCCTGCTCGTGGTCGCCTGCGTGGAGGGCATCCTGATGAGTCGCACAGCGGGCGACACCGTCCGCCCGGTCCGCCGTGTCCGCGCCTGATCCCGCCGCTGTCCGTTTCCGTCACGGTCACACGGACGAAACCCGGCAGGCGTTACAGTCTCAGCAACCGTCCGCGGTACCCGAGTACGGTGACCGCGGCAGGGTGACCGGAACACCCGGACAGGAAGGCAGCATGGCCGCGCCAGAGCAGCAGAGCACGATCGCATCAGAGCAGACCGTGCAGCCCACGCAGCTCCGTGTCGTCAGTTACAACCTCCGCGAGCACACCGCGAACAGCGAGCTCGCCGCACTGGCCGAGGCGTCCGACGCCGACGTCCTGTGCGTGCAGGAGTGCGACAGCAACGACCTCGCACCGTCGATCGGCGGCCTCTCGCTCGCCGCGTCGACCCGCACCAACCGGCTCGGGCTCGCGATCTACAAGCGCGACGACCGCTTCGAGGTGCAGGACTTCAGCATCCACTCGCTGCAGAAGTCGCTGCACGATCGGGTCCTCGCACCCGCGCACGAACGGCTCATCGCGATGCACCTGCGCGACACCGAGGCCGACGCCGAGGTCGTCGTCGCCTCGTTCCACGCCTCACCGCTGACCGCGACGAACTCCCTGCGTCGCAAGCAGATCGAGGCCGCGCACCAGTTCCTGCGCGAGCTGGCGAAGGACGTCCCCGCGGTCATGGTCGGCGACTTCAACTACCCGTGGTTCCAGACGAACCTGCGCCGCAAGATCGAGCAGGGCGGGTTCGCGCTGTCGCTGTCCGACCAGCCGACGTACCTGCGCTACCGCAAGTTCACCGGCCACTTCGACTTCGCGACGAGTGTCGGCCTGCACATCGCCGGCGTCGAGACCCTGCCGGCCGGCATCTCCGACCACCGCCCGATCCTGGTGCGTGCCCACTACGAGCACCCCGGCGAGACCGGCGCCGTCACCACCGTCGAGGCTCCCGCCGCCTGACCCGCGTCGGCGGCCGCTCGTGCCGGCCGCCGAGGTCGCACGACATGCCGCGTGCACATCGCCGAGTGGTCGCAAACTGTCGGTTGCGGGCCCGGTAAACGACGGTTCGTGCGACCTCGGCGGAGATGAGCGGGGAGTCGTGACCGCTCGGCAGTGGGCCGTCGGGCGCGTCGGCGGCGCGTGCGCATCGCCGAGTGGTCGGGAACTGTCGGTTGCGGGGGCGCCGGGCGACGGTTCGTGCGACCTCGGCGGAGGTCAGCGGGGAGTTATGACCGCTCGGCAGGAGGCCGTCGGGTGCGTCGGCGGCCGCGTGGCGAGGTCGCTCGACGTGCCGTGTGCGCATCGCCGAGTGGTCGCAAATTGTCGGTTGCGGGGGCGTCGGGCGACGGATCGTGCGACCTCGGCGGAGGTGAGCGGGGAGTGGTGACCGCTCGGCAGGGGGCCGTCGGGCGCGCCGGCGGCGCGTGCCGAGGTTGCACGACGTGCCCCGTGTGTGCCGCCGAGTGGTCGGGAACTGTCGGTTGCGGGGGCGTCGGGCGACGGTTCGTGCGACCTCGGCGGAGGTGAGCGGGGAGTCGTGACCGCTCGGCAGCACGTGCCGAGGTCGCTCGACATGCCGCGGGTGTGGCGCCGAGTGGTCGGGAACTGTCGGTTGCGGGCCCGGTAAACGACGGTTCGTGCGACCTCGGCAGAGATGAGCGGGGAGTCGTGACCGCTCGGCGCACGACGCTGGGCGCGTCCGTCCGGGCGGCGACGCATCGGAGGCCCGGTGCCGGTCTCGTGGACCGGCACCGGGCCTCCAGGCGGTTGCCCTCGGAACCCGCCCGCGTCAGCGACGCAGCGTCGCCCGCGCCAAGCGGTTGCCGATGAACTGGCCGAGCTGCACGATGACGACGATCGCCGCCACCGAGACGTAGACCACCCACCAGTCGTAGCGCTGCGAGCCGTAGGTGATCGCGTACTCGCCGAGCCCGCCACCACCGATCAGCGCACCCTGCGCCGTCATGTCGACGATGCCGATGTAGATGAACGTGTAGCCGAGGATCAGGGGGCCGAGACCCTCGGGGATGAGCACGGTCAGCAGGATCGAGACCGGGTGCGCACCCGAGGCCCGAGCCGCCTCGACGACGCCCGGGTCGACCGACAGCAGGTTCTGCTCGACGATCCGGGACACCGCGAAGGCCGCGGCCAACGAGATCGCGAAGGTCACCGCGGGGACACCGATCGTGGTCTGCACGACGACCCGCGACAGCGGCGCGATCGCGGCGAGGAAGATCACGAACGGGATCGGGCGGATCAGGTTCACGAACACGTTGAGCACCGTGTACGCGGTGCGGTTGCCGAGGACGTTGCCCGGCCGGGTCGCGTAGAGCAGCAGGCCGAGCGCGAGGCCGATGACCCCGGCGATGACCAGCGAGATCAGCGACATCACGATGGTGTCGCGGATGGCGGCGAGGAAGACGTCGAACGTGTCGATCACGCTCTGGAACGAGTTGTTGTTCACGCGGCGGCCTCCTCGTCGGTCGTGACGCCGTCGGCGCGGAGTGCGGCGATCGCGGCGTCGATGGCGCCGGACGCGCCGGACCGGCCGGAACCGCCTGGCCCACCGGGACCGCCGCTGGCGTCGCTCAGCTCGTAGGTGAGCGACCCGATCCGACGCTCTCGGATCTCGCCGACCCCGCCGTAGACGAGCTCGGCGGTGACCCCGGCGGCGCGGAAGGCTGCGTCGATGCGGTTCTGCAGCCCGGCCTCGTCGGTGATCTGCACCGTGACGAGCCGACCCGGGTGGCGGTCCCGCAGGCGCCGGAGCGTCTCGGGGGAGGGCCGGTCGTGCAGCGCGGTGCGGACGAAGCGCTGCGCGGCACCGGTCTTCGGGGTCGAGAACACGTCGTAGACGTCCCCGACCTCGACGACCCGCCCCTGCTCCATCACGGCGACCCGGTCGGCGATCTGCCGGACGGCGTCCATCTCGTGCGTGATCACGATGATGGTGACGCCGAGCTCCCGGTTGACCCGGCGGAGCAACGCGAGCACCTCGGAGGTGGTCTCCGGGTCGAGAGCGCTGGTCGCCTCGTCGGCGAGCAGCAGGTCGGGCGACGCGGCGAGGGCGCGGGCGATGCCGACGCGCTGCTTCTGGCCGCCGGACAGCTGCTCCGGGTAGGCGTGGGCGCGCTCGAGCAGGCCCACGAAGTCGAGCAGCTCGGCGACGCGACGGTTCCGCTCGGCCTTCGGCACGCCGGCGACCTTGAGCGGGTACGCGACGTTGCCGGCGATCGTGCGGGACCGGAACAGGTTGAACTGCTGGAAGATCATCCCGATGTTGCGACGCGCCAGACGGCGGTCCCGCTCGGGGATCGCCGTCAGCTCGCGGCCTGCGACGGTCACCGTGCCGGAGCTCGGCAGTTCCAGCGCGTTGACCAGGCGGACCAGGGTGGACTTGCCGGCACCGGAGTACCCGATGACGCCGAGGACCTCTCCCTGGTGCACGTCCAGGGAGACGTCCTCGACGGCCACCACGGTCTCGCCGGTGTCGGCGCGGCGGTAGTGCTTCGAGACGCCGCGGAGTTCGACGAGGACCGGCACTACTGCTTGGCCGCCTTCGCGTCCTGCTCGACCTGGGCGAGCTCGTCCTGCAGCTTCGAGGCGCTCTCGTCGCGGGCGACGGCCTCGGGCAGGTCCTTCGCGAAGGCCTTCTGCACGGCGTCGTCCTGGAACAGCTCCGCCAGGTCGAGGTAGGTCTTGTTGCCCTTGTCCTCGTCGCGGACGGCGAAGACGTTCACGTACGGGGCGGCGCTCGCGCTCGAGGGGTCGTCCTGGTAGATCGCGTCCGAGATCGGCAGACCGGCGGCGGTGGCGAAGTTGTTGTTCACGACGGCGGCGGCGACGGAGCCCTGCTGCAGCGCGTTCGCGGTCTGCGAGGCGTCGAGGGGCTGGACGTCGACCTTCTTCGTCTCGATGTCGTCCGCGGTGGAGAACGCCGAGCCGCCGTCCTTCAGGGTGATCAGGTCCGCCGCCTGCAGGATCAGGAGCGCACGGGCCTGGTTGATCGAGTCGTTCGGGATCGCGACCTTCGCGTTCGCGGGCAGCTCGGACGGCTTGTCGTACTTCGTCGCGTAGAGCGGCAGCGGGTACACGGCGGTCGAGCCGATCGGCTGCAGGTCGTCGTTCGACGTGACGTTGTAGTCCGCCAGGTACTGGATGTGCTGGAACTGGTTGATGTCCAGCTGGCCGTCCTTGAGGGCGGGGTTCGGCAGCGAGTAGTCCGAGAAGTTCGTCAGCTTGACGGTGACGTTGAGCTTGTCCTTCGCGAGCTTCGTGTACGTGTTCCAGTAGCCGAGCGACTTGTCCGAGACACCGATCGTGACGGTCTTCGGGGCGGCGTCACCGGCGGCACCGGCGTCGTTGCTCCCGGAGCGGAGGGCTCCGACGACGACGGCGACGACGATCGCCACGACGACGATCGCGGCCGCGACGATCCAGCCGATCGTGCGCTTGCCCTTCGGCTTCTCGGGCAGTGCGGGGGCTGCGGACATGCTGGTGCTCCTCGTGGGCAGTGCGTGTGGGGGAGCCGCGGTGGTCCGCGGCGTGGAGACGAGTGTGACGTGCGGTCCACCCCCGGTGCGAGTTCCGTTCCGTCGTGTTACGCAGCACTCGATCCGTGCCGCCTGCGTGGGAGCACGCGTCCCGACACGACTTGGTTGACTCGGATCGTGCGCAGCATCGAACTCGTCCTCGGCCCGGAGGCGGACGCCGCCGTGCGGTCCGCCTGGCAGGCCCTGATCGACGCCGACCTGCCGAGCCTCGGTCGGCACCCGTCGCCGTCGAACGCCCCGCACGTCACCCTGGCCGCCGGGGACACGCTGCCCGTGCCGGCCGGGTTCCGCACGTCGGTCCCGACAGCGATCCGGCTCGGCGGGCTGCTGCTCTTCCCCGCGGGTGCCGGTCGGTCGGTGCTGGTGCGCGCGGTGGTCCTCGACGCGGCGCTCACGACCTTCCACGGCGAGGTGCACGCTGTCGCCCCCGGCGGCGTCGAGACGTCGGTGCCCGGGCACTGGTCGCCGCACGTCACGCTGGCCCGTCGGGTGCGCGACGAAGACCTGCCGCGCGCCGTCGCTGCGCTGCGCGCCGTGCCGCTGCCGGAGACCCTCGTGGTCGGCGGCGTGCGCCACTGGGACGGCGAGACGCGGACGATCACGCCGCTCGCGTTCACGACCGATTAGCGGGGCACGGCCTGGAGGCCCGGGTCAGGTCCCGAGCACCCGCTCGCCGAACGCGGATGCGAACGTCCGCTCCGGGTCGGTCCGGGCGACGAGGTCGCGGAAGTCCGCCAGCCGCGGGTACAGCCCGGCGATCGTCGCGTGGTCGAGCGAGCTCATCTTGCCCCAGTGCGGTCGGCCGTCGAAGGCCGCGAGCCGGGACTCCAGGTCGGGCAGGAGCGCGGCGACCTCTGCCGGGTGCTTCTTCCAGGTGAACGCGATGCAGAGGACGTCCTCGCCCTGGGTCGGGCTGAGCCAGAGGTCGTCCGCGGCCATCGTCCGGAGTTCGCAGACGTGCAGGTGCGGCTGGATCCGGTCGGCGAGCCCCCGGAGCGCGTCGAGGGCGGCCGCCGCGTGCCGGAGCGGGACGAAGTGCTCGCTCTGCACCTCGGACCCGTGGCTCGGGACGGACCCGATCGGGAAGTGCGGCAGGCGGTCCCACCACGGGCCGACCGAGCCGTCGCGCGCGGTCCGGTGGTCGTCGCCGGGGGTGCCGGGCAGGCGCCGTGCGCCGGCCAAGGTCTCCGGGACCGGCACGTCCTCGGCGCCCTCGGGGACGCGCGACTTCACCAGGACCTCGGTGATCGCATCGCCGAACACGGTGTAGGCGCACACCGAGTACGCGGCGGCGTGCACGGCAGCGACGTTCGCCGTGAAGGTGTCCCAGGGGATCGCGCCGTAGACGTCCTGACGCATCCGGTAGGACGGTTCGACGTCGAGGGTCACCCGGGTCACGATGCCGAGCAGTCCGAGGTGCAGTACGGCACCGTCGAACGCGGGGTCCGTCCGGTCGATCGTCCGGGCGGAGCCGTCCGGACCGAGCACCTCGAACGCGCGCACCGCGGTGGCGAGCGAGCCCAGTGTTGTGCCGGAGCCGTGGGTGCCCGTCGCGACCGCACCCCCGACCGAGATGTGCGGCAGGGACCCCGTGTTGTGCAGGGCGAACCCGGCACGGTCGATGTCGGCCGCGACGTCGCCGTACCGGGTGCCGGCCCCGAGCGTGACGGTGCGGCGCTCGGCGTCGACGACCAGGTCGGCGGGGATGCCGGTCAGGTCGAGCAGGGTGCCTGCGGTGTCGGCGACGTCGTTGAACGAGTGCCGGGTGCCGAGGCCGTGCACCCGGTCGGCGTCGGCCACGACCTGGGCGGCCTCGTCGATCGACGACGGGCGGACGACCCGTTCGGCCGTGTACGTGACCGTGCCGGACCAGTTGAGCTCGCTCGTCGTCGACCGCATGGCGCCCACCCTGCCACGCGGGCCGGAGACGGGAGCGGGCCGGGCGCCGGTCCCGTCACGGGTTCGGCGTCCGGCCCGGCTCGTCGGTCGGTGCGCGAAGCTCGTCGGTCAGTGCACGGGCGGGGGCGTCGGCGCGCCCTCGGGCACCTCGGGCCGGCGGACGAACACCGACGCCAGGATGCCGAACAGCGAGATGATCGCGCCGACCATGAAGGCGGTGCCGACGCCCGATGCGGTGGCCACCTGGACCCCGCGGGCACCGGAGCCCTCGACGGCGGTGGCCGCACCGATCGTCAGCAGCGTGACGAACAGGGCCGTGCCCGCCGCACCGGCGAGCTGCTGCGCCGTGCCGAGCACCGCGCTGCCGTGCGAGTACAGCTTCGGGGGCAACCCGCCGAGCGCCGCGGTGAACAGCGGCGTGAAGGTCAGGGCCAGGCCGATGCTCAGCACCACGTGCGCACCGAGGACGAACCACACGCTGGTGTCGACACCCACGGTGGAGAGCGCCCAGAGCACGGCGCTGACGATGATCGATCCGGGGATGAGCAGCACGCGCGGGCCACGGCGGTCGTAGATGCGACCGACGATGGGGGAGAGCAGGCCCATCAGCAGGCCACCGGGGAGCAGCAGCAGGCCGACCTGCAGGACCTCGAGGCCGAGGACGCGCTCCAGGTAGATCGGCAGCAGGATGAGCGTGCCGAACATCGCCATGAAGCTCAGGCCCATCGCGACGATCGGCACCGTGAAGCCACGGGTGCGGAAGGTGCGCAGGTCGAGCAGGGCGCTGTCGGTGCGCTGCAGGCGCGTCTGCCGGACGATGAACACCGCCAGGGCCACGGCACCGACGACCAGGGCGGTCACCGGGACGAGCGGACCGGTCGTGCCGGCTTCACCGATGCTGGACAGGCCGTAGACGATGCCGCCGAACGCGAAGGCGGAGAGGATGACCGAGACGACGTCGATCGGTGCCTTGCGCGGCGTCGAGACGTTCTGCACCTTGACCATGCCGAGGATGAGCGCCGCGATCGCGATGGGCAGCACGAAGCCGAACAGCCAGCGCCACGAGAACGCGTTGAGGATCAGGCCGGAGATCGTCGGGCCGATGGCCGGAGCGACCGAGATGACGATCGAGATGTTGCCCATGATGCGACCACGGTGCGCGGGGTCGACGAGGGTCAGGACCGTCGTCATGAGCAGCGGCATCATGATCGCGGTGCCGCTGGCCTGCACGATGCGGCCGACGAGCAGGACGGTGAAGCCCGGCGCGAGCAGGGCGATCAGCGTGCCGACCGAGAACAGGCCCATCGCCCAGACGAACACCGGTCGGGTGTTGAAGCGCTGCAGCAGGAACCCGGTGATCGGGATGACGACCGCCATGGTGAGCAGGAAGCCGGTGGTCAGCCACTGGCCGGTCGCGGCGCTGATGTCCAGGTCGTCCATGAGCCGGGGCAGGGCCACGCCCATGATGGTCTCGTTGAGGATGACGACGAACGCGGAGACGAGCAGCAGCCCGATCACGAGTCGGGTCTCGGCAGCGGACGGCTGCGAGACGCTTCCCGTGCGGGGGGCGGAATCGACGGCCTGGGTCATGCGGGTGCTCCTGGTGGTTCACGACGGGTGGAACGGGTGTGGCGCAGGACGCGCAGACAGGCCAACTCCCTGAGTGGATGCGATTATTCCGCTTCGCTCCGACATCCGCAGGTGAACGATCGGTGCCGAGCACGCCGGTCGTCGGCGCAGCTCCCACACACGTCTGCTCAGTGCAGGATCGCGAACCCGTCGGCGTCGCCGTGCGGCACGACCGACCGGAGGCTGACGTCGGTCACGGTGGCCGACGGCGGACCGGTGCGCAGGCACTCGACCAACGAGTCCACGGCGACCGAGGGTCCCTCTGCCTCGACCTCCACCGTGCCGTCCCAGAGGTTCCTCGCGTAGCCGACGAGGTCGAGCCCGTCCGCCTTCCGAGCGGTCCAGTACCGGAAGCCGACCCCCTGGACCGTCCCCGACACCACGGCATGCACCCTCGTCACCGTCGTCATGTCCTCCACGCTAACCGCGACGGCCCTCCGGGAGTTTTCGGCCCCGTGACGATCTGTTTCCGGCTCGTGACGAGCGCACCGCGTCGGCAGTGATAGTGTCATCCCAACCCGAACACTTCGAGTCAGATTGACACTATCTCCACCATGGACGAAGCAGGCATCCGCGTCGCGGTCTCCACCGTGATCGTCGCACTGCGCCCGCACCCCGACACCGGGGCCCCGGCGCTGTGGATGCCGCTCGTCCGTCGCGTCGCCGAACCGTTCGAGGGTTCCTGGGCGCTCCCCGGCGGCTGGGTCGGCGACGACGAGGGGCTCGAGGACTCCGCGGCCGCCCGACTGCGCGAGACGACGAACGTCCAGCCGCGGTACCTCGAGCAGCTCTACGCGTTCGGTGACGTCGGACGCTCCCCGAGCCGCGTGGTGTCGATCGTGTACTGGGCACTCGTGCACCCGGACGAGGCGAACGTCGTGCCCGACGACTGGAACGTCCGGTGGTTCCTGGCCGACGAGCACCCGCCCCTCGCCTTCGACCACGACCGCATCGTCGAGTACGCCCTGTGGCGGCTGCGCAACAAGATGTCGTACTCGCGGATCGCGCAGGCGTTCCTCGGCGACCGCTTCACCCTCGCCGAACTCCGCGGCGTGTACGAGGCGGTGCTCGGCCGTGCACTCGACCCCGCGAACTTCCGTCGGCAGGTCGAGAAGACCGACGCGGTCCTGCCGACCGACGAGACCACGAGCGGGGGCCGGCACCGTCCGGCCCGGCTGTACCGCTCGAACCCCGACCTGGCCTACGCGGACAACGGCCCGCTGCAGACCGGGGCCGATCAGCACCAGCAGCGGAACCGATAGGAAGCCCCGTGTCCATCGCCACGACGATCGAACTCATCTCCAACGGCAAGGCCGGCGGCAGCACCTGCACGCCCGACCTCGCCATGCCGACGTGGGACTTCGACTCCCGCCCCGGGTACGGCCCGGGGTCGTCGATGTCCGACGTCATCCCGACGAGCGCCCCGCGCCAGGGCGTCCTGCCCGACGAGTACAAGACGACCCCGACCGACGAGCTCCACGAGCGCATCGAGCGGGCGAAGGCCACCCTCGGCGACCGGGTCGTCGTCCTCGGGCACTTCTACCAGCGCGACGAGGTCGTCCGGCACGCGGACTTCCTCGGCGACTCGTTCCAGCTCGCGAACGCCGCCCTGACGAAGCCCGACGCCGAGGCGATCGTGTTCTGCGGCGTGCACTTCATGGCTGAGACCGCCGACATCCTGGCGCGCGACGACCAGCGCGTGATCCTGCCGAACCTGGCCGCCGGCTGCTCGATGGCCGACATGGCCGACATCGACAGCGTCGAGGCGGCGTGGGCGGAACTGACCGCGGTGTACGGCACCGAGCCCGACGCCGACGGCCGCGTCCCCGTGATCCCGGTCACCTACATGAACTCCGCCGCCGACCTCAAGGCGTTCTGCGGTCGCAACGGCGGCATCGTGTGCACCTCGTCGAACGCCGCGACCGTGCTCGAGTGGGCCTTCGAGCGTGGGCAGCGCGTCCTGTTCTTCCCCGACCAGCACCTCGGCCGCAACACCGCGAAGGCGATGGGCATCAGCACGGACCTGATGCCGATGTGGAACCCCCGGAAGCCCCTCGGCGGCAACGAGACGAGCGACCTCGAAGCGGCGAAGGTCATCCTCTGGCACGGCTTCTGCTCGGTGCACCGCCGCTTCACCGTCGAGCAGATCGACCAGGCCCGCCGCGAGCACCCGGGCGTGCAGGTCATCGTGCACCCGGAGTGCCCGATGGCCGTCGTCGACGCCGCTGACCACGCCGGCAGCACCGACCTGATCCGGAAGACCGTCGCCGCGGCCACCGAGCCGACGACGTTCGCGATCGGCACCGAGATCAACATGGTGAACCGGCTCGCCGCCGAGTACCCGCAGCACACGATCTTCTGCCTCGACCCGGTCGTCTGCCCCTGCTCGACGATGTACCGGATCCACCCGGGCTACCTCGCCTGGGTGCTCGAGGCACTCGTCCGCGGCGAGGTCCTCAACGAGATCGTCGTCCCCGCCGACGTGCAGGCCGACGCCAAGGTCGCGCTCGAGCGCATGCTCGCCGCCAAGCCGCGCGGCTGAGACGCGGACCCGACCGAAGGAGGGAGACCACCGTGCACGTCGTCATCGTCGGCTCCGGCATCGCCGGGCTGACCGCAGCGATCCGCGCCAGTGCCCTGCACGACGTCACCCTGGTGACGAAGGGGGCGCTCGCCGACAGCGCCACCGCGTACGCCCAGGGCGGCATCGCGGTGGCGCTCGGTGCCGACGACTCCGCGGCGCTGCACCAGGCCGACACCCACGTCGCGGCGGCGGGCAGCGCCGACGCCCGGGCCGTCGAGGTCCTGTGCACCGACGGCCCGGCCCGCGTCCGCGACCTGCTCGCCCTCGGGGTGCCCTTCGACCGGTCGTCGGACCCGGCGACCCTCGACCGGTACGGCGACGACCTAGCCCGCGGGCGAGAAGCCGCGCACGGCCGGTGGCGCGTCGTGCACGCCGACGGTGACGCGACCGGAGCCGCCATCGAACGCACCCTCATCGCGGCACTGCACCGACGGCACGTCACGATCCTGGAGCGCACGAGCCTGACCGACCTGGTCGTCCGCGGCGGGGTGGTCGTCGGCGTCGACGTCCTCGACCTGCTCGGGGAACCCCGCCGCCTCGACGCGGACGCCGTCGTCATCGCGTCCGGGGGAGCCGGACACCTGTACCGCGAGACGACGAACCCCCTGGTCGCGACGGGCGACGGGGTCGCCGCCGCTTGGCGCGCCGGCGCCGTCCTCGCCGACCTGGAGTTCGTCCAGTTCCACCCGACACGGCTCGCCGTCCCCGGTGGCGGCCTGGTGTCCGAAGCCGTCCGCGGTGAGGGCGCCGTCCTCCGCGACGCCGCCGGGCACCGCTTCATGACCGACGTGCACCCGGACGCCGAGCTCGCCCCGCGTGACGTCGTCGCCCGGGGGATCGCTGCCGCGGTGCGCGACCAGGGCGGCGCACCCGTGCTCCTCGACGCCACCGGCCTCGACGCCGGGTTCCTGGTCACGCGGTTCCCCGGACTCACCCGGGCGACCCGCGCCGCCGGCTTCGACTGGACCCGCGAAGGCGTCCCGGTCGCACCGGCCGCGCACTACTCGATGGGCGGCATCGCCACCGACGCCGAGGGCCGCACCAGCCTGCCCGGACTCCTCGCCGTCGGTGAAGCCGCCTGCACCGGCGTCCACGGCGCCAACCGGCTCGCCTCGAACTCGCTGCTCGAGGGACTCGTCTTCGCGGTCCGCGCAGCGGACGCGGTCGCCGCACCGCGACCCGGCCTGCTCCGCCTGCGCGGGGACGCGGGTCTCCACGTCACCAGCGTGCCCCGAGCGGCCGACGCGATCCGCGCCTCCCGTCCGACCCTGCCTGGAGGCGCGACCCACCTCGCCGACGTGGGTGCCGTCCGGCAGGCGGTCCAGTCCGTCATGACGGACCGCGTCGGGCTGCTCCGTGACGCCGTCGGGCTGGCCAGCGCGCGCCGCGACCTCGACGCGCTGACCGCGCCGACCGGCGGCGGCGTGCGCGAGCACGAGGACCGTGCGCTCCTCGACCTGGCGCGACTCGTCGCGCTCGCCGCCGAGGCCCGCACGGAGTCCCGCGGGGCGCACGCCCGCACCGACCACCCCGACACCGACCCCACCGCCCCGGCCTCGTACGCCTGGGTCGCCGACCACACCGATGCACAGCCCGACGAGCACACGGACGAACGCGCCGACGGCTCCGCAGCCGTCCCGCAGGAGGTACCCGCATGACCACCGACCCCGGCACCATCCCGCCGCACGCGCTCCGTCGCGTGATCGAGACCGCGCTCGAGGAGGACGCGCCCTGGGGCGACGTCACCAGCGAGACCCTGATCCCCACCGAGGCGACCGCGACCGCGACCCTCGGCGCGCGCGAGCCCGGCGTGCTGAGTGGCGGCGCGGTGTTCGTCGCCGTGATGCACGCCGTCGACCCGGCGATCCACACCGTCGTGCACGTCGCCGACGGGACGCGCTTCGTCGCGGGCGACGTCCTCGCGACCGTGACCGGGTCGGCGCGCGCCGTGCTGCGGGCCGAACGGGTCGCCCTCAACCTGGTGCAGCGGATGTCGGGCATCGCGACGACCACCGCGGCGCACGTCGCGGCCGCCGCGGGCACCTCGGCGCGGATCGTCGACACCCGGAAGACGACGCCGGGCCTCCGAGCGCTCGAGCGGTACGCCGTCCGGTGCGGCGGCGGACACAACCACCGCACCTCGCTGTCCGACGCCGTGCTCGCCAAGGACAACCACCTGGCGGTGCTCCTGGCCGGCGGCATCGGCATCGGCGACGCGATCGCCCAGGCCCGCCAGCGGCTCGGGCACACCGTGCACGTGGAGGTCGAGGTGGACCGCATCGACCAGATCGAACCCGTCGTCGCGGCCGGGGTCGACACGATCATGCTCGACAACTTCACCCCGGACGAACTCGTGACCGGGGTCGGCATCGTCGCCGGCCGCGCGCTCGTCGAGGCCTCGGGCGGCGTGTCGCTCGACACCGTCGCGGCGATCGCGGCGACCGGCGTCGACGTCATCTCGGTCGGGGCGCTGACCCACTCGGCGCGGGCGCTCGACCTCGGACTCGACATCGACGTCGCGGTGCCCGAGCACGTCGCGGTGCCCGTGCGGGACTAGTCGTGTTCTACCTGGACCGCGCCGCCACCACCCCGGTCCGCCGCGAGGTGCTCGAGGCGATGTGGCCCTACCTGACGGGGGTGTTCGGCAACCCCTCGTCGACGCACGGGGTCGGGGACGAGGCCGCGCGGGGACTCACCGCCGCACGGGCCGCCGTCGCCGGGGTGCTCGGGTGCCGGCCCGCCGAGGTCGTCTTCACCACCGGCGGCACCGAGGGGGCGAACACCGCGATCAAGGGGATCGCCCTCGCCGCGCCCCGCGGTCGGCACGTCGTCACGAGCGCCATCGAGCACGAGGCGGTGCTGGAGAGCTGCGCGTACCTCGCCCGCTTCCACGACTTCGACGTCACCGTGCTGCCCGTCGGCCCGGACGGCCGCGTCGACCCGGCGGTGCTGCGCGCGGCACTCCGCCCGGACACCACGCTCGTCTCGATCGCGCACGCCGACAACGAGATCGGCACCGTGCAGGACGTCCCCGCGCTCGCGGCGGTGGCGCACGAGGTCGGGGCGCGGTTCCACACCGACGCCGTGCAGTCCGCGCCCTGGCTGCCGATCGGTCTCGGGGTGCTGGGCGTCGACGCGCTGTCGTTGTCCGGGCACAAGCTCGGTGCCCCGAAGGGCACCGGCGTGCTCGCCGTGCGCGCCGGCGTCCCGCTCGAGCCGCTGCTGCACGGCGGGGGACAGGAACGGGGGCGGCGGTCCGGTACCGAGGACGTGGCCGGTGCCGTGGCGGTGGCGACCGCCCTCGGGCTGGCGGCGGAGACGGTGCGGTCGGGGGAGGGCACGGCGACCACCGTGCGCGACGCGGTGCTCGACGGCGTGCTCGCCGCGGTCCCCGGAGCGTTCGTCACCGGGTCGCGGGAGCACCGGCTGCCCGGGCACGCGTCGTTCTGCTTCCCGGGCGTCAACGGCGAGACCGTCCTGCTCGAGCTCGAGCAGCGCGACGTGGTGTCGTCGTCGGGCAGTGCCTGTGCCGCGGGCAGCACCGAGGCCTCCCACGTGCTCACGGCGCTCGGGATCCCCGAGGACGTGGCGCGCACCGCGCTCCGCCTGACGTTCGACGCAGCACTCACGGCCGACGACGTCCCGGTCGTCGTCGGGGCCGTGGCCGACGCCGTGGCGACCGTCCGCGCCCTCGGCTGAGGTGTACTAGACGTTCTACTCCATCTCTGGGTACGTGTCCCCCCTTCTGCGGACAACCGATCTGCGTCAGAGTGTCGTCATGGCAAACGCGATGATGACCCGGACACGACGGGACGACCGCTTCCGAGCGGTACAGCTCCTGCCGGCGCCGGCCACCCTCGTCGCGCTCGCCCTGGCAGCGCAGCACGACCTCGGCACGGCCCCGCTCGGGATCATCGCCGTGGTCGGAGCGCTCGCGACCGCCGGGAGTGCCCTGCTCCCGATGGTCCGGCCAGCCGCCGCCCACCGGTCGATGCCCGCACCGACCGAGACGGACCGGTACCGAGAGGACACCGAACACCCTTGAGGTCCACCACCGTGCGGTTCCCCTGAACCGAGCCGCGCGGTGGACCCAGACCGGATGTCGACCCCCTGATCGACGTCCGGCGCGGGGCGCGACGTTCCCCCTGTCGTCGTGTCCCGCCGTACACCGCGATCCCGCCGTGGGTCGACGTCCGCACCCCTGAGCGGCGTCGGTTCCCCTGCAGCCCACGGCGGGATCCGGTTCCCCGGTAGCGTCGTCGCATGCCCTCGTACCGCGCGACCCTGGCGATCGGTGCCCTCGCACCCGGCACCGCCCCGGACGCCGTCCTGCCCGCCGCGGCCGCCCTCGTGCGCGAACACGCCGTGGTCGAGGCCGAGGACGTACGGCTGCTCCGTGGTGTCCCCTGTGCCGTCGTGCGCTTCGAGGCCGAGGACGACCGTGCCGCCGCGGCCGTCCGCGACGCCGCAGTCGACGGGCTGCGGGACGTGGTCGAGATCCGCTCCGACGTCGTCACCCGGCGCGAGGGCGGTCGCTGGATCCCCGTCGCCTGACCGCCGGGCGGTCGCCTGACGGTCAGCCGGTGTGCGTCGCCGGTTCGGGTGTCCCCGGCCAGACGTAGTCCAGGTCGTCCGGCACGTCCGGGAACAGCTCCCGGTAGTGCTCCGGCGCCTTCTGCACGAGCTTCGAGCGGTGCGAGACGTGCAGGGCCTCGTCGTCGTTCCACGGCGGGACCGGCACGTCGCCGCGCTCGTACGCCGCCAGGTCCTCCGGCACACGGCCCAGGTCGAGCAGGGTCTTCTCGAGACACGTGTCGGCGTACCCGCGCTCGGCCCAGACGCGGCACGTTGCCTCCTGGTACGCCATCAGCGCCGGACGGTAGCCGCGCCACATCGCCGTCACCGGGTGGTGCTGCCAGCCGTAGTCGGGGAGTGTCAGTGCGCGCATCACCTGCAGGGTCTCGACCCGCTGCTTGCCGAGCCGCCGGTCGTCGAGGACCTCGGCGGATGCCCGGAAGTCGGCGAACGGCAGGAAGGTCTGCATGGCGCGGACGCTACCCCGACCGACTGGCACCCGACACATGTCGTCACGAACGTGCCGCCCGCCCCGGCGGCGTGTGAGCATCGACCGCATGAGCGGAGAACTGGTCGTCGGCGTCAGTGGCAGCCCATCGGACCCCTCGCGGACCTCGACCCTGGTCGCGGCGACGGTGGCCCGGTTGGCCGAGGAGATCGACGGCGCCCGGACCGAGACGATCGAGATCGGCCCGCTGCTGGCCGACCTCGGAGCGGCGTCGGGTCGCGAGACGATGTCCGACCGCACCCGCCGGGCCCTCGAGACGGTGGAGGCCGCGGACGTGCTCGTCGTGGGCAGCCCGGCCTTCCGGGCGGCCTACTCCGGCGCCTTCAAGCTCTTCTTCGACTGGGTCGGGCAGTACGACCTCGTCGACACCCCGGTGCTCCTGACCGCCACCGGCGGCAGCGACCGGCACGCCCTGCTCGTCGAGCACCAGATGCGCCCGCTGTTCGGGTTCTTCCAGTCCACGACCCTGCCGCTCGGGGTGTTCGGCAACGAGCGGGACTTCACCAAGCGCGAGGGTGGCTACGACATCGCGAGCGTCGACCTGGAGCTCCGCATCGACCAGGCCGTGCGCCGGGCCGTGCCGCTCATCCGCGGCGGCTTCGCCACCGCCGGCCTGACCGACGTGCGGCGCCCCGCCGAGTTCTGATCCTCGTGCGCGCGCCCGGCACTTCCGGGCGTCCCTGGTGGTTCCGGGCGTCCCTGGTCGAAAGTTCTCACCAGGTATGCCCGGAACCACCTTGCATCGCGCGTGCCATGGGAAGGAACGGGCGCGACCCAGCGTGACCAGATGGCGGACGGGAGGCCCGTGGCGACGCCGCCACGGGCCTCCCGTCCGGTGGTTGGCTCAGCCGAGCAGGGACGCGACGTGCGCGACCGCCAGGCGGTAGCCATCGGCGCCCGCGCCGGCGATGACCGCCGTCGCGGCGGTGGCGACGTGGTCGACGTGGCGGAACGGCTCGCGCTTCCACGTGTTCGACAGGTGCACCTCGACGACGGGGACCCACAGGGCCTCCACCGCGTCGTGCAGCGCGACCGAGGTGTGCGCGTAGGCGGCGGGGTTGATGACGACCGCGGCGAAGTCGTCGAGGGCCTCGTGCAGCCACTCGACCAGCTCGCCCTCGCGGTTCGTCTGGCGGAAGTCGGCCTCGAGCCCGTGCACGGCCGCCTCGGTGTGCACGATCGCCTCGATCTCGGCGAGCGTCACGGTGCCGTACTGCTCCGGGTCGCGGCGCCCGAGGATGTCGAGGTTCGGGCCGTTGAGGACGAGGATGCGCGACGCGTCGGTCATGGGCCGAGCGTAGCGAACCGGGGGAGCGCTGCGCGGCTCGGACGATGCATGCGCTGGCTATGTGAACGGTCACAAATCGGTGTAACGTCTCCGTCCGAGTCGGCAGAGTTGTCGACTGCAACACACTGACGTGGAGATGTGAATGGTTCTCGCTGCAGCGAACGAAGGGATCCGGCTCGACTTGGGCTGGGTCGACTACCTGATGATCATCGTGTACTTCGCGGTCGTCATCGGGATCGGGTTCACCGCCCGCAAGCAGGTCCGGACGAGCATGGACTTCTTCCTGTCCGGCCGCTCGATGCCGGCGTGGATCACGGGCCTGGCGTTCGTGTCCGCGAACCTCGGCGCCACCGAGATCCTCGGCATGGCGGCCAACGGTGCCCAGATCGGCATGGCCACCCTGCACTACTACCTCGTCGGCGCCGTGCCCGCGATGGTGTTCCTCGGCCTCGTGATGATGCCGTTCTACTACGGCTCGAAGGTCCGCTCCGTGCCGGAGTTCATGCTGCGCCGCTTCGGCAAGGCGCCGCACCTGGTGAACGCGATCGCGTTCGCGGTGTCGAACGTGCTCATCGCGGGCATCAACCTGTACGCGATGGCCATCGTCATCGAGGCCATGCTCGGCTGGCCGGAGTGGCTGGCGATCATCGTCTCCGCAGGCTTCGTGCTCGTCTACATCACCCTCGGCGGGCTCTCGAGCGCGATCTACAACGAGGTCATGCAGTTCTTCGTGATCATCGCCGGGCTCATCCCGCTGACGATCGTCGGTCTGCACCGCGTCGGCGGCTGGGACGGCCTGTCGAAGGCCATCACCGAGACCCAGGGCGTGCAGCACCTGCAGGCCTGGGCCGGCACCGGCTTCGGAGACGTCACCAACCCGATCGGCGCCAACTGGCTCGCCATCGTGCTCGGCCTGGGCTTCGTGCTCGGCTTCGGCTACTGGACCACGAACTTCACCGAGGTGCAGCGCGCGTTCTCGGCGAAGAACATGTCCGCGGCCCGCCGCACCCCGCTCATCGCCGCGATCCCGAAGCTCTTCATCCCGGCCATCGTCGTGATCCCGGGCCTCATCGCCGCGGCCGTCGTGGGCAATCAATTCGCCGACGGCACGCTGACCTACAACGACGCGATCCCGAAGCTCATCCAGATGTACCTGCCGACCGGTGTGCTCGGCATCGCGGTGACCGGTCTGCTGGCGTCCTTCATGGCCGGCATGGCGGCGAACGTCTCGTCGTTCAACACCGTCTTCACCTACGACATCTGGCAGCGCTACATCCGCCCGAACATGCCCGACCTGCACTACCTGAAGACCGGCCGCTGGGTCACCGTCGTCGGCGTCGTGGTCGGCATCGCGACCGCGTTCATCGCGGCCCAGGCGTCGAACATCATGACGTACATGCAGACGCTGTTCTCGTTCTTCAACGCACCGCTGTTCGCCGTGTTCATCCTCGGCCTGCTGTGGAAGCGCATGACGACGCAGGGTGCGCTCTGGGGCTACGTCCTCGGCATCGTGACCCCGACGATCACCTGGATCGCCTACCTGGTCAACCCGGACCTGTTCGCCACCGCGACCGCGGAGACCCTGTACGGCGCGATCATCTCGTTCGTCACCGTGCTGGTCGTCGGCTTCGTCGTCTCGATGCTCACCAAGCCGAAGGACGAGAAGGAGCTCGGGGGACTCGTCTACGGCGTGGGCAAGATCGACCTGCACGGCGACTCGGTCGCGACGGACACCGCCTGGTACCGCTCGCCCGCCCTGCTCGGCACCGTCGCGCTCGTCCTGTGCGTCGTCCTGTACCTCCCGTTCCTCTGATCCGCGAAGGAGACCACTTCTCATGAGTGACACCACCACCCCCGGCGCGATGAGCGAGGAGCAGAAGGCAGCCCTCGTCCGTTCCACCCGCCGACTCGACCTGCGCCGCATCCTCGGCGGCCTGTTCGTGCTCTACGGCGTGATCACGACCATCGTCGGCATCGTGCACTGGAACACCGACCCCGAGAAGACCGGCGGGATCCACATCAACCTGTGGGTCGGGATCTCGCTGCTCGTCGGCGGCGGCCTGTTCTTCCTCTGGGACCGCCTGAACCCGGTGCCCGCCGAGGACATCATCGGCCAGGCCGAGGCCGAGTCGCACCAGCGTGCCGCGGGCGAGGGGCGCGAGCTGGCCTGAGGCCGTTCGGGTCGGGCGTCCCCGGCCAGACGCGGAACGACGAAGTCGCTGTCGGACGACAGCGACTTCGTCGTTTCCGGCCGCGGCGGCCGGCGCCTTGACCGGGGCCGAGCGTTGCGGGTAGCATTGATATGTCGATCGGGTGCTGCTCGGTCGAAAGTGATCCTCGGATGTCCTGCAGCCAGCGCGGGCCCGAGGATTTGCGCTTTCCGGGGCTTCCGTCAGGAGACCAGGATCGGGCTCGACAGTCCGTGATCTCCGGCGAGGCCGGCAACATGAGCCCCGCAGGCGATGTCAGCCAACGCGAGGAGCGGCTCCTCGGACGGGTTGAGGTGCTCGAACCGCACTCCGTGACCGACTCCACGATCGCGGAGCGCATCGAACATTGCTCGGTCATCCTTGTCCCGAGCGGGTCCGCGTGTCTCGAGGACCACGTGCCCGACCTTTCGCAGCTCCAGTTCGTGCACGAGGCGTTCGATGCACCGTCTTCGCCGACGTTCCGTCCGTGCCACGGCGCCGTCGTACCGGACCACGATGACGGCCACCGCATGCCGGAGGAGATCGAGCCACGAGATGCGCTGGCTCGGCAGCGCCTCGTACCAGTGCAGCTTCCGCATCCGCCTCGGAGTCGCCGCTCGGACGTCAGCACGCGCGGCGTCGCTGATCGAGACTGAGATGATCACCGCCGCGAGGACGTACGCGGTGTGGTCCCGTCCACCGCCGGGTTCTGACTCGTCCACGTACGCCCGCATCCAACCAGCATATTGTGTACCGGTTGGTTCCCCCACGAAACGGTTGCGCGCTGGACCGAGTGGGTCCAGGTTGAGCGTGACGAAAGGAACCGCCATGGACACGATGGTCTTCATCAACCTGCCCGTCACGGACCTCGAGCGCTCGAAGGCGTTCTACGAGGCGCTCGGGTACTCGATCAACCCGGCGTTCAGCGACGACACCGCGGCGTGCGTGGTGGTGTCCGACACGATCTCCGTCATGATCCTGACGACAGCGAAGTTCGCCGAGTTCACGGACAAGACGATCGCCGACGCCGACACGATCGAGGTCATCAACTCACTCAGCGCCCCGTCGAAGGAGGACGTCCACCGCGTCGTCGACGCCGCGGTCGCTGCCGGCGGCATCGAAGACCGCCCGGAGATGGACCTCGGCTTCATGTACCAGCGGAGCTTCACCGACCCGGACGGACACCGCTGGGAGTACGTGTGGATGGACGAGCAGGCGACGCAGGACGGCCCGCCCGCCGAGTGAGTGATCGGCTGTCGGCGGCGCCCGCCAGGATGGTCGCATGAGCACCGAGCCCGTCGACGCCCCGCCCGTGCCCGACCTCGTCACCGGCGACGACGGCCTCGCCCGGCCGGTCTGGGCGTCGTCGGACGAGCTCCTCCGCGAGTACTACGACGGCGAGTGGGGCATGCCCGTCCGCGACGAACGCGGGGTGTTCGAGCGGCTCTCGCTCGAGGCGTTCCAGTCCGGTCTGTCGTGGCGCACGATCCTCGCGAAACGACCGGCGTTCCGGGCCGCCTTCGCGGACTTCGACGCCGACACTGTCGCAGCCTTCGGCGAGGACGACGTCGCACGGCTCATGGCCGACGCCGGGATCGTCCGGAACCGCGCGAAGATCCTCGCGACGATCACCAACGCGAACGCCACGATCGCCCTGCGGCAGGACGGCGGGCTCGCCGACTTCGTGTGGTCGTTCCGGCCGGCGACCACGCCCGAGCCTCGGTCCTCCGCCGAGGTCCCGACGAAGTCCGATGAATCCCTCGCCCTGTCGAAGGCGCTGCGGAAGCGCGGCTTCGCCTTCGTCGGGCCGACCACGATGTACGCCCTGATGGAAGCGCTCGGCATCGTCGACACCCACCTGATGGGCAGCCACCGGCGCGGGACCTCCGGCGTCTGGAGCTGACGGGCAAGCCCAGCCAAGCTGAGCCCCGCCCACGGACACGAGCAGGCCCGAGAACGAGAACGAGAACGCCGGGACTATGGTCACGACATGGCCGACGACATCCGGATCGCGTTCCTGCTGTTCCCGCACCTGACCCAGCTCGACCTGACCGGTCCGGCGCAGGTCCTCAGCCGCGTGCCCGGCGCACGCGTCGAGTACGTCGCGGCGACGCTCGACCCGGTGCCGAGCGACTGCGGCTTGGCGCTCGTCCCCACCGTGACGATCAGGGATGCAGGCCCCGCGGACGTGCTCGTGGTGCCGGGAGGTGACGGTGCCTTCGACGCGATGCTCGACCCGGACGTCGTGGCCTTCGTGCGGCGCCAGGCCGAGCACGCGACGTGGATCACCTCGGTGTGCACCGGCGCCTTCGTGCTCGGCGCCGCCGGGCTGCTCGCCGGCAGACGCGCGACCACCCACTGGGCCTCGAAGCCGATGCTCGAGGCCTTCGGCGCGCAGCCGGTGGACGCCCGGATCGCAAGGGACGGTGCCGTCGTCACCGCCGCCGGGGTGAGCGCGGGCATCGACATGGCGCTGTGGCTCGCCGCCGAGCTCGCTGGACAGCCCGCGGCCGAGGCGATCCAGTTGCAGATCGAGTACGACCCGCACCCGCCGTTCGACCACGGATCGGCCGAACGCGCCGACGCCGTCGTCGTCACCCGGGCCCGCGCAGCAGCCGAGGAGTCGCGCGGCGCGAGGGTGACCCGGGCCGCCGCAGCCGTCCTGCGCTGACGCGGACCTTCACTCGGTCACGAATCCCCGCTGGCCTCCGCCGAGTGGTCACGACACGTCGTTCCGGGCGCGGCCAGTCGACACTTCGTGACCGCTCGGGACCATGCACGCGGGGTGTTGTGACCCGAGCAGCCGCAGCAGCAGCAGCAGCCGCCGCGCGGCCGCCGCGCGCTAGACCAGCGGCTTCCGCATCTGCGCCGACGTCACCTGGTACCCGAGCGCCGCGTAGAGCTCCTGCGCCCCGGTGTTGTAGCCGAACACGTTCAGCCCGATGCTCGTCGCGCCGTGTTCCGCAGCGACCCGGTGCCCGAGCTCGAGCGCCCGCCGTGCGTGCCCGCGGCGCCGGTGTGCCTCGTCGATCTCGACGTTGAACACCCACCAGTCGGTGCTGCCCGGCGTGAGCGGTCCGATCCACAGGTACCCGATGACGGTGTCGTCCTGGTCGGTGACGTCCCACACGAGGTGCCCGTCAGCGGGGGACCCGCCCGGGAACCAGCGGTCCCGTGACTGCTGCTCGTTCGCCTCGGCCTGCTCGCGGGTCTCGCCCGCCTGCATCCGCGACTCGACGTACTCGGCCATCGTGCGCTGGAGCCAGGCCGGGAGGCGCGTGGCCGGCATCGGTGCCAGCCGCGTGTCCGTCATCGGTTGCCCTTGGAACCCCGGCTCGGCTTCCCGCGCATCTTGCCGCGTCCGGGTGTCGGCCCCTTGCCGGTGTTCGACTTCTTGCCGGCGCCGGACTTGCCGCTGCCGGGCGACTTCGCCTTGGCCTTGCCGCCGGCGCCCGCGGCGCCGCCCTTGGAACCCGACGCACCCGACCCGCCGGACCCACCCGACCCGCTGGACGAGCCCTTGGCACCCGGCCCTGCCTTGGCACCGCCACGAGCCGGACGCGAGTCGTCGTCGGCGTCGCGATCCGGGCCTCCTGGCTGGCGCGAACTGTTGGCGGTCCGCCCGCGCACCACGCCGATGAACTCCTCGGTGGTCTCGGTGGCGTCCTCGTCCCGCCAGACCAGCGCGATGCGCGTGCCCTCGGCGTCCATGAGCGGACGACCGACCAGGTCCTTGCGGCTGGCGGCGCGGAACAGTGACTGGGGCAGCACGACGACGCCGACGTTCGCCTCGACCAGGTCGAGCGATCCGTCGATGTCGGCGGGCACCGGGCCGGCGTCGATCACGTGGACCTCGGCGTCGGCGAGGTCGACCTCGGCGAGTTCGGCGAGGGGGGAGTCCTTGGGCATCGCGACGACGGCGGTCTCGGTCCAGAGCGGGATGGCGTTGTGCTGCTCGGACACGGGCATGCGTGCGAAGGCCATGTCGGCCTCGCCGGCCAGCGTGTCGTCGACGTCGTCGGCGCCGATCGGCCGCAGCCGGAGCTCGACGGAGGGGAAGCGTTCCCGCCAGACACGGGCCCACTTTGCGGGGGAGACCCCCGGCACGAAGGCGATGGTGAGAGCCGCGGTCATGCAGACGAGCATAGGGGCCGTACCCTTGTCCTCATGGCGCAGGAACAGACCATGAAGCCCGAGACGGCTGCGAAGAAGCTCGGCATCTTGCTGACGGCGGCTCCGGAGTCCTTCCAGAGCGCTCCCCTCACGCGGACCGCCTTCGACGAGCTCCGCACCGAACCCCCGACCTGGCTCGAGGACCTCCGACGCGACGGCCCGCACCCGCGACCCGTCGTGGCGCAGAAGCTCGGCATCTCCATCTCCGGCCTGAGCCGTGCGGGGATCGACGACGCCCTGACGACGGCGGACATCAAGACGCTGCTCGAGCAGAAGCCCGAGTGGCTCGTCCGCGAGCGTGCGACGCAGGCCGCCGTCCACGCCGAGAACGCCCGCGTGAAGCAGGAGCGCGCCGCCAAGGCCGCTGCCCGCGCCGAGGACTGACCCCACCCCGCACCACTCCGCCGCACCGAGGACGCCCCACGTGCACGAGACCGTCGCCGACGCCATGCTCGTCGTGCCGCAGTTCGCGTCCGTGTGCTGCATCGTCGGTGACCGCTACCGACCGCGGCCGGGCGTGATCGTGCCGGCGGGCGTGATGCTCGTCGCGATGCTCATGCCCGTCGTCGACGCCGGAGCGGTGTGGACCCTGTTCGCCGCGACCCTCCTGCTCCTGCTCGCGCCGTTGCCCGTGATGCGTCGCCGCCGCGCCGACGGTCGCCGCGCGGAGCCGATGGACGTCCACCGCGCGCTGTCCGCCGTCGTGATGGCGGGGATGCTGCTGATGGGCCACGCCTCGGGCGTCGCCGGCGACCACGCGGGGCACGGCATCGCCCTGTCCGCGGTGCTCGGCGCCGGCGTGATCGGCTACTGCGCGTTCAGCGGCTGGCTGCTCCGGTACGAGTGGGGCCGCGAGGACCGGCGGGCCGTCCGCAGCGGCGAGGTCTTCGCGATGACCGTCGTGGTGGTCGGCATGACCCTGGCGATGTAGCGGAGCGAGCGCTGGCGGTCGCGGCCCCCGCAGCAGGTCCGTCGGGTCCGTCAGTCGCGCGCGGCGCTGTCCGTCGGGGCGTCCGCCGCGTGCGTCACCCGCTGCTTCGCCGCCTGGATCGTGTCCTTCGGCACCGGCGGCACACCCCGCCGGATCCCGCGCAGGCCGACGACGAACAGGATCGCGGTCACGATCGCGAACACGACGAAGGTGATCCCGGTGGCCGCCCACAGCGGCAGCGCCAGGGTGAGCAGCGCCACTGCGAAGCCGGCCAGCGCGACCAGGGTCGTCAGGGCGAACCCGACGGCCACCCCGGTGAGCACCAGCCCGGTCTTCACACCGCTCGCGCGCTCGCCGATCTCGCGCCGCGCCGAGGCGACCTCCTCGCGCACGGCGCGCAGCACCGGCTCGAGGGCCTTCTGCACGAGTCCGGCGGTCACGGTGTCGCGGAACGACGGCCGTCCGGGAGCGGTGGTGTCGTCGTGGTCGGTGCTGCTCATGGGGTCTCCTGTCCGGGCGCGGCGGTCCGCGTCCCCTGACAGGACGCGACCGGTCCGATGATCGTCACGCTGACTCGCGTGCGCCCGGTGCGTTCCCAGGTTGCGCAACGGACGGGAGGCCCGCCCCGCGTCGTCGACGCTGGACGGGCCTCCCGGGTGGTCGGGCACACGGCCCTACTCGGCGACCTCCTCGAGGTCGTCGATCCCACGGGCGGCGGCCGCTGCGCGGCGGGCACGCATCGACGGCGCGGCGACGGCGGCGAGCACGGCCACGACCGCCACACCGGTGCACGCCCAGAACCCGATGGTGAAGGCGTCGTCGGTGGGCAGTCCCTGCGGCGTGCTGTGCGAGGTGATCAGCGCGGCGATGACTGCGGTGCCGACGCTCGAGCCGATGGTCCGGACGACCGTGTTGGCGCTGATGGCCTCACCGGTCTGGTTCGCGGGGACGCTCTCGATGATCGCGTTCGAGCAGGCGGCGAGGGCCATGCCGATGCCGATGCCGGTCAGGACGCCGGAGGCCACCACCTGCCACAGCTCGGCGTGTGCGATCGCCGGCAGCACGAACGCGGCGACGATGGCGAACCCGCCGATGAGCATCGGCGGCTTCGGGCCGACCTTGCGCACCAGGATGCCCGCGATCGGCCCGGCGACGACCATCATCACGACGGTCGGCAGCAGGAAGAGACCGGCCTGGGTGACGTCCTTGCCGAAGCCGTAGCCGAGCGCCGTCGGGAGCTGCAGCAGCGTCGGCACGAGGACGAAGGTGCCGAACATCGCGAACCCGAAGACGAGTGCGACGACGTGGGCGGTCCAGACGCCACGGACCGCGAAGAGCCGGACGTCGATGAGCGGCTCGGCGACCCGGAGCTCGACCAGGACGAACACGACCAGTGCGACGGCGCCGAGGACCAGCAGACCGATGGTCTTGCCGTCGCCCCAGCCCCAGGTCTCGCCCTCGCTGACGGCGAGCAGGATGGCGACGAGCGACACCGCGAGGACGAACGTGCCGGCCATGTCCAGGCGACCGGGCTTCCGCACCGGGGACTCCGGCATGCCGAAGACCGCACCGAGCAGGGCGATGACGACGAGCACGGCGGGGAGCCAGAACAGCCAGTGCCAGGACAGGTGCTCGACGATGGGCCCGGCCGCGACGATGCCGACACCGGCGCCGATGCCGAAGATCGCCGACAGCAGACCGATCGTGACGCTGACCTTCTCCTTCGGCAGCTCGTCACGGACGATGCCGATCGACAGCGGCATCACGGCTCCGGCGGCACCCTGCAGCGCGCGCCCGACGATCAGCACGCCGAGGTTCGGGGCGAGGGCGGCGAGCACGGCGCCGACGAGCAGGATCGACAGCACGACGATCAGGACCTTGCGCTTGCCGATCATGTCGCCGAGGCGACCGAGGATCGGCGTGAGCACCGAGGCGGAGAGCAGGTACGCGGTGAGCACCCAGCTCGTCGCACTGGTGGAGGCGCCGAGGTCCTGCCCGATGGTCGAGAGCGCCGGGGCGACCAGCGACTGCAGGACCGCGAAGGACAGGCCGCCGAGGGACAGGTAGACGATGATCGCCGTGCTGTTCGGACGGCGTCCGTCGGTGGTGGGGTGCGAGCCGGTCCGCGGGCTCTGCATGGTGTCGGTCATCGTGCTCCGTGTCGTCGTGGTCGTCGATGTAAACAATTGCTGACATGACGAGCGTACGCGTTCGAGAGGGCATGTCAACGCTTGCTTACATCCCTGTGAGGACAGGTAGGCTGCGCTCCATGAGCAAGGACGCCGCGGCCACCCGACTCCTGCTCGTGCAGGCCGCCCGGCGTCGGTTCGCCTTCGACGGGTACCGCGCGACGACCGTCCGCGACATCGCCGGGGACGCCGGGGTGAACGTCGCCCTGATCAACCGGTACTTCGGTTCGAAGGAGGGGCTCTTCCGCGCCTGTCTCGACCGCGTCGTGCGCGACCTCGGAGCCGAGGAGACGAGCCAGCAGGGCCTCGAACGGGCGCTGACCGGCATCATCACGCACATCGTGCGCGCCCCGACCGACGACGACTCCCTGCAGCTGATGCTCCTGCTCCGGTCCTCCGGCGACGACGGCGCCGATGCCATCCGCCGAGAGACGCTGCGCCGGTACGCCGAACGGCTCGCGGGTACGGTCGGCGGCGCCGGGGCCGAGGAACTGCTCGTCCGTGCCGAGATCGCGCTGGCGGTGGTGCTCGGGATGTCGATGCTCCGGCAGTCCACCGCGGTGGAACCGCTGGCATCCGCCGACGACGCCGTCGTGTCGGCCGCGCTCGAGGACGCCCTCCGCGCCCTGCTCGCGCCGTCGCGGTAGCGTCGAGGCGTGTCCGACCGTCCCGCACGTCGCCCCGACCCCGCTCCGCGCCTCGACGAGGTCGACGAGCGCATCCTCTGGACGCTGTCGGCCGATGCCCGGATCCCGAACAACCGGCTCGCGGCCGCCGTCGGCATCGCGCCGTCGACCTGCCTGGCACGGGTCCGTGCGCTCGAGGACGCCGGGGTGATCCGCGGCTACCGAGCCGAGGTGGACGTCGCCCGGCTCGGGTTCTCGATCGAGGCGATGGTGTCCGTCCGGGTGCACGCCGCGGCCCGCCACGAACTGCGGGACTTCGCCAAGCGCCTCCTGCGGGTGCCTGTCGTGCAGGACGTTTCGTTCCTGGCGGGGGACAAGGACTTCCTCGTGCACATCGCGTGCGAGTCGACCGAGCAGCTCCGGGACTTCGTGGCCGACGAGCTCAGCGGTGACCCCTCCGTGGCGACGACGCAGACGAACATCGTGTTCGAACGCCTCGTCGCCGACCGGGCCACCCAGGGCCGCTCCTTCGACGAACTCCGGCGCTGGCGGGCCTGACGCGCGGAACCCGGGTCAGCGCTTCCGGGTCATCGGGATGTGCGGGATGCGGTCCTCCAGGTACTCGTCGCCCGAGCGCACGAAGCCGAAGCGGCCGTACCACTGCTCCAGGTGCGACTGGGCGCCGAGGGCGATGCTCGGCGAGCGCGACTCGACGATCGCGGCCTCCATGAGCTGCGCGCCGAGGCCCTGGCCGCGGGCGTGCTTCGCGGTGGCGACCCGGCCGATGCGCTCGGTGCCGTCGGGCTCGCGGAGCAGGCGGAGCGTCGCGTCCACCGAACCGTTGCCGGTCCAGAACTGCACGGTGCCGGGCTCGAGGTCACGGCCGTCGATGTCGCCGTACGCGGCCTCCTGCTCGACGACGAAGACGTCCTGGCGGAGCCGCAGGATCTCGTGCAGCGTGACGATGTCCAGGTTGCGGGTCGGAGCGTTGAAGATCGAGACCACGGACGGCCCTTCCTGAGAATTTCTTCCGAAACAGGGTGTGTTCCGGACCGGATCGGCGTACATTGCCGGTCAACCACTCTACGTGCGCAGCCGAGATCAGGAGGTGAGCGCATGGACCACCCGTTGCGCGCACCCTGGCGCGCCGCACTCCGCATCGTCCTGCTGGGCGTCGGGACCCTCGCCGCCCTCGTGCTGCTGTCCCTGCTCCTCGGCGCGCGACCGGCCTCCGCCGCGACGACCTCCGCCGCACCGACCGAGCAGCGCGGACTCGTCGGTAGCGTCGTCGACGGCGTCGGCGGCACCGTGCAGGGCGTGACCGGTGAAGTCGGCAAGGTCGTCGGCGGCGTGACGGATCCCGTCCGCAAGGCCGTGGCACCTGCACCCGCACCTGCTGCGCCCGCTCCGGCCCCCGCGCCCGCACCTGCTCCGGTGCCCGCAGCGCCCGCACCGGCACCCGCAGCCCCCGCTCCGGCTCCCGCAGCCCCCGCGCCGTCGAGCCCTGCTCCGGTCGCGACCACACCGGCTGCCGAGCCCTCCACGACCGCCCCTGCGGCCCACCCGGCCACGCGCCCGGTGCGACAGGTCGTCGACCAGGTGAGCAGCGCCTCCCGGCCGGTCACCGACACCGTCGCGAACGTCCTGCGCCCCGTCACCGGCACCGTGGAACGCGTCACGGACGCGCGCCCCGTGACCGCCGTCGTCGACACCGTCGACGACGTGGTCGGCGGCGTCCCGGTGGTCGGCACGGTCCTCGGCGACGACACGCTCGGCACCGTCACCGGCCCGGTCGCGGGCCTGGTCGACGACACGCTCGGCTCGGTCGGCACGACCGTGGGCACCGTCCCCGACGTGGTCGAGGGCGTCGTCCCGTCCGTCGGCGGCACCCTGCCAGGAGGCACGGCCCCCGTCGTCGACGTCCCCGCGCTCCCGGTGGGCGGCGGTTCGAACCCGTCCGCCGGGCCCGTCCCGTCGGTGCCGGTCGCGAACGCACCCGTCCGGCCCGGAACCGTCGCCCCGCAGGGCGCCACGGTGCCCGCCGCACCCGCACCCGCACCCGCGCGCCTCGCCGCCGATGCCGTGGGCGACCGCGCAGCCGGACTCCGCCCGTCGGAGCCGCTCGCCGCAGCCGCCACGACGGCCACGGCCGGCCCGGTCGTCCCGGCCGTCGAGCCGCAGGACGCGACCCTCGGCGGACACGCGCTGCTCGTCCCCGCGGACGGCGAGGGCCACGGGCTCCCGTTCGACGGAGCCGACGCCGGCGTGCTCGGTGGCAGTGCCTCCTCGACCTCCGGCGGCGCAGCAGCCGTCGGCATCGTCGGCTCGACCGACGACATCGTCTCCCTCGCCGCGGGGTCTCGCGGCACGCTCTCCGACGACGCGGTCCCCGGATCGGTCGTCGGCGAGCACGACGTCGCCCCTGACTGAGATCGGTGCGCCTGTCCGCCACGGCAGGCACGCACACATCCCGGCTGCGTCCGCGGTCGGTGACGATCTCGATCAGGGAGTACGACCATGAACAAGTACGTCTCCAGAGGGCTCTGGTTCGCCCTCTTCGTCGGCGGGCTCACGCTCGGCGGCACGGCTGCGGCGAACGCGGCCACGACATCCGGTGCCGACGGCACCGTCTCGGGCACCCAGGTGGCCCCCGCCGTCGACGCCCCGGTGTCCCTCGGCGGCAACGCGATCGCCGTGCTCGGCGACGCGGTGTCGACGGCGACGGGGTCCACGCCCGCCGCTCCGGCGACTGCTCCGGCCACGACCGCTCCTGCCCCCAGCACCTCGGGCCAGGACGGCACGCTCTCGGGCACCCAGGTGGTGCCGGACGTCGCGGCCCCGGTGGCGGTCGGTGGCAACGCCGTGGCCGTCGCCGGTGACGCGGTCTCGGCCGCCGCACCCGCACCCGCGGCAGCTCCGGCGCCTGCAGCACCGGCTCCGGCTCCGGCGCCTGCTGCCCCCGCTCCGGCTCCTGCCGCTCCTGCCGCTTCCGCTCCGAGCACCTCGGGCGAGGACGGCACGGCCTCCGGCACCCAGGTCGCTCCGGCCTTGACCGTCCCCGTGACGGTCTCCGGCAACGGGATCGGCGTCCTCGGTGACGGCACCTCGACGTCGACCGCCCCGACGGCGGCGACACCGGCGCCGGCTGCCGAAGCCCCGTCGGCGCCCACCACCTCGGGCACCGACGGACTGCTCTCCGGCATCCAGGTGACCGGTCTGGTCGACGTCCCGGTGACGATCGGTGGCAACGGCATCGGTGTCCTCGGTGACGGAACCGCGACGGGCACGGCGCCCGCCGCGGGTACGGGTACCGGAACTGCTCCGGCGGCCGGCGGTTCGACCTCTGGTTCGGACGGCACGGCTTCGGGCACGCAGGTGTCGCCGGTCGTCTCGATCCCGGTCACGGTGGCGGACAACGGCATCGGGGTGCTCGGTGACGGGACCGCGACGGGCACGGCGCCCGCGGGTACGGGTACCGGAACTGCTCCGGCGGCCGGTGGTTCGACCTCTGGTTCGGACGGCACGGCTTCGGGCACGCAGGTGTCCCCGGTCGTCGACGTCCCGGTGACGATCGGTGGCAACGGTATCGGCGTCCTCGGTGACGGCACGAGCACCGGCGGCGCCACGGCTCCGGCCACCGGCACGACGACCCCGGCGGCCGGTGGTTCGACCTCGGGTTCGGACGGCACGGCTTCGGGCACGCAGGTGTCCCCGGTCGTCGACGTCCCGGTGACGATCGGTGGCAACGGCATCGGCGTCCTCGGTGACGGCACGAGCACCGGCGGCGCCACGGCTCCGGCCACCGGCACCACGACCCCGACGACCGGCGGTTCGACCTCCGGCGACGGCGGCCTGCTCTCCGGCACCCAGGTCACCCCGGTGATCAGCCTGCCGATCACGATCGGCGGCAACGGGATCGGCATCGTCGGTGACGGCACCAGCTCCACCCCCGGCACCGGCACGAACCCCGGGACCGACCCGGGCACGGACCCGGGCACGGACCCCGGTACCGACCCGGGCACGGACCCCGGTACCGACCCCGGTACGGACCCCGGTACCGACCCGGGCACCGTCCCCACCGACGGGACGGGCATCGACACCGGCACCACGCCCGGTACGGTGACCATCCCGGTGGGCGTGGTCGACGTCGTCGAGCCGACCCGGGCCTCCACTGCGGGTGTGGTTACCACCACGACCGCTGCCACCAGCGGGGTCCGCACCAGCGCCGGGACCGTCGCGTCAGCCGCCGCGGCCGGTGACGGCCAGCCGGAGCTCGCCTACACGGGAGCCGGCTCGCCGGTCCTGCCCGCCGGGTTCGCGCTCCTGCTGCTCCTCGCCGGAGCGGGCGCGCTCGTGCTCCGTCGTCGGCACTGACCGGCGGGTGATCGAGGGGCGTCACACCGTGGCGCCCCTCGTCACCATGCCCGGAGGGGCGTGCGCGTTCCACGACAGAACACCGGAGGATCGACGGATGTCCTGTCGGAACATGTCGGCGCATCGGATGCGTGTGCATGTTCCGACGGACCGCTCGTCGATCGACTCGTGCATCGTCGCAGTGCGGACGCCGGACGCCGGACGCGGGCGCCGGACACCGCGGGCGCCACGTGCTCACCGCGCCCGGGGAGACGTCCGGTTACGGCGGCGCTGCCACCGTGGCGCGGCCGTCAGCGGCCTGGGGTATCGTTCCGACTACGCAAGCGCTCCGGGGTCGGTGTAATTCCGAGCCGGTGGTGACAGTCCACGAACTGATGACGGGTGCGAACCCGACAGAGGTTGACCCGGTGGGATTCCGGGACCGACGGTGAAAGTCCGGATGGGAGGCGCGCTGGGCGGACAGGACGACCCCACGACCCGTGGGGTGCGACCCGTCCGTCGATGCCGACGATCGTCGAACGCCCCCGGAGTCCCGTTGAGAGGACACCAGTGTTCACCGGCATCATCGAGGAACTCGGCACCGTCACCGCCGTCGAGCAGCAGGGCGACTCCGTCGCGCTCACCGTCCACGGCCCCGTCGTCGTGCAGGACGCCCGGCACGGCGACTCGATCGCGACGAGTGGTGTCTGCCTGACCGTCGTCGAGCAGACCCCCGAGACCTTCACCGCCTTCGTCATGAAGCAGACCCTCGACATGAGCGCCCACGGTGCACTCCGGGTGGGTGACCGCCTGAACCTCGAGCGCGCCGCCTCGGTCGGCGACCGCCTGGGCGGGCACATCGTGCAGGGCCACATCGACGGCACCGCCACGGTGCTCGAGACGGCCGACGGTGACGGCTGGCGACGCGTGCGGTTCTCGCTCGCGCCCGCACTCAGCCCGCTCGTGGTCGACAAGGGCTCGATCGCGCTCGACGGCGTCTCGCTCACGGTCAGCGCGGTCTCGCCCGAGGACACCGCGCCCGACGCGGCCTGGTTCGAGGTGAGCCTGATCCCCGAGACGCTCGAGGCGACGACGCTCGGGCTCCGCGTGCCGGGTGACCGGGTGAACGTCGAGACCGACGTCCTGGCACGGCACGTCCGCCGCATGCTGCGGCTCGACGCCGCGGCGCAGTCGCTCGAGACCGTCGGATCGGAGGCCCGGTGATGGTCGCCGAGGCCGGTGCCGTCCCGCAGGCACTCGGGTTGTCGAGCATCGAGGCCGCGATCGCGTCGATCGCCGCCGGTCGTCCGGTGATCGTCGTCGACGACGAGGACCGCGAGAACGAGGGTGACGTCATCCTGTCCGCCGAGCTCGCCTCGCCGGAGTGGATCGCGTGGACCGTCGCGCACTCGTCCGGGTTCATCTGCGCGCCGCTCAGCACCGAGATCGCCGACGCCCTCGACCTGCCGCCGATGGTGGCGCACAACGAGGACGTCCGCGGCACGGCCTACACGGTCACCGTCGACGCCGCCGTCGGTGTGACCACCGGCATCAGCGCTCATGACCGTGCCCGTACGCTGCGGGTCCTCGCCGACCCGACCTCGGTGCGCGACGACCTGCACCGACCCGGACACGTGGTGCCCCTGCGCGCACGACCGGGCGGGGTCCGGGAGCGCGCCGGGCACACCGAAGCAGCGATCGAGCTCGTCACAGCAGCCGGGCTCCGGCCCGCTGCGGCGATCTGCGAGATCGTCGACGAGGACGGCAGCATGATGCGGCTGCCGGCGCTCGTCGCACTCGGGGCACGCGAGGGCGTGCCCGTCATCACCATCGCCGCGCTCGCCGAGTGGCTGGACGCGGCAGACCGGGCGGCGGCAGCGACCGCAGCGCCCACGGAAGGAACGACACGATGAGCGGAGCAGGCGCGGCGGACCGCGACCAGGTCGACGGCACCGGGATCCGGGTGGCCGTCATCGCCGGACAGTGGCACGACACCATCGCCGCGGGCCTGCTGGCCGGCGCACAGCGCGAGGTCGAGCGGCTCGGGGCGACGGCCGAGGTCATCCCCGTTCCCGGCAGCTTCGAGCTGCCCGTGGTCGCGAAGACCGCGCTCGAGGCCGGTTTCGACGCGGCGGTCGCGCTCGGCGTCATCATCCGCGGCGGTACCCCGCACTTCGAGTACGTCTCGGGTGCTGCGACGAGCGGCCTGACGCAGGTCGCGATCGACACCGGCAAGCCCGTCGGGTTCGGCGTGCTCACGCTGGACGACGAGCAGCAGGGGCTCGACCGAGCCGGGCTGCCCGACTCCAAGGAGGACAAGGGCGCCGAGGCCGCACACGCGGCGATCAGCACCGCGGTGACGCTGCGGTCCCTGCGCCTCCCGGTCTGAGGCGCCGGACACGCCACACAGAACGGCCCCGCACCGGTGAGGTGCGGGGCCGTTCTGTGTGTGCTGATCAGTGCTTGCTGGCCAGCGGCGATGCTTGCTGGCTCGCGGCAGTGCCTGCTGGCTAGCGCTTGCCGAACACGTGGATCGGCAGGAAGAAGGAGAGGCTCATCAGGAGCACGCCGGCCATGAAGACGAAGGCCTGGCCCGACTCGACCTGGAAGGCGAACCCGAACAGGTACATCGACACCAGCAGCAGCAGGATCGAGAAAACAGCGGCGATGACGCGGCCCACGGGATACCTCCGGGTGTCGACGAGTGGATCGTTCCCCAGTCTATCCCCAGCCGGGGGTGTGCCGGTTCACGCTCCGGGTCGCGTCGCGATCAGACGGTCGACGACGGTGAGCAGGGTCTCCATGTCGACGCTGCCCCGCTTCGGTCGCACCTCGCTCGCGGCACCGAGCGAGGCCTGGTGGTACAGCCCGTCGCCGAGGAGCTTGACGGCCTGCGCGGTCGGCTCGTCGCCGAGGGCGTCGACGAGGGTCGCGAGCCAGGCGTTCTCCGTGTCGTCGAGGGTGCGTCCGGCCTCTTCGTAGCCGGCCTGCTGCAGGCGGCTCGCGGCGAGCAGGGCGAGGTCCAGCTCGCTGCCGACGAACAGGCAGTTGCGGACGAAGTAGCGCGCGGCACCGTCCTCGGCGTCCTGCATGCGCTCGACGTCGATCGCGGACAGGTCGGACAGGCGTTCGCAGAGCCCCTCGACCAGCGCGGCCTTGGAACCGAAGTGGTAGAGCAGGCCGCCCTTCGAGACACCGGCGCGCGCGGCGACGGCGTCGAGCGTGGCGGGACGCTCGCCTTCCTCGCACACGATGGCGACGAAGCTGTCGAGGACGCGGTCGCGGGCACTGGCCATGCCCAGAGTCTAGGAGCAGTTCCGGGGGTCGCGGACGCCGGCTCCTCCGCCGCCGCCGTGAACGCTCACGAATTGCCGCAGGACCATTGCCGATCGCTCTCGAGCCCGCTAGCGTCGAGCCGACCGTGAAGGTTCACGAGACGACAAGGATCCGCATGTCAGCGCAGACGGCGAACACCGCCACCACCCCGACCTCGACCACCACCGACCGCCCCGGGTGGGCCGTCCTCGGCCCCGGCAGCATCGCCCGACGCTTCCTCTCGCAGCTGCCCGCCAGCGGGGGCGTCCTGGTCGCAGCCGGCAGTTCGTCCGCCGAGCGGGCGCAGGTCTTCGCCGACGAGGCCGCCGGGTTCGGGTTCACGGACGTGACCGCCGGGACCTACGACGAGGTCCTCGCCGACCCGCGGGTGGACGCCGTCTACGTGTCGACCGTGCACACCGGTCACGCCCGGCTCGTGCTCGCCGCACTCGAGGCCGGCAAGGCCGTCCTGTGCGAGAAGCCCCTCGCCGTGAACCACGGCACCGCGATGGCACTCACCGATGCTGCGCGCCAGGCCGGCCTGCCGCTCGTCGAGGCGTTCATGTACCGCTTCCACCCGCAGACCGCGGCACTGCTCGACCTGATCCGCGACGGCGTGATCGGCGACGTGACCCACGTCGACGCCTCGTTCGCGTTCCGGACGGGTGAGCGCACCGGTCGCCTGTTCGACGTCGACACCGCCGGCGGCGGGATCCTCGACGTCGGCGGGTACCCGGTGACGATGGCCGCGGCGATCGTGCAGGCCGCCACCGGGGTCGCCGTCGCCGAGCCGGTGGACCTCACCGCCACGGGCACGCTCGGGCCGACCGGGGTCGACGAGTGGACGGTCGCGCAGCTCACCTACCGGGGCGGGATCACGGCGACGGTCCGGACCGGCGTCTTCGTGCAGGACGACAACGCCGTGTCGGTGTACGGCTCGCGCGGTCGCATCGTGCTCACCGACCCGTGGACCCTGGGCGACGATCCCACCATCGAGATCCACACCGTCGACGAACCCCCTCGCTCGATGTCGTTCGCGGGTGAGCACCCCTACGCCCGAGAAGCCGACGCCACCACCGACGCACTTCGTGCCGGTGCGGTCGAGGCGGCGCAGATGACCATCGACGAGACCCTCGCCACCGCCCGCACGCTCGACAGGTGGCGCGCGGCGATCGGCCTGCGCTACCCCTTCGAGGCCGAGACCGCCGACATCCCGACGGTGTCCGGCCGACCGCTCATCGTGCAGGACGGCAACCCGATGCGCTACGGCGAGGTGCCGGGCGTCGGCAAGCGGATGTCCCGCCTGGTGATGGGCGTCGACAACCAGCCCGACCTGGCACACGCCAGCGCGATCTTCGACCTGTTCGTCGAGCAGGGCGGCAACGTCTTCGACACCGGCTACATCTACGGCGGCGGTGTGCTCGAAGGACGGCTCGGCAGGTGGATCCAGAACCGGGGGATCCGCGAGGACGTGGTCGTCATCACGAAGGGCGCCCACACCCCGCACTGTGACCCGGAGTCGATCACCCGGCAGCTGCTCGAGAGCCTCGAGCGCCAGGGCACCGACTACGCGGACATCTACATGATGCACCGCGACAACCCCGACATCCCGGTGGGGGAGTTCGTCGACGTGCTCGACGAACACCGCCGGGCCGGGCGCATCCGCGTCTACGGCGGCTCGAACTGGACCCCCGCACGGTTCGACGAGGCGAACGCCTACGCACGGGCCAACGGCAAGCACGGGTTCGAGGTGCTCAGCAACCACTTCGGTCTCGCCGAGGCGTACGACGTGCCGTGGGACGGCTGCGAACACGCGACCGATGCGGCATCGAAGGCCTGGCTGGAGGAACGCCAGGTCCCGCTGCTGCCGTGGTCGTCGCAGGCCCGCGGCTTCTTCACCGGCCGCGCGACGCCCGAGGACACCAGCGACGCCGAACTCGTCCGCTGCTACTACTCGGACGACAACTTCGAGCGGCTCCGGCGTGCGCGGGAGCTCGGCGAGCAGTTCGGCGTGCCCGCGACGGCGATCGCCCTGGCGTACGTGCTCAACCAGCCGTTCCCGACGTTCCCGCTCTTCGGACCCCGTACGATCGCGGAGGCCCGGTCGTCCATGACCGGCCTCTCCGTCGACCTCTCCCCGGAACAGGTGGCATGGCTGGACCTCCGCGCCTGACCCCGGGCGGCCGCGCGACGATCATCGACGTCGCCGCGGCCGCCGGGGTGTCCCGGCAGACCGTCACCCGCGCGATGAACGGCATGTCCGGCATCAGCGCGGCGACCAAGGACCGCGTGCTCCAGGCCGCGGCTGCGCTCGACTACCGTCCGTCACGGTTCGGCCGCGGGCTCGTCACGGGTGGCGACCACCAGCTCGGGCTCGTCGTCAACGACCTGCGGAACCCCTACGCACCGGCACTCGCCTCCGCGGTGCTCGGCCTGGCCGCCGCCCGCGGGTGGAACGTCATGCTCGCCGACGTCGGGCTCGCGAGCGACTCGGACCGGATGGTGGAGTCCCTCGGTGCCCAGACCGACGTCGTGATCGGCTACCTCGGGTCCCGCGCCCCGGAGTGGATCGAACGGCTCGGCTCGGTCCCGGTCGTCGAGCTCGACCCCTCGGGGCCGGTGACCCGCGCCGCGGTCCGGATCGACCCGACCGCCGCGATCGAGGACCTCGCCGACCACCTCGTCGACGTCGGGGTGAAGCACCCCGTCGTGCTCGACGCCGCCGCCGACGGCGTACCGAGCCAGCGCGGGGAACACATGGTCGCGGCACTCCGGCGTCGCGGGTACCTGCCCGACCTCGTCGTCGCGTCCGCGCCCACCGCAGAGGCCGGTGCCGAACGGACCGAACGGATCCTCGCCGAGCACCGCCGGGTGGACGCGGTCCTGGCGTTCAACGACGTGCTGGCGCTCGGCGTGCTGTCGGCCTGTCGTCGTGCCGGCGTCGACGTCCCCGGTGACGTCCGCGTGGTCGGCGTCGACGGCCTGCCGCTCGGGACGCTCGTCGCGCCGACGCTCACCACGCTGGCCGTCGACCTCGACGAGGTCGCCGGCCAGGCCCTCGACCTGGCGCTCGGCATGCTCGCGGGCGAGCTGCCGCGCTCGGGCGCGGCCGTCGAGCGCACGGTGCGACACCGCTTGCTGCTCCGCGAATCGGCGTAGGCCCGACGACGCGACCAGTGGACCGACGCAAGGCCCGTGGCGGGACCGGCACGGGCCTCCCGGCCGTCGTCAGTTGCATTTGCAACCAAAACCGTCCGGACGGTACACTAACGGAGTCCTGACGGGGCGCGTGTCCATCCCGCGTCCCGTCTCGTCTGCCCCACGTACCACCCGCCGTCGACCTGGTCCGGCTCGAAGTCCCAGGAGTCCGCCGTGTCCGCACTGCTCACCAGCCCCGTCGCCACCCGCGTCACCGGGAGCCGCGCCCGACGGTTCCTCGCGCTCGCCGTGCTCATGCTGCCGGTCCTGCTCATCTCGGTCGACAACACCATCCTGAGCTTCGCGCTGCCGTCGATCAGCCGCGCGCTGAACCCGGACGCGACCACGCAGCTCTGGATCGTGGACGCGTACCCGCTGGTGCTCGCCGGCCTGCTCGTCGTGATGGGCAGCATCGGTGACCGCATCGGCCGTCGGCGGATCCTGGTGATCGGTGCGACCGGCTTCGCCCTGTTCTCGGTGGCCGCGGCGTTCGCGACCGACGCGTGGATGCTCGTCGCGGCCCGGATCGCGATGGGCGTGTTCGGCGCGATGCTCATGCCCGCGACGCTGTCGATCATCCGCAACGTGTTCGTGGACGCGGGGGAGCGGCGGATGGCGCTCGCCGTCTGGTCGACGATGTTCGCGGCCGGCAACGCGCTCGGGCCGCTCGTCGGCGGCGCGCTGCTCGCGCACTTCCACTGGGGCAGCGTGTTCCTGGTCGCGGTGCCGATCCTCGTGCTCATGCTCGTCGGCGTGCCGTTCTGCGTGCCGGAGTCCCGTGACCCGATGCCCGGGCCGGTCGACCTGCCGAGCATGTTCCTGTCCCTCGGCGCCCTCGCACCGATCGCCTGGGCGATCAAGTCGGTCGTGCACCCCGAGGAGCGCGGCCTCGCGATCGCCATGCTCGCGGTCGGAGTCGTCTGCGGCATCGCGTTCGTCCGTCGGCAGCTGCGGTCCCGCACGCCGATGCTCGACCTGCGCCTGTTCCGCAGCACGGCCTTCACCGGCAGTGTGCTGATGAACCTGGCGGCGATGTTCTCGCTCACCGGGTTCCTGTTCTTCATCGCCCAGCACCTGCAGCTCGTGGCCGGGCTCGACCCGTTCGCATCCGGCGTCGTGCTCATCCCGGGGTCGGTCCTGACCATCGTCGCCGGGCTCGCGGTCGTGCCGATCGTGGCGCGCGTCGCACCGCGCTGGGTCGTGTCGGTCGCGCTGCTGTTCTCGGCGGCGGCGTACGCCCTGGTCGCGGTCCTCGGACACCACGCCTCCATCGCCGCCCTGGCGTTCGCGTTCGTGCTGCTCGGCATCGGGATCGGGGCGTCCGAGACGGTGACGAACGACCTCATCATCTCGACGGCACCGGCGGACAAGGCGGGCGCGGCGTCGGCGATGTCCGAGACGGCGTACGAGATCGGCGCCGTGCTCGGCACCGCGGTGCTCGGGACGATCCTGGCGACGACCTACCGGGCGCACGTCGTGGTCCCCGACGGGTTGTCCTCGGCGGCGCACGTCGCGGCGCAGGAGACCCTCGGCGGCGCGGTCGCCGCTGCGGGCCAGCTCGGCGGCAGCGCCGGGCAGGTGCTGCTCGAGTCGGCGCGGGCGGCCTTCGACTCCGGCGTGACGATCACGGCGGGCGTCGCCGCGGTGCTCATGGTCGTGGCGGCCGCGGGTGCGCTCGTCATGCTCAAGCGCCGCTGAGCGGCCGAGCTGCGCTTCGCTTCGTGAGCAGGAATGGTCGGGTCGCCGTGCGTGACCCGACCGTTCCTGTTCACGAAGTGCCCGCCACGGCGCGCCCGGCCACGCCCGAACCTGTGAATCGTTGACCTCAACCAGGGTTCAGGTCATACGTTGGGTGGCAGCCGCCGAGTGACGGCAGCCCCTCCCGAAGGAACGACCACGATCACCATGCCCGACGAAGCACCGGCAACCATCGCCGACGCGTACAAGTCCGCCTTCCGCGGGCACCCTGCCGGCGTCGCCGTCATCACGGCCGAAGGCCCCGACGGACCGACCGGCCTCACCGCCTCGAGCGTCGCGAGCGTCGCCGTCGACCCGCCCGTCCTCGTTTTCTCGCTCTCGACGAACTCCGGCTCGGCCGGGGTCGTGCTCGGTGCGCCGCTGTTCGTCGTGCACCTGGTCGACTCCCTCGGGGTCGCACTGGCGAAGCGCTTCGCCTCGACCGGCAGCCCGGCCGCCGACGACCCGATCTGGGGCACCCTGCCGTCCGGCGACCGCTACCTGCCGAGTGCGGCGAGTGCGCTCCGCTGCCGACCGCTGTCGACGACGCCCATCGGCAGCTCGACCGTCGTCGTGGCCGAGGTGCTCGACATCATCGTCGGTGCCGACCGCGGCGAGCCGCTGGTCTACCACAACCGGGAATTCCACTCCCTCACCGATCGTTCCCGGCTCTCGTGAGCCGCGGAGCCGCGTCCACAACCCACTGATCGAAAGGACCTCACATGGCTGAGTACACCCTGCCGGAACTGCCGTACGACTACGCCGCGCTCGAGCCGCACATCAGCGGCAAGATCATGCAGCTGCACCACGACAAGCACCACCAGGCCTACGTGACCGGTGCCAACACCGCGCTGCAGCAGCTCGGTGAGGCCCGTGAGTCGGGCAACTTCGGCGCGATCAACAAGCTCGAGAAGGACCTCGCGTTCCACCTCGGTGGCCACGTGAACCACTCGATCTTCTGGACCAACCTCGGCCCGGACACGAAGGTCCCCGAAGGCGAGCTCGCCGCGGCGATCGACGAGTTCTTCGGTTCGTTCGAGAAGTTCCAGGCGCAGTTCGCCGCCGTCGCGAACGGCATCCAGGGCTCCGGCTGGTCCGTGCTGGCCTGGGACACCGTGGGCCAGAAGCTCACCACGTTCCAGCTCTTCGACCAGCAGGGAAACATCCCGTTCGGCCTCGTCCCGATCTTCATGCTCGACATGTGGGAGCACGCCTTCTACCTCGACTACCTGAACGTCAAGGCGGACTACGTCAAGGCCGTCTGGAACATCGTCGACTGGGAGAACGTCGCCGCTCGTTTCGAGAACGCGAAGTCGCAGCGGTTCGTCACGCTCTGATCCGCGTCGGCGGGTCACCACGGTGACCACCTGACGAACGGGAGGCACGGTGCCAGCTGGCACCGTGCCTCCCGTTCGTGGTCCGGGTCACGTTCCGGGCCGTGCGCCGTCGCCGTGTCCCGTCGCCGGGTACGCGAGCGGTCCGCGATCGCGTTCGCGTGTGCGCTCAGCGCACGCGGTCTGCGGCGGCCGTGCTGGCTGCCAGGTCGTGGGCGATGCGACGCAGTGCAGCGTCGGCGTCGGTGTGCGCGCCGTCGACGAGCGCGCCCCACTGGGCTCCGCGGGCGGCCAGGACCGTGTGCTGGGCCGCGCGTTCGGCGAGGACGGGGTCGGCGCCGTGTGCTCGGCACCAGGCCCGGACGGCGGCGACCTGGCAGCGGTGCGCGCGGCGCTGCCGGTCACGCCCGTCGAGGGACTCGACCGACCCGAGTTCGAAGGTGAGCCGTGCGGCCAGCGCACGGTGCGGGTCGTCGAGCCCGCCGAAGGTCGCGACCAGGTGGTCGGCGAGGGCGTCCGTGTCGGCGGCCGGGTCGAGCGCGGGCGCTCGGTGCGAGGTCGCGAGGTGCTCGACGACGGAGTCGATCAGGGCGTCGCGGGAGCCGAAGTGGTAGACGACCGGGTAGGCGCTCGTCCCGAGCACGCGGCCGAGGCCCCGGACCGTGACGTCCTCGATCTTGGTCTCGACGAAGTGGTCGACGACCTTCTCGAGGATCGCGGGTTTGCGGGTGGGGTCGGGCTTCCTGGGCATGGCATCTCCGTCGTCGGGGCGGTGGTCGCGCGACCGCCCACATACTAGCAGCCGGTATATCAGTGACACCATTGGTCGTTGTGTGCGATCTCTCCGCGAAACCTCCGTTTTCACCGATAGAAACGGAGAAAAACTCGGCTCCGGGTAGACTGTTGCGGATGTCCATGCCGTACGAGGGCGCTCTGCCGCCGTCACGGCCCGAGGGGACCCGCGCCGGACGGGTGGTCGCGGGCCGTCGTCGCGGCGCCGGAAAACGCTTCCTGGTCGTCGGCGACGTCCTGGACGGCGTCCTCGTGCACACCACCGCACACCGGATCGGGATGCACGACCCCGCTGCGGAGATCCGCCACCGGCCGACCGGTGCCGGTGGCAACACGGCCACGTGGCTCGGCTGGCTCGGGGCCGAGGTCGACGTCGTCGCCCGGGTCGGGGTCGACGACGTGTACCGCCACGAGCGCGCGCTCGAGGACGCCGGGGTCCGCGCCCACCTGCGCTACGACGCGATGACGTCCACCGGGGTCGTCGTCTCGGTCCGCAACGACCACGGTCGCACCGCGATGTCCGACCCCGCCGCGAGCGGGAAGATCAGCGCCGCAGACGTCCCGCCGTCGGTGGTCGCCCGCGCCGACATCGTGCACCTGACCGGGGCCGCCATGCTCGGCGGGGGAGCCGACCGGCTCGCCGACCTCGTGGCGTGCGCCCGGACCGGCCCGGCGCGCGTGGCGGTGGACCCCTCGTCGGTGGCGGTGATCGAGACGATCGGTGCCGACCGGTTCCTCGAAGCCCTGCGGGGCGTCGACGTGCTCTTCCCCGACCAGCACGAGGCGCTCGCCCTCGCCGGGGGTGACGACCTCGACGCCGCAGTGCGGCGGCTGACCGAGCACGTCCCGCTGGTCGTCGTCACGGCCGGGGCCGACGGCGCGCTCATCGGGCGCCGGGGCCGCAGCGTCCACCGGGTCCCCGCGACACCGGCGACCGTCGTCGACACCATCGGGGCGGGGGACGCCTTCGTCGCGGGGTTCGTCCGTGCGTGGGCGACGGATCCGGTCCGCGTCGGTGCGGCAGCCCGCGAGGGCACCCGGGTCGCCGCGCGGGCACTCGGCTTCGTGGGCGGTCGACCGCCGGTCTGAGGCGGGCGCGCACGTGGCGCCGCCTGGTCAGCGCTCGGTCGGGTCAGCGCTCCGCCGGTTCAGCGCTCCGACGGTTCAGCGACGACGTTCAGGGTCTGGACGCGCCCCGCGGCGGCGGGCGCGAGCCGGATCTCGACGCGCAGCCGCCCGCAGGTGCCGGGGAGCCACCAGCGCAGGTGCGACGGTGCCGCCGAGTACTCGGACACCGGTGCGGCACCGAGATCGGCACCGACGTCCGCGACGGCCTGCGCCACCGCCCGGCGCCGTCGGTCGTACGGCACGTCCATCGCCACGTTGGGCGTGCAGATCGCGTCCGCCAGGTCGTCGCGCCAGTCGGCCAGGAGGCGCGTCACGGCGGCCTGGGCGGCTCGCGTCGCGCGGGTGGTCGCCACCACCCCGGTGCTCGGTCCGGTCACGTCGGCGTCGGCTTCCGGCGCGTCGGATGTGTGGGCCGTCAGCGCCGCGTCGAGCACGAGGTCGTGCGCCTGCTGCGCGGCCGCGGAGACCTTGGCCTGCGTGGCGTTCTCGAACGCGACGACCCCGAGGCCGTCGCGCACGGACCACCGCATGTGCGCGGAGAAGCCCGGGTAGCCGCCGGAGTGCGAGACGAGCTCGCCGAAGCGATTGTCCTGCTCGACGAACAGCCCGAAGCCGTACGCCGTCGCGCGGGCCGAACCCGGCACGACGGACGACGGGACGACCCGCATCGCCTGCTGCATGAGCCGGCGGTCAGCGGGGGAGACCGGGCCGGGTTCCGGTGCGGCGGAGAACGCCGAACCGAGGTGTGTCGCCCAGCGCGCCAGGTTACGCACGGTCGAGAAGAGCCCGCCGATCGACGAGAAGGCACCGGGGCCGGTCATCGGCAGGGGTTCCCAGTCGCCCTCGTGTCCGCGGACACCGGTGACCACGAAGCCGGTCGACTCGGCGGCGCTGAACACCGTGTCGGTGAGGCCGAGGGGACGGAGCACGATCTCACTGGCGGCAGCGGTGAAGGGCTGCCCCGTCACGGCGGCGACGACCCGGCCGAGCAGCGCGTAGCCGAGGTTCGAGTAGGCGAAGCGGGTGCCGGGCAGCGAGTCGAACAGCAGGCCGCCGCGCAGGACCTCGTCGAGCTCGGCGTCCGAGATCGACTCCTGCCGGTCGGCCCAGGGGTCGTCGGTGGGGAACCCGGCCGACATCGTCAGCAGCATCCGCACCGTGGGGACGGGGGAGTCCGGGGTCGGCAGGGTGACGGCGCCGAAGGCCGACACGAAGTCGGTGATCGGCGCGTCGAGGTCGAGCGCACCCCGGGCGACGAGGGTCAGCAGGGTCGCGGCGGTGACGCTCTTGGTGCAGGAGGCGATGCGGTAGACGGTGTCGGCGTCCGGGCTCCGGCCGTCACCGCGGTCACCGTGCCCGCCGGACGCGACGAGGCCGGAGCGGTCGAACACGCCCCACACGCTGCTCGGCGCGAGGCCCTGTTCGACGCGAGCACGGAACAGCTCGTCGACCTGGTCGACGACCGCAGCGATCGCGGGGTGCGACCCGGTCACGAGCGCCGCATCCGTTCGTAGGCGTCGAGCGCCCGCTGCCGTGACGCCTTCAGGTCGACCATCGGCTCGGGCCGCAGCTCGTCGGCGGGGACCCAGCGGTGGACGTACTCGCGGTGCGGGTCGAAGCGCTCGAGTTGCCGATCGGGGTTGAAGACGCGGAAGTACGGGGCGGCGTCGAAGCCGGAGCCCGCGACCCACTGCCAGTTCGCCGCGTTGTTGGCGGGGTCGGCGTCGACCAGGGTGTCCCAGAACCACTGCTCCCCGACGCGCCAGTCGACGAGCAGATTCTTCACGAGGAAGCTGCCGGCGGCAAGCCGCACCCGGTTGTGCATGGCGCCGCTGTGCCAGAGCTCGCGCATGCCCGCGTCGACCAGGTCGAAGCCGGTCAGGCCCTGCCGCCAGCGGTCGAGCTCGGCCGCTTCCGGGTCACGCCACGGGAAGGCGTCGAAGTTCCGACGGACGTTGACGGTGGCGATGTCGTCGCAGTGGAAGTACTCGTTCCAGTTGAACTCGCGCCACGCCAGCTGCCGGAGGAACGCGGCGGCGTTCTGGCGCTGCGCGGGCTCGAGCCGCTCGTGCAGGCGGTGCCACACCTGGTACGGGCTGATCTCGCCCCACCGCAGGAACGGCGACAGGCTGCTGGTCGCTTCCATCGCGGGCTCGTCGCGCTGGTCGTAGTCCTCGAGCGCGTGCTCGACGAAGTGCTCGAGCTGCTGCTGCGCGCCGTGCTCGCCCGGGGTCCAGGCGTCACGGAGGCCGCCGGCCCAGTCAGGCTTCGTCGGCAGCAGTGCCCAGTCGGCCAGCGCATCACCCGTGACGTCGGCCGGAGCGGGCAGGTCGTCGGGGTCGGGCAGGGGGTGGCGCGGTTCGGGCAGCGCCTGGACGGCGTTCCAGAACGGGGTGAAGACCTTGTACGGCTCGCCCTGCCCGGTGAGCACGGTCCACGGTTCCCAGAGCAGGTTCGCGGCGAAGCTGTGCGCCTCGACGCCACGGTCGTGCAGGGCCGCCTTGATGCCGGCGTCGATGTCCCGCTCGACGGCGCCGTACCGACGGTTCCAGTACACGGCGTCGGCTCCGGTGTCGGCGACGAGCTGGTCGATCGCCGTCGCCGCGGCACCGCGCCGGAGGACCAGCCGGGAACCCCGCTCGCGCAGGTCGGCATCGAGGGCGGTCAGGGACTGGTGCAGCCACCAGCGGCTCGCGGCACCGATCGGACGGAGCCCGGGGGACTGCTCGTCGAGGACGACCACCACCGTGACGTCGCCGCCGTGGTCGATCGCCGCACGGAGCGCCGGGTTGTCCGACAGCCGCAGGTCGTCACGGAGCCAGACGATCGCGCCGGTCACACCGTCGCCGCATCCGCAGCGGCCACCGGGCGGGCCGTCGACCGCCGGCTCGGTGCCGTGCCGACCGCCAGTCGGAGCTTCGTGCAGAGTTCGGTGAGGGTGCGGAGTTCGGGGTCGGACAGTCCGGCGCCGACCTGCTGCGCGATGCTCGCCGCGTGCTGCACGGCGACCTGGCGGTAGACGTCGAAGCCGTGCGGGGTCAGTGCCACGATCACGCCGCGGGCGTCCGTGGGGTCCGGCTGCTTCTCGACGATGCCGCGGGCGAGCAGCCGGTCGACCAGGCGGCTGACGCTCGGCTGGGTGAGGAGCAGGTGCCCGGTGAGGTCGCGCATCCGGCAGCGGCGGCCGGGCTGGGTCGACAGGTTGAAGCAGACGTCGTACTCGTTGAACGAGATCTCGTCGCCGGGGAAGTCCGCGTTGAGACTCCGCATCACGGCGACCTGGGCGCGGAAGAGCGCTTCCCAGGCGGCGACCGCGGTCGCCTTCTCACTGCGGCGTGTCTCGCTCACGTTCGCGTTCCCTCCGGTCGTACGGTCTGACCACACTACCGACGGGGTCCGACAGGAGCCGGGCGACATGCACGAGGGCCGGCCGCCTGTCGGCGACCGGCCCTCTCCCTTGCACCAAGAGTTTCCTGCAATCACATTCCACAGGCGGTGCCACAGCAAACACCGTCTGCACCACCGACTGTATAACGAAGCGGTAACGGCGCGCCAGCCTCTCCGTGGCCGGTTCGCTGCGAGTTCGCCAAGAGCAGCCGATCAGGCTCAGAAGAGGTCGGGCGACGGGGTCGACGCGTACCGCACGGCGACGTCCGCGTGCCGGTCGAAGCGGTAGCCGACGCCGCGCACGGTGCGGACGATCTCCTCGAACGCGCCGAGCTTGGAGCGGAGCCGACGCACGTGCACGTCGATGGTGCGCTCGTTCGGGGTCTCGTCCTCGCCGTCCGACCAGAGGCCGTCGATGATCGCGGACCGGTCGACGGTCTGGCCCTCGCGGAGGACCAGGAACTGCAGGAGCTCGAACTCCTTGTAGGTCAGTGGTGCCGCTTCGCCGTCGAGGGTCACGCGCTTCCGCGAGATGTCGATGACGACACCGGTCTCCTCGGGTTCGGGCTTCTCGGCCTGCTTGCGGGCGGCCACCGCGGAGCGGTCCTGCAGGGCGAGCCGGACGACGTCGACGTCCCGGCCACCGGATTGCTCGGCGGCGACGGCGACGGCCGCGTACGTCTCGGACGACGGGACGAGCTGCGCCGTGAGGGCCTTGAGCTGCTCGACCACCGCGGCCAGGGTCGTGCCCGCGGCGGCGGCCTTCGCTTCGTCGATGCCGACGTACAGGGCGAAGCCGCGGGCCTCGGTGCCCTCGGGGAGCGCGCGGTTCCGCTGCGGTGCGACCACGGGGCTCGTCGGCACGGTGGCCGGTCCGGTCGCCACCGGGGAGGCCGGGCGCGGACGGATCGGCGTCACGGTGCCGAGGTCGGTCGGGGCCGGTGCGGTGCGGAGCGCGGTTCGGGGCTGGGCGATGGTGAGCGACATGGTGGTTCTCCGGGCGGTGTGGCCGGTGCGCGGGTGGCGCGGCGGCCGGTGTCGAATGCGTCATCCCGGGTACGGCGGTACGCCGATGTGCCCTGCGGTCCTGCTGCGGACCGGGGCCGACCCGGGGGAACGGGAGACAGACCTCGTGGCGTGGTGCGCGTCGCCGACGGTGTCCGTCACCCGGGGATCACGCGCTCGCGACGGGGGTGGTGTCGCGGGGGATCCGGCTGGAACGGGTGCCGATCAGGCACACATTCGACAACGCATGACCGGCATGGTCGGCATCATCACGCCGACGGTCCCCACTGCCCCTGCGGAGGAGCACGCCTCGGAGAGGACGCGGGTGGACACGGTTGCAGTCATGTGACGAGTATCTGCGGTATACCAACGCGGTGTCAACCGTCCGCGCGGACGGTGCGGTGGGCGCGACCGCACGGGCGTCGAGCGCCACGCCCGTTCTTTCCCATTACGCCTGCGATGGAAAGTCGAATCGGGCGTACCGGGTGGAAAGAACCGACCGGGTACGCCCGGAACGACCGGGTACGCCCGGAACAGGCGCGTACGCCCGAATCGACCGGGTACGACCGGGTACGCCCGGAACGACCTGGTACGCCCGGAACGGGCGGGTGCGGTGGGCGCGACCGCACGGACGACAGGAGGCGCGGTGCCAGCTGGCACCGCGCCTCCTGTCCGTGACGTATCGGGTCTGCGCTACTCGGCCAGGCCGTAGAGCCGGTCGCCAGCGTCGCCGAGGCCCGGGACGATGTACCCGTTCTCGTCGAGCTTCTCGTCGAGCGCACCGAGGACGATCGAGACGTTGCGGTCGCCGACGGCCTGCTCGACCATGGCGAGCCCCTCGGGGGCACCGAGGATGCACACGCACGTGATCTCCTGCGCACCGCGGGCGAACAGGAAGTCGATCGCGGCGGCGAGGGTGCCACCGGTGGCGAGCATCGGGTCGAGCACGAAGCACTGCCGCCCGGACAGGTCGTCGGGCAGGCGCTCGGCGTAGGTCTGCGGCTCGAGCGTCTCCTCGTTGCGGGCCATGCCGAGGAAGCCGACCTCGGCCGTCGGGACGAGCTTGACCATGCCCTCGAGCATGCCGAGCCCGGCGCGGAGGATCGGGACGACGAGCGGCCGCGGCTTGGCGATCGCGACGCCCATGGTGTGCGCCACCGGCGTGTCGATCGGCGTCGCCGTGACCCGGACGCCCCGCGTGGCCTCGTACGCGAGGAGCGTGACGAGCTCCTCGGTCAGGGCGCGGAACGTGGGGGAGGGCGTCGTACGGTCGCGGAGCACCGAGAGCTTGTGGGTGATGAGCGGGTGGTCGGCGACGTGGACTCGCATAGGGTCGAGCCTAGCGTGCCGTCGACCGTCAGGAGGTCCCGTGGAGGAGCCCGCAGCCCGCCCGTTCGTCCCGGCGATGGAGCGCGCGCTCGACGAGGCTCGACGGTGCCTGGAGACCGACGACGTCCCGGTCGGCGCGGTGGTGCTCGACCGCGACGGCGTCGTGGTCGCCACCGGCCGGAACGAGCGCGAGGCACGACAGGACCCGACGGCCCACGCCGAGGTCCTCGCGCTGCGTGCTGCAGCGGCGGTGACGGGGGACTGGCACCTCGAGGAGCACACGCTCGTGGTGACGCTCGAGCCCTGCCCGATGTGCGCCGGCGCCGTCATGGCCGCACGGGTGCCCCGTGTCGTGTTCGGCGCGTGGGACCCGAAGGCGGGCGCCAGCGGCAGCGTCTACGACATCGCCAGGGACCGCCGGCTGCCGCACCGCTCCGAGGTCATCGGGGGCGTGCTCGAGCAGGCGTGTGCCGAGCTGCTCGACGACTTCTTCAGTCCGCGGCGAGGATGACGATCGCTTCGGTCGGCGGCTGCGGCCCGGTGCGCAGCACGTCCGGTTCGACGTAGATCACCCGGGCGATCGGCACGGCGCTCCGGACACGCTGCTCGACGGTGTCGATGCCGGCGGCGACGTCACCGAGCCGGCGGTCCCCGTCGACGGCGACCTTCACGCCGACCATCAGCTCGTCCGGCCCGAGGTACAGGGTCTTCAGGTGGATGATCGCGTCGACCTCGGGGCCGTCGAGCACCGCCTGCTTGATGCGCTCGACGTCGGCGGCGGTCGCGCCCTCGCCGACGAGCAGGCTCTTCGTCTCGATGCCGAGCACCACGGCGACCGCGATGAGCAGCGCCGCGATGAGCATGGTGCCGATGGCGTCGAACACCCCGTTGCCGGTGATCGCCGTCAGGCCGACGCCGAACAGGGCGAAGACCAGGCCGAGCAGGGCCGCGGTGTCCTCGAGCATCACGACGGGCAGCTCCGGGGCCTTCGCACGGCGGACGAACTGCACCCAGCTCTGCGAGCCCTTCTGCGGTCGGGCCTCGTGCAGGGCGGTGCGGAGCGAGAAGCCCTCGAGCCCGATGGCGATGACGAGCACCACGAGGGGGAGCCACCAGTTCTCGAGCGGGTGCGGGTGGGCGAGCTTCTCGATGCCCTCGTAGAGCGAGAACACACCGCCGACCGAGAACAGGATGATGGAGACGACGAACGCGTAGACGTAGCGTTCACGCCCGTAGCCGAACGGGTGCTCCTGGTCCGCCGCTCGCCGGGCCTTGCGGCCACCGAGCAGCAGGAGGAGCTGGTTCGCGGAGTCGGCCAGGGAGTGCACGCCCTCGGCCAGCATCGACGCCGATCCGCTGATCGCCGCCGCGATGAACTTCACGATCGCGATGCCGATGTTGGCACCGAGTGCGGCGAAGATCGCCTTCGTGCCTCCGGAAGCGCTCACAGCTGTCCCCTTCTCGTGGTCTGCGACACGATCCTAGGCGGGTGGCGTCGGTAGGGTCGGGAGCATGACGATCGACCTGCCCCGCACCGCCCTGCTCGGCGTCGGCTCCATGTCCGGCGCGGTTCTCGACGGCCTGCTCGCCGCGGGACTCGACCCGGCCACCGTGACCCTCACCACGAAGTCCGAGGCGTCCGCTGCTGCCCACCGGGAGCGTGGTCTCGACGCCACCGCGAGCGACCCCGACCCCGACGCCAACCGGTCGGCCGTCCGTGGTGCGGCCCTCGTCGTGGTCGGCGTGAAGCCGTACATGATCGCGGACCTGCTCGACGAGGTCGCCGACGACCTGGAGCCCGGCGCCGTCCTGGTCAGCGTCGCCGTCGGCACCACCACCGCGAGCATGGAGGCACGGGTGCCCGCCGGCGTCCGCGTCGTCCGTGCCCTGCCGAACACTCCGATCGGCGTCGGCCACGGCGTCACCGGCATCAGCGCGGGCACTTCGGCCGACGCCGAGGCCGTCGCACTGGCGTCGTCGGTGTTCACCGCCTCGGGCGAGGTCATCGAGGTGCCGGAGTCGCAGCTCGACGCGCTGTCCGCCGTGTCCGGTTCCGGTCCCGCCTACGTCTTCCTGCTGATCGAGCAGTGGCAGCGTGCCGCCGAGGAGCTCGGGTTCACCCACGAGCAGGCGGCGACGATGGTGCAGGGCACCGTCCGCGGCGCGGTCGAGCTGCTCGAGCGGTCGGGCCGTGAGCCCGCCGACCTGCGCCGCGCGGTGACGAGCCCGAAGGGCACGACGGAGCGGGCCGTCGCGGTGCTGCAGGACGCCGACCTGGCGGACACGCTGCTGCGCGCGTCGCGTGCCGCGATCGCGCGTGCCGAGGAGATCGCCGCGTCGTAGACGCACACCGCGTCGTGGACGCAGCCACAGTGCGGACGGGAGGCCCGTGGCGACGCCGCCACGGGCCTCCCGTCCGTCCGGTGGTCGTTACTCGTACGCGGCGAAGCGCTCCAGGTCGGTCTCGGAACCCGAGACGATGATGACGTCGTCCTCACCGATGACGCTGTCCGGCGTCGCCGGCACGAAGGGGCTGCCGGGCGGCTTGATGCCGAGCACGGTCAGGCCGAAGCGGGTGCGGATCACGGTGGTGGCGAGGTCCTTGCCGCGGACCGCGCGCGGCGGGAACATCTTGACCACGGCGAAGTCGTCGTCGAACTCGATGAAGTCGAGCATCCGGCCGGAGACCAGGTGTGCCGTGCGCTCGCCGGCCTCGCGCTCGGGGTAGACGACGTGGTTCGCGCCGATGCGGGACAGGATCGTGCCGTGCGAGCGGCTGATCGCCTTCGCCCAGATCTGCGGGACGCCGAGGTCGACCAGGTTCGCCGTGATGAGCACGCTCGACTCCAGGTCACTACCCGTGCCGACGACGGCGATGGCGAAGTCCTGCGCGCCGATCTGCCGGAGCGCGTCGATGTCGGTCGCGTCCGCCTGCACCGCGTGGGTGACCCGGTCGGACCACTTCTGCACCAGCCCGGCGTCGGTGTCGACGACGAGCACCTCGCGGTCCTGGCGCTCGAGCTGGCCGGCGGTGGCGGCCCCGAAGCGACCGAGCCCGATGACCAGGACGGGGGCGTCGTGACTGATGGCACCGTGCTGGTGCGACGAACGGGTGCGGTCAGCCAACGATCGGCCTCTCCTCGGGACGGCGGAACAGTTGCCGGCTCTGGCTGGCGGCCAGGGCAGCGGCGATGGTCACTGTACCGACCCGGCCGAGGAACATGGTGGCGGCGAGCACGTACTTGCCCGGTTCCGGCAGGTCCGCGGACACGCCGGAGGACAGTCCACTGGTCGAGAACGCCGAGATCACCTCGAACAGCACCCGGTCGAGCGAGTCGTCGGTGATCTGCAGGAGCACCACGGTCGCGACGGCCACGATCGTCGCCCCCCAGAGCACGATGGCCACCGCGACCCGCAGGACGTCGCTCGGGATCCGGCGACCGAAGGCCTCCATGCTCTGGCGACCGCGGGCCTCGGCGACCGCGGCCAGGAACAGCACCGCGAGGGTCGTCACCTTGATGCCGCCGGCCGTCGAGGCGGATCCGCCACCGATGAACATGAGCATGTCCGTGACGAGCAGGCTCGAGCCGTTGAGCTGGTCGAAGTCGACGAGCGAGAAGCCTCCCGAGCGGGTCATCGTCGACAGGAAGAGTGCCTGGAACGCGGTGCGCCCGGCTCCTTCTTCGCCGAAGGTCGTCGGGTTCGACGCCTCGAGTGCGGTGTAGACGACCGCACCGCCGAGGAGCAGGATCGCGCTCGTCGCCAGGGTGAGCTTGACGTGGATCGGCCAGCGCCGCGGGGTGCGCAGCTGCTTCGTCAGGGCACGGATCACCGGGAACCCGATGGATCCCGCCACGACACCGATCATGAGCAGCGTCAGGAACCAGTAGTCGTGGGCGAACGGGTCCAGGCCGTCGGCGTTCGGCGAGAACCCGGTGTTCGTGAAGGCCATCGCCGCGTAGTAGAAGGAGTCGCCGACCGCTGTCCAGAACGGGATGCCGGCGATGAGCACCGACGGCAGGAGCAGCAGGCCGAGGACGATCTCGATCGACAGCGTGCTCACCGCCACCGTCGCGAGCAGGGTGCCGACCTCGCCGAGCCGGACGGCCTGGCCCTCGGGCACGGCGCCGTGGTGGGTGCGGAGCGGGTTCGAGTCGCCGGCCGCCATGAGCTTGGCGCGCAGGCCGAGCTTGCGGGTGACGAACAGCCCGAGGATCGACGCGAAGGTCAGGACCCCGACGGCGCCGATCTGCGTGCCGATGACCACCAGGACCTTGCCGAACACCGACCAGTGCGTCGCCATGTCGACCGTGGACAGCCCGGTGACACAGACCACCGACGCCGCGGTGAACAGGGCGTCCGCGAAGTGGGTGCTGCTGCGGTCCGCGGTGGCCCACGGCGTCATGAAGAGCACCGTGAACAGGAAGATCAGCGCGATGAACACCACGATCGCCAGTCGGGACGGCGACGAACGCAGCACCGTCGCGATCCGGCTCGCTCGCCGTCGGCCGACGCTCACGTGGTGCGGGATCGGCTCGGTTCGGTCGAGCATGCGTATGCCTCCGAGGACATGGGCCGGGACGGTTCGTCATGGTACATCCGTGGTGCCCCGGCTAGCCTTGCCCCATGGCCGACATCTTCTCCGTCGTGGCGGACCCGACCCGGCGCGAGCTGCTCGGCACGCTGTTGTCCGCCTACGGATCGGACGTCACCGGCGGCGAGCTCAGCGTCGGCCAGCTCGTCGAACGCCTCGGGGTCAGCCAGCCCACGGTGTCGAAGCACCTGCGCGTCCTGCGCGACATCGGGCTCGTCACCAGTCGCGAAGAGGGGCAGCACCGCTACTACCGACTCGACCCGGAGCCGCTCGTGCACCTGGAGGACTGGGTCCTGCCGTTCACGGGCGCGGTCGACGCCGACGGCACCCCGGCCACCACCGCGTGGACGCCGGACGGCCAGCCGGTGTCGATCCGCCGGAACGGCACGGCCGGCAAGGCGACCGTCGAGGTGGGCACCGAGCTCGGTCGTGTGATGGCCGAGGCGTCGTACCGGGCGACCGCGGCGATCTCCGGCGCGCAGCAGGGCTGGGAGCGCGTCGTCGACCGCAGCCGCAAGCGCTTCACCCGCCGGGGCGACGAGGACTGAGCCCTGCCGCTCGGGCTTCCGAGCCCGGGGCGGCGCCGGTGCACGCGGCGCGGACTGATCCTGGACACCGGGTCGCACACGCCTCTACAGTTGCCACTGACCACAGAGGTCACACCACTCCCGTGCGCAGCGCGCGTGCGAGCCCCGAAGGCGGACCATGACCGGCAGTTTCGACGACGTGCGCTTCCTCACCGTCGCTGAGGTCGCCGAGATGATGCGCGTCTCGAAGATGACCGTGTACCGGATGGTGCACGCCGGTGAGCTCCCCGCCATCCGCTTCGGCCGTTCCTTCCGCGTCCCCGAGTCAGCCGTCGCCGACGTGCTGCGCGGTGGCGTGGCGGACGTCGGCTGAGCGCGCGTTCGACATCCCAGCGGGCAGCCGGTAGACTCGGGCAGGTTGATTTTCCGCGGTCTCTTCGGCCCGGTGTCCGTACATCAGCATCAGTCCGAGCGAGGTCCACATGGGTTCTGTCATCAAGAAGCGTCGTAAGCGCATGGCGAAGAAGAAGCACCGCAAGCTCCTTCGCAAGACGCGTCACCAGCGACGCAACAAGAAGTAGACCCTCACAGGTCTGCGCAGGTCGGAGGACCTGCACGAGAAGCCCCGGTTCGCCGGGGCTTTCGCGTTCCCGGACTAGGCTGGGACCATGCCCGCAGTGACGTTCCTGACGAAGCCCGGATGCCACCTCTGCGACGACGCCCGACCCGTGGTCGAACGCGTCGTCGCCGACCACCCGGGGGTCACCCTGCAGGAACGCTCGATCCTCGACGACGACGCCCTCCGCCAGGAGTACGCGGAGGACATCCCCGTCGTGCTGATCGACGGGCGCGTCCACAGCAACTGGCACGTCGACGCCGACCGGCTCGCACGTGCGCTCGAGAAGGCCGAGGCCCGCGCATGATCTCCCACGTCGTCTCCTGGTCCCTGCGGACCGACCTCGACCGCGCCGCGTCGATCGCCCGCATCCGCGAACTCCTGACCGGTCTGGTCGGCACCGTCGAGTCGATCCGGTCGCTCGAGGTCGTCGAGAACGTCGCCTACCCGGACAAGAACCACGACGTCGCCGTGGTCGCCAGCTTCGACGACCTCGCCGGGCTCGATGCGTACCAGGTGCACCCGGAGCACCAGGCCGCCGCAGCGGCGATCCGCGAACTGGTCACGGCGCGGGCCGCCATCGACTGGCAGAGCTGAGCCGAGCCTCCCGTCCCGCCCCCGGCGCTGCGTGCGCTGCGTGCGCTGCGTGCGTCCAGTGAGCAGAAAAGGTCGCCTCCGATTTCCGGAGGCGACCTTTTCTGCTCACTCGCTGGTGACTACGGGGTCAGGCGCGTCGGGCCACGGAACAGGTAGGTGACCTCGCGGATCGACGGCTCACCGAGCATCAGCATCAGCACGCGTGCGAGGCCCATACCGAAGCCGCCGTGCGGCGGGACGCCGTAGCGGAAGAAGTCGAGGTACCAGCCGAGCTCCTCCGGGTCGAGGCCCTTCTCGACGGCCTGCGCCTCGAGCACGTCGACGCGGTGCTCACGCTGGGCACCCGTGGAGATCTCGGCACCGTTGAAGATGAGGTCGTAGCTGTTGGTGACCGACGGGTCGCCCGGCTTCCGCATGTGGTAGTACGGCCGGATCGAGGCGTCGTACTCCGTGACGAACACGAACTCGGAGCCGTGGTGCTCCTTCGCCCAGGCGGCGACGCGGCGCTCGCCCTCGGGGTCCAGGTCACCGTCGGCGCGGACGACGTCGTAGCCGCTGTCGGCGACGATCTTGCGCGCGTCGGCCAGGGTCACGCGGGGGAACGGCGTCGCAGGGACCTGCAGCTCGAAGCCGAAGACCTCCGCGATGTCCTTGCCGTACTTCTCCTTGACGGCGGTGATGCCGGCGACCAGGACCTCTTCGTGCATCGCCATGACGTCCTCGTGGGACTCGATCCACGAGAACTCGGCGTCGACGCTGGTGAACTCGGTGGCGTGGCGGCTCGTGAAGGACGGGTCGGCGCGGAAGGCGTCCGCGATCTCGAACACGGCACCGAAGCCGGCCGGCTGCGCCATCTGCTTGAAGTTCTGCGGCGACTGGGCCAGGTAGGCGGTCGTCTCGAAGTACTCCAGCTGGAACAGCTCGGCGCGCGACTCGGATGCCGACGCCATGAGCTTCGGGGTGTGGATCTCGATGTAGTCGCGGTCGACCCAGTACGTGCGGAACGCGTGCTCCAGCGTCGTCTGGATCCGGAAGATCAGGTTCTGCTTGCGGTTGCGCAGGTCGAGGAAGCGCCAGTCGAGGCGCTTGTCGAGCGACGAGTCGTCGGCGATCGGGGTCTCCGGGATCGCGGCACTCACCACCTGCAGCGCACCGATCTTGACCTCGAGCCCGCCGAGCTTCACGCGCTCGTCGTGCTTCAGCGTGCCGGTGACGTGCACGAAGGTGCCGTGCGCCAGGCCGGAGATCTCGTTGGTGGTCGCGAGGGCGGACTGTGCGGCGTCGTCGCCGTCCTCGGCCTCGCGCGTCGCCGGGTTCACGAGCTGGACGGCGCCGGTCTCGTCGCGCAGCACGACGAACTGCACCTTCTTCTGGTCTCGGACGGTCTCGACCCATCCGGCCACGGAGACGGGACCGTCGGGGAGGGCTGCCAGGTCGGCGATGCGGGTGCGTTCGATCACGGTGGTCGAGTCTAACCGCCTGCGTCCGGGGGCGTGGGCGGCAGGGTTCTTCCCTCCACAGGGCCGCCTGCGTCCGGCGTTCTCCACCGATGGCCGGGAGGCCCGTGGCGGCGTGCGTGGACTCCGTAGCGTTCTCGACGTGGCCGGGTCGCGGGACGAGAGGGGGACCGGGTGGGGACGGGGACGGGGGAGCTCGCGACCTGGCCGCCTGCGGCGGTCGCGGTGGTGGTGGCTGCGCTCTGCACGGCGGCGTTCACGCTGCTCGTGGCGGTCGTCGGTGGGCTGTGGGCGGTCATCCGGTGGCGGCGGGACGTCGCGCGTGAACAGCGCGACCGGGCTTGGTCACGATTCGTCTGGGTGGTCGACCACGTCACAGACGCGGACGTGGGTCGTGTTGAGATCGGGAGACTCGTCGCAGGAGCGATGTACAACATGCAGGTTCTTCGCGAGGCCGACGAGGTCATCGGCAAGCTCGTGCTGGAACTGGTGACGGAAGAGGAGCAGACGTGACGCAACGGGACCCGGTGAAGGCCTTGTTCGTGCGGCGGGACGAGGAGTGGAAGGCGAATGTGCGCAAACGGCACTGGTTCCGGCCATGGCGAGCACGTCGGGTGATCGCCGAACACGATCGGCTGCGGGAGATGATGGAGGAGATGGCCGAGGCGAAGCGGGAACGGAGTCGCCTCATCGCGGCTGGCGTGCTCGAGGGCTCAGGGGAGCGACGCGCGGAGTGATCCGAGCGTGCCGATGAACTCCTCGGCCATGCCGGCCCGCTCGACGAGCTTGGCGTGGCGGGCACGGGCGTCCTCGAGGTACGCGTCGAGGCGGGCTGCCAACGCTGGTTCGTCCTCGGGGTCCTTCGTCGCGAGGGCGTCGACCACGCGGAGCAGCTCGGCCATCTCGTCGAGCGTGAACCCGAGCGGCTTCATCCGGCGGATCACGAGCAACCGTTCGAGGTCCTGCGCCGTGTAGACCCGGAAGCCGCCGGTGGTGCGGCCGCTCGGCACGAGCAGCCCGACCTCGTCGTAGTGCCGGATCGTGCGCAGGGACATGCCGGCGCGGTCGGCGAGCTCGCCGATGTGCATCGTGTCGGGGGCGTCGCTGGTGCTCACGGCGTACGACTCTACCCTCACGTGAGGGTAGAGTTCCGATCGATGTCCGTGATCACACACGCGCCGACGGCACCGAGCGTCCTCGCCGCCCTCCGCTCGCCCCGCATGCTCACCCGAGAGGTCCTGGCCGGCATCGTCACCGCGCTGGCCCTCATCCCCGAGGCGATCTCGTTCTCCGTCGTCGCCGGGGTCGATCCCGCGGTCGGCCTGTTCTCGAGCGTCGTCATCGCGATCGTGATCTCGATCGTCGGCGGTCGCCCCGCGATGATCTCCGCCGCAGCCGGCTCGGTGGCGCTCGTCATCGCCCCGCTCGTCCGGGAGCACGGGATCGAGTACCTGGTGCCCGCGATCGTCCTGGGCGGCGTGTTCCAGCTCGTGCTCGGGTTCCTCGGGGTGGCACGGCTGATGCGCTTCATCCCGCGCAGCGTCAACGTCGCGTTCGTGAACGCCCTGGCCATCCTCATCTTCACCGCCCAGCTGCCGAACCTGCTCGGCGACGACGTGCCGTTCATCGTCTGGCCGCTGACGGCGCTCGGCATCGCGATCATCGTCGGCTTCCCGTTCCTGACGAAGGCGATCCCCGCACCGCTCATCGCGGTCGTCGTCGTCACCGGTCTCACGATGGTGTTCAGCATCGCCGTGCCGACGGTGGGCGACGAGGGTGAACTGCCGACGGCGCTCCCGGGCTTCGGCGGGATCACGACGCCGTTCACCTTCGAGACGCTGCAGATCATCGCCCCGTACGCGTTCGGTGTCGCGATCGTCGGGCTGATCGAGACCCTGCTCACCGCGCAGCTCGTCGACTCCATCACGGAGACGGGCTCGAGCAAGTGGCGCGAGTCGTGGGGCCAGGGCGTCGCGAACATCGCGTCCGCCTTCTTCGGTGGGACCGGCGGCTGCGCGATGATCGGCCAGACGGTGATCAACGTGAAGACCGCGGGTGCCCGGACCCGCGTCTCGACCTTCGCGGCCGGTGTCTCGGTGCTGGTCCTCACGATCGTGCTCCACGACCTCGTGGCCCAGATCCCGATGGCGGCACTGACGGCGGTCATGCTCATGGTCTGCGTCGCGACCTTCGACTGGCACAGCATCCGACCGCGCACCCTCCGACGGATGCCGCTCGGCGAGACCGCGGTCATGCTCGTCACCGTCGTGGTGGTCGTCGTGACCGAGAACCTCGCGACCGGGGTGCTCGTCGGTGTGGTCGTGGCGGCCCTGGTCTTCGCCCGACGGGTGGCGCACGTGGTGACCGTGGTGCGCGAGCCGGTCGACGACCGCACCGTGCGGTACCGGGTCCGCGGGGCGCTGTTCTTCGCCTCGTCGAACGACCTCGTCACACGGTTCTCGTACGCCGAGGACCCGGAGCACGTGATCATCGACCTGGCCGACGCCCACGTGTTCGACGCGTCCACGGTCGCGGCGCTCGACGGGGTCGAACAGCGGTTCGCGAAGCACGGGTCGACCGTCGAGGTGGTGAACCTCGACACGGGGTCGATCGCGCTGCACGGGCGGCTCTCCGGTGAGCTCGGCGGCTGAGTGCTTCCGCATCCGGTGAATCACCTGAGGGGGCGGTGGGAACCGCGGGCGACCTACACTGGAACCCATGCCCGCGACCCGTCTCCACCTCGTCCGGCACGGAGAGGTGCACAACCCGGGCCGCGTCCTCTACGGCCGGCTCCCGGGCTTCGGGCTGAGTGACCTCGGCACGCGGATGGCGCAGGCCTCCGCGACCGCCTGGAAGGACGCCGGCGTCGACGTGCGTCGGATCGTCGCGTCCCCGCTGCAGCGCACGCAGGAGTCCGCCGCACCCTGGTCGGCCGTCTACGGGCTCGACGTGACGCTCGACGAGCGCCTGATCGAACCGACGAACCGCTACGAGGGGCAGCCCCCCGGGTTCACGAAGCGCTCGCTCGGCCGCCCGGCGGAGTGGCCGTGGATCGCGAACCCGCTGCGTCCCAGCTGGGGCGAGGCGTACGAGTCGATCGCCAACCGCATGCTCGCGGCGATGACCACGGCGTGGGAGAGCGTGGACGAGGGCGACGTCGTCCTGGTCAGCCACCAGCTGCCGATCTGGATGGTCCACAGGAAGCTCGCGGGGGAGCCCCTGTGGCACGACCCGCGCAAGCGCCGCTGTGACCTGTCGAGCATCACCACCGTCGAACGTGTGCCCGCCACGTCGACCGGTCGGTTCACCGAGGTCGGGTACGCGGACCCCGCGCAGGAACTGCGCGCGACCGCCGTCGACGAAGGAGCAGTGTGAACAGCACGAAGCGTGCGCGCGTCATCAGCAAGCGGTTCGCGGTCCTCGCAGCGACGACCGTCGCCGCCGTGCTCGTCCTGTCCGGCTGCTCGTCGGACAGCGGCGGCATCGCGAAGCAGTACGGCAACGGCACGACCCAGAACTACATCTCCGGTGACGGTGCCGTGACCGAGGTCTCCGCGAAGGACCGCACCGACCCGGTCACCTTCCGGGCCGAGGACTCGAACGGCGACACCGTCTCGTCGAAGGACCTCCGCGGCAAGGTCGTCGTCCTGAACTTCTGGTACGCCAGCTGCCCCCCGTGCCGAGCCGAGGCGAAGTACCTCAACAAGGTGCACGACGAGTACGCCGACGCCGACGACGTCGCGTTCATCGGCGTCAACGTCCGCGACGAAGCAGCGACCGCGGCCGCCTTCGAGCGCACCTTCGACGTGCAGTACCCGACGGTCCTCGACCAGCGCACGGGCACGATGCAGCTGGCGATGTCCGGGCAGATCGCACCGAACGCGGTGCCGGCCACGATCGTCCTCGACACCAAGGGCCGCGTGGCCGCCCGGGTCCTCGGCGCGATCGACGGCACGAGCATCCTGCAGACCCTGGTCAGCGACGAGCTCGACGCCGGCAAGGCCTCCTGACCCGTGACCTCCAACCCCTTCGCCGACGCGATCCTGAGCGGCCAGATGGCCGTGGCGCTGCCCGTGGCGGCGCTCGCCGGGCTCGTGTCGTTCCTGTCCCCGTGCGTGCTGCCGCTCGTGCCGGGGTACCTCGGGTACGTCGGCGGTGTCGCCGAGGGCGGGCAGCGTCGGGGTCGTGTGGTGCTCGGCGTGCTGCTGTTCATCGCCGGGTTCACCGCGGTGTTCGTGGCGTACACGACGGTGTTCGGCGCGCTCGGCTTCTGGCTCGTGCGGTGGCGCGACCTCATCACGCAGATCCTCGGGGTCGTCGTGATCGCGATGGGCCTGGTGTTCGTCGGTCGGTTCACGTTCCTGCAGCGCACCATCAAGCCCAGCTGGACCCCGGCCACCGGGCTCCTCGGCGCCCCCCTGCTCGGCATCGTGTTCGGCCTCGGCTGGACCCCGTGCCTCGGCCCGACCCTGGCGGCCATCAACCTGCTCAGCGTCCAGTCGGGCAGCGCCTGGCAGGGCATGTGGCTCGGGGTGGCGTACTGCCTCGGGCTCGGCATCCCGTTCGTCCTCGTCGCCCTCGGCGCCGGCTGGGCCACGGGGGCCATCGCGGCGGTGAAGCGTCACATGCGCACCGTCAACATCATCGGAGGAGCGATCCTGATCGTCATCGGTCTGCTCATGGTCACCGGTATCTGGTCGGCCGTCATGTCGAGCGTGGGGGCGGTGATCCAGAGCTTTGTCCCCGCGGTCTGACCTGAACGAGCACATCCCGACGGGCGCAGGCGACGGAGCCGACAGCGCCTCCGACCCGCAGCGACCGTCCGACCACGTCGACGGCTCCGGCCCCACCGACGGCGGCATCAACCAGCCGAAGCTCGGCTTCGTCGGGTACCTCCGGTTCTTCTGGCGGCAGCTGACGAGCATGCGCACGGCGCTGTTCCTGCTCATGCTGCTCGCCCTCGCGGCGATCCCGGGCTCGCTCGTCCCGCAGCGCACCGCCGACCCGAACGGCGTCGTGCAGTACAAGGCGGACCACCCGCAGCTCTACCCGGTCCTCGACAAGCTGCAGGTCTTCGACACCTACACCTCGGTGTGGTTCTCCGCGATCTACCTGCTGCTCTTCATCTCGCTCATCGGCTGCATCGTGCCCCGCACGAAGCACCACTGGCAGGCACTGCGGACCCGTCCGCCGAAGACCCCCGCGCGCCTGACGCGACTGGCGGGCTTCCGCACGGTGGCGGTGCAGCCGGACGCGATGATCGACGGGACGACCGGGATCGACGCGACCACGGGCCTCCCGTCCGCCGAGCACGCGGTGACGCGCGCGATGGCGATCCTGAAGCGGTCCGGGTACCGCGTCGAGCGGTTCGGCGACTCGGTGAGCGCGGAGCGCGGCTACCTGCGCGAGACCGGCAACCTGGTGTTCCACGCCGCCCTCGTCGGGGTGCTCCTGGCGGTCGGGGTCGGCGGTGGCTTCGGCTTCACCGGTCAGCGCCTGCTGGTCGAGGGCCAGACGTTCTCGAACGTGCTCGGCTCGTACGACTCGTTCAACCCCGGTCGCTGGTTCCAGCAGACCGACCTCAAGGGCTACAACCTCCGGCTCGACAAGTTCGTGACGAAGTACGAGGAGCGCAACCTCGACGCCCTCGGGCAGGCGCTCGACTACTCGGCCACGGTCACGAGCACCGAGAAGGGCGGCGAGCCGAAGACGAGCCGCCTCGGCGTGAACGATCCGCTGCACGTCGGCGGCACCAACGTCTACCTGCTCGGCAACGGCTACGCGATGCAGGTCACGGTGCGCGACGGCGACGGCAACGTGGCCTTCAAGGACGTCGTGCCGTTCCTGCCGGAGGATGCGAACTACACCTCCACCGGCGTCATCAAGGTGCCGGACGCGAAGCCGGACCAGCTCGGCATGGTCGGGTTCTTCTACCCCACGGCATCGAAGCTCGCGAGCGGCGCCTACTCGAGTGCCTACCCGGACACCCAGAACCCGCTGCTGACGCTGCAGGTCTACACGGGCGACCTCGGGCTCGACAGCGGAATCCCGCAGAGCGTGTACACGCTCAGCACCAAGGGGCTCGACCAGATCGCCGGTCGGCAGTCGGACACCGCGAGCATCGCGCTGAAGCCCGGCCAGACGAAGAAGCTCCCCGAAGGTGCCGGATCGATCACGTTCGACGGCGTCAAGCGGTACGTCTCCCTCGACGTGCACCACGACCCCTCGCAACTCTGGGTGGGCGGGTTCGCCCTGCTCTCCACCCTCGGCCTGCTCACCTCGCTGTTCGTCCCGCGCCGTCGCGTCTGGGTGAAGGTCGTCCCGCGCACGGACACGGCGGGCGGCGAGTACGACCTCGAGTACGCCGGACTCGCACGCGGCGAGGACCCGAACCTCGAACGGGCCGTCGCGGACATCGCACAGCGCCACACGTCGGACCTCGGAGTTAGGATGCCCCAGTGAACGACATGACCACGAACCTCGCGACCTACTCGGTCGTGCTCACGTACTCCGCGATGGCGGTGTACGTGGTCGCGTTCATCTCGTTCGCCCTCGACATGGCCAAACGCTCCGGCGACGTCACGGCCGCCGCGAAGAACGCGGGCGCCGACGACAGCTCGGCCGACGCGGCCAGCGCTGCGGCAGCACCCGGAGCGAAGACGGTCGCGACCGTGCGCGGCGGCACCGTCGTGCTCGAGCAGGTCGCCGCACCGCCGTCGGGCGGTTCGGCCGGCCGCGGCACGAAGTTCGAGCGCGTCGGCATGGCGATGACGATCCTCGCGCTCGTCCTGCACGTCGCGTCGGTCGTCCTCCGCGGCATCGCGGCCGACCGTGTGCCGTGGGGCAACATGTTCGAGTTCTCGCTGACCGGCACGGCGCTGATCACGCTGATCTTCCTGCTCGTGCAGTTCTGGCAGAACCTGAAGTTCCTCGGCGTCTTCATCACCGGCCTGACGATCATCCTGCTCGGCATCGCGACCGTGAACTACTGGGTCCCCGTCGTCCCGCTGCAGCCGGCCCTGCAGTCGTACTGGCTGGTCATCCACGTGTTCGTGGCGATCGCCGGCACCGGGTTCTTCGCGCTCGGCGCGGGGCTCGCGGTGGCGCAGCTCGTGCAGACGTACCGCCAGGGCCGCACGGCCTCCGGCAAGCTCCGCTTCATGGCGACGCTGCCCGACGCCGACCGGCTCGAGGTCCTGACCTACCGCGTCCTCCTCGTCGGCTTCGTCCTCTGGACGTTCACGCTCATCGCCGGTGCGATCTGGGCCGAGCGCGCCTGGGGCCGCTACTGGGGCTGGGACACCAAGGAGGTCTGGACCTTCATCATCTGGGTCGTCTACGCGGGCTACATCCACGCCCGTGCGACCCGCGGCTGGCGCGGTGCGCGGTCGTCCTGGCTGGCCCTCATCGGCTTCGCCGCGGTGATGTTCAACTTCTCGGTCGTGAACGTCTTCTTCAAGGGCCTGCACAGCTACTCGGGTCTGTGAGCCGCACGGGTCGCTGACGCGGCCCTGGTCGCGACCACGACCGGACGGGAGGCACGGTGCCAGCTGGCACCGTGCCTCCCGTCCGTCGTCCGGGGTGCGTGCACGGCCAGGAAGACGCCGTCGTGTCGGTGGGACGCCGCGTCGTCGGTGAGACGCCGCTGATTACGGCGGCGTCTCGATGACTCGGCGGCGCCGAAAGGAGACGCCGGCGTCGAACTGAGACGCCGGCGTCTTCCGGAGACGGCGGCGTCTCGTGAGGACGCGGCGGGCGCTACCCGGCGGCGGCGAGCAGCGCGTGCACGCGGGCCACCCGCGCACGCCACCACGCCGTGCGCTCCGGCGACGCGGCGTACCGGTCCACCAGCTCCGCAGCGACGTCGACGCGGCGCACCGGCACCCGACCGCCGACCGGCAGCAGCGGATCGGCCGCGACGTCCCCGGCGAACATCGCCGCCGTCCCGAGCCCGGCGGCGTACCCGGGCGTCATCGCCGCGGCAGCCAGGAACGCTCCCATCCCGAGCCCGACCGAGGTGTCGAGCGCACTGGAGACGACGCACGGCAACCCGGCGTCGGTGATGACGGCACGGGCCGCGGTGATCCCGCCGAGCGGCTGGGCCTTCACGACCAGGACGTCGGCGGCACCGGCCCGGGCGACGGCGAGGGGGTCGCTCGCCTTCCGGACGCTCTCGTCCGCGGCGACCCGGACGCCGAGGCCGGCGATCCGCGACCGGAGCTCCGCGAGCTCGGGCACCGTCGCGCAGGGCTGCTCGGCGTACTGCAGGTCGAACGGTGCGAGCCGCTCGAGTGCCACGGCGGCCTGCTCGACGCTCCACAGCCCGTTGGCGTCGACCCGGACCGCGGCCTCGGGCCCCATCACCCGGCGGACCGCGGCGACACGGGCGACGTCGTCGTCGACGGTCGTGCCGGGTTCGGCGACCTTGACCTTGGCGGTGGTGCACCCGGGGTACCGCGCGAGCAGGTCGGCGACGTCGTCGGCGGCGATCGCCGGGACGGTGGCGTTGACCGGCACGGAGTCGGCGGCGGGTTCGTGGTCCGTCCACCCGAAGTCGACGGTGGCCCGTAGCCAGGCGGCGGCCTCAGCGTCGTCGTACTCGACGAACGGCGAGAACTCGGTCCAGCCGGCGGGACCGCGCAGCACGAGCGCCTCGCGCGTGGTGATGCCGCGGAACCGCACGCGCATCGGCAGGGCCACCACGTGGGCGTCGGCGAGGAGATCGGCGAGGTCGGGGAGCACGTCCGCCATCCTCCCACCGCACCCAGGGGCCCTGCCGGTTCCTCGGAGGGGACCGCCAGGGCAGGGCACTAGCATGCATCGGTCGGCCTCGGTCGGCAGGGGAACGACCCGGAACGAGGGAGGCTCGGTGGCGGTGGATCCGCGGCAGCGCGCAGCACAGCAGCGTGCATCGCAGCGCCCGTCCGACCCGTCGAGCGCCGGAGCAGCACGCCCGGCGGCCTCGGCTCGTCCGGCAGCTGCAGCGCGACCCTCGGCGGCGACCCGCCCGGCAGCGGGCGCTCGATCCGCGGCGGCTCCCGGGCGCGACTCCGACGACTTCGCCCGCCTCATGCAGCGCAACACCGTCGACGTCCGGCAGACGGGTGGCACGAAGCGCCGCAACCCCGTCGTCGGCAAGATCGCCCTCGGCCTGGCCGTGGTGTCCGCCGCTGTGGACGCCAGTGCCTTCGCCGTGTTCATGGGCGGTGACACGAACTTCGCCTTCGGGATCTGCTTCGTCGTCGTGTTCCTGACGCTCGTCGCCGCCGTGCTCGGGTTCGTCGCCGCCGTCGGCTCGTTCGGACGCTGGTACGGCGCCGTCGGGGTCGTCCTGGCGTTCTTCGCGAACCCCGTCATCCTCATCGTGATCATGGTGTTCGTCGCGCCGGAGATCCTGACCGACATGGGCGCCTGACCCGCCGGACGCCCGGCGGTACGTTGGGAGCATGGCTGCTCCCGTCTCCGACCTGTTCGACCCCGACGTCTGGACCACCGCTCCGATCGCGGAGCAGTTCACCGACATCACGTACCACAAGCACGTCTCCAAGGGCATCGTCCGGGTCGCCTTCGACCGTCCCGAGGTCCGCAACGCCTTCCGCCCGCGCACGGTCGACGAGCTCTACCGCGCCCTCGACGACGCCAGGCAGGACCCCCGTGTCGGCGTCGTGCTGCTCACCGGCAACGGCCCGAGCCCGAAGGACGGCGGGTGGGCGTTCTGCTCCGGCGGCGACCAGCGCATCCGGGGGCGGAGCGGCTACCAGTACGTCGGCGACGAGGGTGCGCCGCCCGAGGGTGTGGACCCCGCGGCCGCCCAGGCGTCGATGGGCCGGCTGCACATCCTCGAGGTCCAGCGGCTGATCCGGATGATGCCCAAGGTCGTCATCGCGGTCGTCCCGGGCTGGGCTGCGGGCGGTGGGCACTCCCTGCACGCGATCTGCGACCTCACCATCGCGAGCGCCGAGCACGGGAAGTTCAAGCAGACCGATGCCGACGTCGGCTCGTTCGACGGCGGCTACGGCAGCGCCTACTACGCCAAGCAGATCGGGCAGAAGTTCGCCCGCGAGGTCTTCTTCCTCGCCCAGGAGTACTCCGCCCAGCGCGCGTACGAGATGGGTGCGGTGAACGCCGTGGTGCCGCACGAGGACCTGGAGCGTGAGGCGATCCGCTGGGGCGAGATCGTGCTCGGCAAGTCCCCGACGGCGATCCGGATGCTCAAGTACGCGTTCAACGCGGTCGACGACGGCATGGTCGGCCAGCAGGTGTTCGCGGGCGAGGCGACGCGGTTGGCCTACGGCACCGACGAGGCGGTCGAGGGTCGCGACTCGTTCCTCGAGAAGCGCGCTCCCGAGTGGACCGCGTTCCCCTGGCACTACTGATGCCCCGTCCGCTGGTCGCGACCGGTGCGTCGGACCCGACGGCCGTGCTGCGCGGCCTGGAGGCAGCACTCGCCGGCGGCCCCGCACTGCTCCCCGTCGCCGAGGGGGCACCGGCACTGCCGACGCCACCTCCGGCCGAGGTCCGGCAGGCGGTCGCCCTGGTGGTCGAGACGAGCGGGTCCACCGGCACCGGCAAGCGCGTGGCGCTCTCGTCCGAGGCGCTCCTCGCCGGTGCCGCCGCGGCGGACGCGGCACTCGGTGGGCCCGGGCGCTGGGTGCTCGCGCTGCCGACGCACTACATCGCCGGCATCAACGTCCTGACCCGCTCGATCACCGCGGGCACCGAACCCGTCGTCGTGCCACCCGGGCACTTCGCGGCCGCCGCGTTCACCGAGGCCGCAGAACGGCTCGTCACCGGTCCGGCCGCGCCGCGTCGCTACACCTCGCTGGTGCCGGTGCAGCTCGCCCGGGTCCTCGACGACCCGGACGCCACCCGTGCGCTCGCCCGGTTCGACGCGGTCCTGGTCGGCGGGCAGGCCACCCCGGCGCCGCTCCGGCAGCGTGCGCTCGACGCCGGGGTCCGGGTCGTGACGACGTACGGTGCGAGCGAGACGAGCGGCGGATGCGTGTACGACGGCGTCCCGTTCGGGACGGTTCGCACAGCGCTGGTCGACGGCGAGCTGCACCTGGCGGGGCCGATGCTCGCCGAGGGGTACCTGGACGACGACGCCCGCACGGCGTCGGCCTTCGTCGAGCGGGACGGGCTGCGCTGGTACCGGACCGGGGACACCGCGACCCTGTCCGACGGCGTGGTCCGCGTGCTCGGACGCCTCGACGACGTGGTGATCTCCGGCGGCGAGAAGGTCCAGCTCGGTGCGGTCGAACGGCTCGTCCGCGGGCTGCCCGGGCAGGAGACCGCTGTCGTCGCCCGGCGCTCGGCGGGGGAGTGGGGCGAGGTCCCGGTCGTCGTCACCGAGCAGCCGCTCGACCTCGATGCCGTGCGTTCGCACGTCGGGGCCACCCTGGGCCGTGCCGCCCGTCCGGCGGACGTCGTCGTCCTGGACCGGATCCCGATGCTGTCGTCGGGCAAACCCGACCGTCGGGCCGTGCAGGCGCTCGTGGAGCCGGGCCGCCCGTAGGGACCGCGAGCGGCCGGGCGGCGCATCGGCAATATGATCGGTGCTCGTGGCACGAACGAAGAACTCGACGCAGAAGCAGGGCCGGTCCGGCAACCCGGCGAAGGCCGCTGCCCCCGCCCGCACCAAGCGGAAGGCGACCGCGCGCGACTGGATCGGCGGCGCACGCCTGCGCACCCTGACCCTCGGTGTCGTCCCGGTCGTGCTCGGCACCGCCGTCGCGTTCGTCGACAGCGGGGAGCCCGGCGACTTCGGCGACTACCTGGCGAAGGACGGCCACCTCGCCGTCGCGCTGCTCGCCCTGGCCGTGGCGCTGTTCCTGCAGATCGGTGTGAACTACAGCAACGACTACTCCGACGGGGTCCGCGGCACCGACGAGTACCGCGTCGGCCCGGCACGACTCACCGGAGCCGGTCTGGCCAAGCCCCGGACCGTGCTCACCGTCGCCCTGACGTTCTTCGGCCTGGCCGCGGGCGCCGGCCTGGTCATCGTGCTGCTCACCCAGCTGTGGTGGCTGCTGCTCGTGGGGGCCGCCGCCATCGTCGCCGCCTGGTTCTACACGGGCGGCAAGAAGCCGTACGGGTACAACGCCCTCGGCGAGGTCTTCGTCTTCGTCTTCTTCGGGCTGGTCGCCGTGCTCGGCACCCAGTTCGTGCAGATCCGCGAGGTCACGGTCAGCGGCTGGGCAGCCGCGGTGGCCGCCGGGTTCTTCGCCTGCGCGGTCCTGATGGTGAACAACATCCGCGACATCGACGAGGACCAGCTGGCGGGCAAGCGCACGCTCGCCGTGGTCGTCGGGCGTCCGGTGGCCCGCGTCCTGTACGGCCTGTTCCTGATGCTGCCGTACGTCGTGCTGCTCTGGTTCGTGCTGCTGTACTTCCGCACGGGCTTCACGTACTTCTCGCTGCTGCTGGCGCTGCCGGCACTGGCGATCGGGGTGTCGTCACGGAAGCCCCGCGAGCTCATCACGGCCCTGCAGCTGTCGTCGTTCGCCTCGCTCGCCTTCGGCGTGGTGCTCGGGATCACCCTGGCCGTCCAGCCGTAGCCGTTCCGGCTGCTCCACCGGACGGCCCCGCCCTCGCGCTCGGAGTCAGTCGGCGTCGGTGTCCCGGCGCGCCCCGTGCCGGTCGGCGTCGGACACCGGACGGACGGTCGGGGTGGCCGCGGCGTCGGAGTCGGCGGCGTCGACGAAGTCGTCCTCGAAGTCCGAGTCGGCGTCCCGCTCCGGGGTACCGCGGCGGTTCGCCAGGCTCAGCGCGACCTGCGTGCGCAGTCCGGACAGAGCGATGTACGAGATGAGCAGGCCCACCAGGGCGGCCACGATCGTCGCCCAGTACCACGGCATCGGCGTCAGGAGCAGGAGGAGCACGAGCGCCACCACGAAGATGCCGAGCCGAGCCAGGGTGTACAGGAGCCACGCTTTCACACGGTGAGTCTACGGAGCGCCGACCGGCAGGGGCATCACAGGGTCGCGACCTAGACTTCACCGCATGGTCCGCTTGTGGTTGATCGTCGCCGTGGCCGCCGTCGCCTTCACGGTGTACGCGGCCATCGACTGCGGCACGATGCCGCGTCAGCGCGTCCGTTCCCTGCGTCGTGGCGTGTGGCTCCTGCTCGTCATCATCCTGCCCGTCCTGGGCGGCGTCCTCTGGTTCCTGCTGGGTCGCACCCCGGCGGCCGACCCCGGTGCTTCGGCCCGGTACCGTGGACCCGAAGACGACCCGGACTTCCTCGGCACCACGCCGGAGCCGGGCGCCACCCTCACGGACAAGGACCAGGACGACGCGACCCTCCGAGACCTCGAAGACCAGTTCCACGAGCGCGACGACGACGGCCGCACCGATCGCTGACGGCCCCGCGGGTTCGGGCAGCCCGGCGACGGACACCGCGCTCGCCCTCCTGCAGGAACTCGTGCGTGCCGGCGTCACCGACGTCGTGGTGAGCCCCGGTTCGCGTTCCCAGGCACTCGCCCTCGCGGCGGTCGCCCTCGAGCGCGCCGGCGGGTTGACCGTGCACGTGCGGTTGGACGAACGGACCGCCGGGTTCTTCGCACTCGGGCTCGCGGTCGAGACGCACCGACCGGCGGCGGTGGTGACGACGTCGGGCACCGCGGTGGCGAACCTGCACCCCGCCGTGCTCGAGGCACACCACTCCGGCGCGCCGATGATCGTGCTGAGTGCCGACCGCCCCGACGAACTGCGCGGCATCGGCAGCAACCAGACCACCGTCCAACCGGGGATCTTCGGCCAGGCCGTCGCCTTCGTCCGCGACGTCGAGGCCCCGTCGGCGCACGGCGTCGACGCCTCGGTCCGCGACACCCTGCGCACCCTCGCCCGACAGGCCGTCGCCGCCGCAGCCGGGCACACCGGACAGCCCGGTCCCGCGCAGCTCAACGTCTCGTTCCGCGAGCCGCTGTCCGCCGGACTCGCCCCGGAGCACGTCAGCCCCGTGCCCGAGGACGAGGTCGACCTGGCGTTCGCGACCCGCCGGGCGCACACGGGTCTGCCGGTCGCCGAACTCACCCCGGACGACGAACCGGGCACCGTCGTCATCGCCGGGCACGACGCCGGCGAGGACGCCGAGCGGATCGCCTGGGAACTCGGGGCGCCGCTCCTCGCCGAGGTCTCGAGCGGCGCGCGCTTCGGCCGCAACCTGGTCGTGGCCTACCGCGAACTCCTGCGCGACGCCGACCACGGTGGCGCCGTCCGCCGCGCCGTCGTGCTCGGCCACCCGACCCTCAGCAGAGAGGTCCCCGCGCTCCTGCAGCGCGACGGGGTCGAGACGATCGTCGTCCGCGGACCGGCGGCCGACCCGTTCGACCCGGCCCGCACCTCCCGACCGGACGCCGTGACCACCTTCGTGTCCGACGTCCGCGTGACGGGCCGCACCCGGCCGGAGCACCGTGCGTGGGTCGGCCGCTGGGTCGGCGCCAGCCGACGGATCCTGGGGGACGGCGATGCCGGCCCGGACCTCGACGCCAAGCGCTCCGCCGACCGTGCCGAGCGGAACAAGTTCCTGCGTGACGAGGTCGCGCTCCGTCGCCGACCCGTCGACCGGGCCATGCTCGCCGAGGCCGTCTGGGGGGTGACCTGGCCGCACGACCGGCTGGTCCTCGGGGCGTCGCAGCTCATCCGTGAAGCCGACGCCCGGGTGCTCGGCAAGAAGATCCGGGTGCACGCGAACCGCGGGCTCGCGGGTATCGACGGCACCGTCTCGACCGCACTCGGCATCGCCGCGGCGCTCGAGCAGTCCTCCGCCTCCGTGGGCACCACACGCCTGCTCCTCGGCGACCTGACCCTGCTGCACGACCTCGGAGCGTTCGTCACCGGCACCGAGGAACGCACCCACCGGGTGCAGGTCGTCGTCGGCAACGACCACGGCGGCGCGATCTTCCGCGGGCTCGAGGTGGCGAAGACCACGCCCGAAGCCGACATGCGGCGGATGATGTCGACCCCGCAGCACGTCGACGTCGAACGGGTCGTCACGGGCCTCGGGTGGGAGTACCGCCGGGCGGCGACGTGGGGTGACCTGGAGCGGGTGCTCACCGACCCGGCCGAGCGGGTCGTGATCGAGGTTCCGCTGGCCGACTGACCGGCCAGCGGCTGTCGGGGACCGCGCGACCGCGTGGGTCGCGCGCCTGCCTCAGGCCAGCGCGTCGGTGATCGGCCGGAACTTCAGCGCCGTCTCGGCGACCTCGCGCGCCGGCTCCGAGCCGGCCACGATCCCGGCCCCCGCCCAGGCCCGGACGGTGCCGTCGTCGTCGATCCGGGCGCTGCGGAGCGCGAGCATCCACTCGCCGTCGCCCGTCGCGCTCATCCAGCCGACCGGCCCGGCGTAGCGGCCCCGGTCGACGCCCTCGAGCTCGGCGACCAACTGCACGGCCACGTCCGTCGGGGTCCCGGCGACCGCGGCCGTCGGGTGCAGGGCGTCGGCGACGTCCAAGGACGTGGTGTCGGGCGGGAGCGTGGCCTGCACGTCGGTCGCCAGGTGCCACAGGTTCGGCAGCTGCAGCCGGAACGGTTCGGCGTCGGCGCGCAGGTCCGTCGCGAGCGGTGCGAGGGCCGCGAGCAGACTGTCGATCGCGAAGGTGTGCTCCTCGACGTCCTTGGCACTGCTGGCCAGGGCCTCGGCGGCGGCCCGGTCGGACACCTCGTCGGTGCCCCGGGCGGCGCTGCCGGCGAGCACCCGTGCGGTCAACCGTGTGCCGTCGGTGCGGGCGAGGGTCTCGGGGGTGGCGCCGACCAGTCCGTCCACCGCGAAGGTCACGCACTGCGGGTAGGCGGCCGCGAGGTCGAGCAGGACCGCCCGTCGATCGGCTCCCGGCGACAGCGTGCCGACGAGGTCGCGGGCGAGCACGACCTTCCGGGCGTCCCCGGCCACGATGCGGCGGACCGCCTCGGTCACGTTGGCGGCGTAGGTGTCCTCGTCGATGTGCCCGGGACGCAGGGCCACGGAGACGTGCGGCCCGACGTGGGGGACCGGGACCGAGGTCCGGGTGAAGGCCAGGGGCTCCGCGCCGAGCGTGGTGTCGATCGCGGTCAGCCAGGCCTTGCCGCGACGCCGGCCGAGGACCACCCGGGGCACGATGAGCACGCTCTCGTCGGCGGAGTCGTCAGCGAAGGCGAACGACCCGAACGCGACGAGCCCCGACCCGCGCAGCTGCACCGGGTCGTCGACGACGGCGGTCTCGACGATGCTGCGCCAGAGGGCCGCGGCGTCCCGCATCCGGTCGGGGCCGGTGAACGTGAACCGGAGCGCCTCACCGATGCCGACGATGCCGTCGCCGTTCCGGACGAAGGCGAGGGGACGGTCGCGGAGCGTGTGGCGGAGGACGGCGCCCGGGTCGTCGAGGATCCGGGTCGAGACCGTCAGCGGGGGCGCCGCCGTGGTGGTTCGGGTCACGGCTCCGATGCTACGCGCCGATCCCGCACCGCCCGGGTGGCTGCGAGTCCGGTGAACGCTCGGTCGGGACCTCTAGGATTGATCGTGTGAGCAGAGCGGACCTGAACAAGCGCCCGGACGAGGTGGCGGCGATGTTCGACGACGTCGCGGCCAAGTACGACCTCACGAACGACATCCTGTCGGCGGGCAACGCCCCGCTGTGGCGTGTCGCGACGGTCCGCGCGGTCGACCCGCAGCCCGGCGAGAAGGTCCTCGACATCGCCGCGGGCACCGGGACCAGCGCAGCGGCCTTCGCCAAGAAGGGCGCCGAGGTCACCGCGCTCGACCTGTCCGCCGGCATGATCGCCGTCGGCCGCGAACGCCACCCCGAGATCACCTTCGTCGAGGGCAATGCCGAGCAGCTGCCCTTCGACGACGACACGTTCGACGCCGTCACGATCTCGTTCGGGCTGCGCAACGTGAACGACCCGAAGCAGGCGCTCGCCGAGATGCTGCGCGTCCTGAAGCCCGGTGGCCGCGTCGTCATCTGTGAGTTCTCGACGCCGCCCCGCGCCCTGCTGCGCCTCGGCTACGGCACCTACCTGAAGCGCGTGCTCCCGGGCATCGCGCGGCTCTCGAGCAGCAACCCGGCCGCCTACCGTTACCTCGCCGAGTCGATCGACGCGTGGCCCGACCAGCAGGTGCTCACCCAGTGGCTCCGCGGTGTCGGCTTCTCGGTGGTCGCCTACCGCAACCTGACGGCCGGTATCGTCGCACTGCACCGTGGCCGCAAGCCCGTCGCCGACACGGTGCGCGAGTCCGCGGCACGGCGTGCGAAGGCCCGCCGTGACCACCAGAACACCGGCGAGCAGCCGCGCGTCGACCCGGCCGCCGACTGACCGGTCACCACCCCCGAAGACGGAGCAGCACTTGAATCCGAGCGTCCCGGTCGCACGTCGCGCGCCGAGCCTGCGCGCATCGCTGGGCATCGGCGAGCGGTTGTTCGCCACGCCCGCCGACCGACGCTTCATCTCCGCGGTCGACGACGGGCTCGAACTCGTCGAGCAGGGGCTCGAGGACGCCATGCGCTCCACCGACACCCTCGCCGACACCACCAGCCGGTACCTGCTGTCCGCCGGTGGCAAGCGCATCCGTCCGACCCTGACGCTCCTCATCGCCCAGCTCGGTGACGGCGTGACGGACGCCGTGGTCAAGGCCGCGGTGAGCATCGAGACCACGCACCTGGCGTCGCTGTACCACGACGACGTCATGGACGAAGCGCCCGTGCGCCGCGGGGTCCCCGCCGCGCAGATCACCTACGGCAACAACGTGGCGATCCTGACCGGTGACCTGCTCTTCGCCCGCGCCAGCCTCATCACTGCCGACCTCGGCACCGAGGGCATCCGGATGCAGGCCGAGACCTTCCAGCGCCTCTGCATGGGGCAGCTGCACGAGACCACGGGGCCGCAGCCGGACGACGACCCGCTCGAGCACTACATCCAGGTGCTCAGCGACAAGACCGGTTCGCTCATCGCCACCGCCGCCCGCGCCGGCGTGATGTTCTCCGATGCCGACCGCGCCTACCTCGACGCCGTCGGTACCTTCGGCGAGAAGGTCGGCGTGGCCTTCCAGCTCGTCGACGACGTCATCGACCTCGCCCCCGCGACGGACAAGACCGGCAAGATCGCCGGCAACGACCTGCGTGCCGGCGTCGACACCCTGCCGGTCCTGCAGCTGCGCCGGATGGCCGCGACCGACCCGTCCGCGCAGCACCTGGTCGAGCGCATCGAGCGTGACGTCAACGGTGCACCCGACGACGTGGTCGACTCCGCGCCGTACCAGTCGGCCGTCGCCGCACTCCGCGAGCACGAGGCCACCGCGGCGACCCGAGCCGTCGCCGTCGCCTGGGCCCGCGAAGCCGTCGCCGCCCTCGCCCCGCTCCCCGACGGCACCGTGAAACGGGCACTCACCCGCTTCGCGGACTCCGTCGTCGACCGAAGCCGTTGAACACCCCTCCCGACGGCGCACGCACTGCGGCCCGGTCGGGAGGCCCCCCGGGAACCCCCACCCGAACGAACTGGAGACGATCAGTGCCCACCCTCCGACTCGCCATCGTCGGCGCCGGCCCGGCCGGCATCTACGCCGCGGACATCCTGCTGCGCGAGGCCCACGGCTACGACGTGTCGATCGACCTGTTCGAGCAGCTCCCCGCGCCCTACGGTCTGGTCCGCTACGGCGTCGCCCCCGACCACCCGCGCATCAAGGGCATCATCAACGCCCTGCGTGACGTCCTCGACCGCGGTGTCGTCCGGCTGTTCGGCAACGTCCGCTACGGCGAGGACATCACCCTCGAGGACCTCAAGAAGCACTACAACGCGGTCGTGTTCTCGACCGGCGCGATCAAGGACGCCGACCTCGACATCCCCGGTGTCGACCTCGACGGCTCGTACGGCGCCGCCGAGTTCGTGAGCTGGTTCGACGGCCACCCGGACGTCCCGCGCACCTGGCCGCTGAACGCCGAGAGCGTCGCGGTCATCGGCGTCGGCAACGTCGCCCTCGACGTCTCGCGCATCCTGGCGAAGCACGCCGACGACCTGCTGCCGACCGAGATCCCCGCGAACGTGTACGAGGGCCTCAAGGCCTCGCCCGTCACGGACGTGCACGTCTTCGGCCGCCGTGGTCCGGCGCAGGTGAAGTTCACGCCGCTCGAGCTGCGCGAGCTCGGCGAGGTCCGTGACGTCGACATGGTGGTCTACGACGAGGACTTCGACCACGACGAGGCCTCGAAGACCGCGATCGCGACGAACAAGCAGGTCATGGTGATCAACCGTGTCCTCGAGCAGTGGCGCACGCGCGAGGTCGGCCAGGCCAGCCGCCGGCTCCACCTGCACTTCTACGCGAAGCCGATCGAGTTCGTCGGCGACGAGCAGGGCAAGCTGACCGCCATCCGCTACGAGCGCACCCGGCCGAACGGCGAGGGCGGCGTCGAGGGCACCGGCGAGATCCGCGAGATCCCGATCCAGGCCGCCTACCGCGCGGTCGGGTACTTCGGTTCCCCGCTGCCCGGTGTGCCGTTCGACGAGCGCCACGGTGTCATCCCGAACCACGAGGGCCAGGTCCTCGACGACGACAACCAGCAGATCCCCGGGGTGTACGCCACCGGCTGGATCAAGCGCGGTCCGGTCGGGCTCATCGGACACACGAAGTCCGACGCGATGGAGACGGTGCAGCACATCGTCAACGACCAGGCGAGCTGGTGGACCCCGGAGGACCCCTCCGACGAGGCGATCCCGGCCCTGCTCCGCGAGCGCGGTGTCGAGTACACCGACCTCGAGGGCTGGCACCACCTCGACACCCACGAGCAGGCGCTCGGCGCGGTCGACGGGCGCGAGCGCATCAAGGTGGTGCCGCGCGACGAGATGATCGAGGTCTCGCTCGGACGCGTCGACACCCCGACGAGCTGACGACCATGACCGACACGCGCCCCGTCCCGCCCACAGCGGTGCGGGGCGCGTCCGCGTCGGGGATGCGGCTGCAGGGCGTCGACGTGGCCCGTGCGGTCGCGCTGCTCGGCATGATGGCCGCACACATCGGCGGCATCGCGGAGCAGCTCGACTGGACCGACCCGGCCACCTGGACCGCCGTCGCCCACGGGCGCCCGTCCACGCTGTTCGCGGTCCTCGCCGGCGTCTCGATCGGTCTGACGAGCGGCCGCACCGACCCGCCCGGCCCGCCCACCATCGGCCGCATCCGCGCGCGGCTCGCGACCCGGGCCGTC